>CBDIWQ010000102.1:0-14520 GCA_965285965.1 uncultured bacterium | reverse complement strand
CGACCGCGGCGGCATGAGCCTGGCCGTGGTCACCCCGAAGACACTGAAGGTCAAGCTCGGCAAGCACGAGATGGTCAAGCGGACCGTCACCGCGCTCACCGTCGAGGACGCCCTCGATTCGGCGCGGCCGCCCTGACCATTTTCGTGGAAGGCAGCGTCAAGGATCGAAAAGAAATACTTGAACCGTCGAAGCCCAAAAGCGCAGAAGAGATAGAGACCGTGATACAGAGCCATCCGCTCGTTCGACACCATGGCGTGTCGCCGGACTGTATGGATTTGATCCGCGCACATCAACTGGTGGAGGCCGGACATCGCCATGATGCGTATGACATGGTCGTGGAGTATGCGAATCCTGCACTTCAACGGCCGCTGCTCGCCGGCCTCAAGAAGACCCTGTCCTTGTGGCTGGAGTACCGCGACGCGGTCGCCAAGGCCTGTCGGATCAAGACGTCCTGAGATCGTGCGCCGAGTCATTCCCGCCCTGTATTTCTGCAGCATGCTGCTGTCCGGCCCTCCGCCCTCCGGGTGGAGCATGCCCGCAGTGGAAGACACCATGGTGTTCGTGCCGGCGGGTGAATTTACTATGGGAACCGCCGGCGCTGACGGCTTTCCTGACGAACATCCCGAGCGGCGCGTCTCGATCGGAAGCTTCTATCTCGATCGGCTGGAAGTCACGAACCGGCAATATGCCGAATTCGTCGAAGCGGCCGGACATCGGGAACCGGTGAACAACAATCCCGCTGTCACCCTGTGGCACAACCATCGACCGTTGGATGCAGCCGTCGATCATCCCGTGGTGAATGTGAGCTGGGAAGATGCCCGGGATTACTGCCGCTGGGCCGGCAAGCGGCTTCCGACTGAGGCGGAATGGGAGAAGGCGGCGCGCGGCACAGATGGCCGCCGCTATCCGTGGGGCAACGAATGGGACATATCCAAGGCCAATAGCGCGAGTTATTGGGCCGGCCGCACTATCGAGTTTCAAAGCGGGGCCGATTGGGAGGCCTTCTGGATCAAGGGGGAAGGCGCCCGTCTTTCAAAGGAGCGAGGGATCAACGGGGAACTGCTCACCCTGCCGGTCGGCAGCTTTCCCGACGGAGCCAGCCCCTATGGTGCGCTCGATATGGCCGGCAACGCGTCCGAGTGGGTCACAGACTGGTTTGACCCCAACTACTACCGGGTGGCGCCGCTTGCAGACCCGCAAGGTCCCGATCGTGGCGCGATCAAAGCCATGCGCGGCGGGTCATGGCTCAAACCGGCGATGAGCCTGCGGACTGCGGATCGGGATTGGGGGACCATGGATAGCCGTCCCAGCGGAACCGGGTTCCGGTGCGCGAAGGACGCCTACTGACGCCGAGCGATGACTACCGGCCGAGTCTGCACGGCTCACATCGCTTCCCGCGCATGAGGCGCGTTCAACACGGGCCCGACCCGCGAGCAGCAAGGCCCATCAGAGCGTACTAACATCGCCGGCGTTGGTTTCCGCGTCCTTCTCTGCCCCGCCGTCATGAACCTCGGGACCATCACCCACCGATCCAGGAGCCTGAACAAGGGGCAAATAGATCAGCACGGATGTACCCAGGCCCGGTTTGCTGCTGATGGTGATCGCGCCATGGTATTCCGCCACGATTTCCGATACCGAAGCCAGTCCCAGACCAGTTCCCTGCCCTTTTGGTTTCGTGGTGAAGAACCGCTCGAAGGCACGGCTGAGCGTCTCGGCATCCATCCCGATGCCCGTGTCCCGAACGACCAATCGCGCATAAGGACCCGGTTCACTCAATTGATACCGGCGTGTCGCCGTTTCATCCAAATGCACCCGATCCGTCATGATCAAGAGGCGGCCGCCTTGCGGCATGGCGTCCCGGGCGTTCAGGCAAAGATTGATCAACACCCGTTCAATCTGGCAGGGATCAGCCCACACACAGTCTGAAGCCGGGTCAAGAATGGGCACGAACTCGATGCGCTCCCCCAGCAACGGCTTCAGCATCGGTTCGAGCGAGGCAATGAGGTCATTGAGGGGCACGCTCTTGGAGGGAAGGGTTTGCCGGCGGCTGAACGCCAGCAAACGGCCGGTCAGGTCGGCAGCCCGCTTCGTCGCCTCTCCGATCTGTTGAATACCTTCACGTTGCGATCCTCCCAGCGACGGATCGTCCTTCAACAGTTCGCTGTACGTCCCGATGACGAGCAGCATGTTGTTGAGATCGTGCGCCACGCCTCCGGCGACATGGCCGATGGCCTCCAGCTGTTGCAACGCGTGCAGGTGCGCTTCGAGCCGCGTTCGTTCCGTGAGATCGCTCAAGAAGAGAGCATAGGCCAGGGCCCCGTTCGATCGGAGGACGGAAATCCGGATCTCCACGGTGATCAGATGTCCCTGCCGATGTCGGGCCTCCACACGCAGGCGTCCGGGGAGCGGGACCCGGCGGAACGCCTCTTGAAACGAAGCGCGCTGTGAAGGCGGAACGATGATCTCGGCCAATTGCCGGCCGACCACTTCACCGCCCGTCCATCCAAATAGTTGCTCGGCGGGACCGTTCCACCGCATGATGCCCCCGGAAGGGTTCATCAGAATAAGAGGATCGAGCGCCTGCTCCACGAGCAAAGGCATCCAGTGGTTCGTGCCGCCAATCGCCTTGGAAGGGCGACGCCGCAAGGCCACGTACTGAAGCATGAGGGGTCCTATGGCGGACAGCAGAACTAGCAGCCATACCTCGACCGGAGACGCATGTGCGGAGAGACGGTACATAGTGACGGTCAGCCCGGCCTGAGTCAGCACCAGGGCGGTCAGGAGCCAGCCGGTGCCCGGCAGACGCACACGGACAGGTCCGAACCGTTTTAAGCATTCCCACCATCTGCGCCCCGGACAAAGGACTGTGCTCATCATGCGGCTATTCCTGTCCAATTATTACCGTCAAGGGGTGACCCGTCCCGGGCCCGCCACGCAGGTCCGACATTGGTCTGATGATGTTGGATAGCAATAGCAGAAATCTGCAGATCGTCTAGTAGAGGATGCCTCTGTCGGCGAGTCTTTTATGGACTAGTCGCACTAGGGTATTTCTGCTCTATGGCTTTCGACGCGTCCTGGCCGCCGGCGTTGGCCCGCTGCACCGGAGCTGGAGGAGTACGGAGAGGCGGAGCAAGAGAGGAACCGCGATGTGGTTCCGAGGGCGCCATGCCGGTACAGGTTCTACACGAACCTCCGACGAACGGGCGACCGGGTGGGACGACCAACGCCGCGATCAGTCCGGCGACGCCTGGGCTAGTTTATCTTCAAAGCTGGTTTGCAGCGATTGACCCAGAACATTCCCGGGTTCCAGCACGCCGGCGTCCACCAGGACGCTCATGCGCGGGCGGGGGTCCAGGCGCAGGAGTGCCTGCCGCGTCAGCGAGGTCGATTCAATGACGGTCTGGTAGGTGCGGAGCCAGGACTCGGTGACGGCACGCAATCCGGCATCCGACGGTTTCATCCGGCCCAGCCTCACCTCCTGGAGCAGCTTGATGAGGGGATCCGATTGACCAATTCTGGAAATCGCCTGCTGCAAGGCGATGTCGTGAGCATCGGACATGGCCGGTCAGTTCATTGAACAAGCGCCGGGCCCACGGGGATCGCCGCAGCTCCCGCAGGCTCCGCCCCCTCCGGAAGGCGTCCATCCGCCGGACGCCGACACGCCAAAGGCGGAGAACTGTTTCTCGAGTTTGGTGGCCTGACACTGTGGGCAGACGGCTTTGGTCGAGCCCTGGACCAGCAGCTCGAAGCGATGATTGCATTCACCACACACATATTCGAAGATAGGCATGGACGATTCTCCTTGTTGAGTGGCGGTATTATAAGATCGCCTCCGAGGGAATCGCAACGACAAGGAGCGCTATGTACCAGGAAGAGAAAACCTTCACGCTGCGGTTCACCCTTGAAGCCTCCTTTCCGGAGGACTACGAGGGTGAGGAAGACCAGAAGGCCTGGCTCCGGGAATGGGAAGCGCTCATAAAGCCTGATGTCCTGAAGCGGGTCTTCGAGGCGCTCCGTCACCACCCCGGATGGACGTCACATATCCGCAACCGTGGCGCCTCCCCAGCGGATGAAATTGAAGTAGTGCTGGCCAGGGACTTTTCACAACCCCGTCCCTTTTCCATCGAGACATGACGACGCCTCGAGACATCGGCCTGTACGTCCACATCCCGTTCTGCCGGCAACGGTGTCATTTCTGCGCATTCTACCTGGAGGTGGCGAAAAGCGAGCGGATGGAGGCGTTTGTCTCAGCGTTGCGGCGGGAAGTGGAGATGTACGGCGAGCAGGCGCCGCTCAAGGGACGGCCGCTTCAGAGCATCTACTTCGGAGGCGGCACACCGACCGCTCTTCCGGTTCAGACCCTGTGCGGCCTCGTCACGCTCATTCGCGGAACCTGGCCGGCCAGCCCGACCGTCGAAGTCACGGTGGAAGCGCATCCCGCGACCATCACGGCGGACGATGCGCAGGCGTTGGCGGATGCCGGATTCAATCGCATCAGTTTCGGCGCCGAGTCGATGGACGATGCGGATTTCGGACCGATCGGACGGCCGGGCTCCGTGCGGGACACGGAACGTGCAGTCGCGGCGGCCCGGGCGGCCGGATTCACCAACGTCAACCTGGATCTGATGTACGGATTGCCGGGACAGACCCTCGGGTCATGGACCGGCACGCTCCGGTCGTTGCTCAACATGGATCCGGCCCACATCTCATGCTACGCGCTCACGGTCGAGGAAGGGACGACACTTGCCCGTGAGATCGCCCGCCTTCGCATGCCGCCGCTCGACGAAGCGCTGCAAAATGACATGGAGTCCGCCGCCGAAGCGCTCCTGACGCAGGCGGGATTCGTCCGGTATGAAATTTCGAACTACGCCAGGCCGGGATCGGCTTCGCGCCATAACCTGTTGTACTGGACCGATCAGGACTATCTGGGACTCGGCCCGAGTGCCCAGTCTTACGTCGACGGCGTGCGCTTCGGCAACAGAGCCGATTTGACGGCCTACATCCAGCTCCTCGGTATGGGTACCCTGCCGATCGAAGACCGCACGGTCCTGTCCCTTTCGGAGCAGCAACGCGACGCGGTGGTCTTCGGACTTCGCCTACTCGAAGGCGTGCCGGCCACCATCGTGGAGGCAACTGTCCTCGCCGCAGGGTCGCAAACCCGGCTCGCGCGATTAATGAGCCAGGGCCTTCTCGAATCCGCCGCCGGTCGATTGCGGCTCACGCCATTAGGGCAGCGCTTCGCGGATAGCGTCGCAGGTGAGCTCTTCTAGAATAATCGTGGGTCAATGCCGGACCATCAGCACGTGGAGCGCCGCGTCGGCCAGGATGCCGGCCCAGGCCATGGCATTGAGCCGCACCAGAGAATGATTTCCCCGCTTCCAGTGATAAATCACCGCCAGCAGCAGGCAGACTTGCGTCAGCAACGAAAATGGGCGATGGAGATGAGCCGACACCAACCCCCGCTCGCTCGCAACGGCGGAGACGGCGGCCACCATATAGGAGGAGAAGGCGCCGACCTGCAGCCAGCGGCCTTGTCCCTGATATCCCCTTCGGACGACGAAGACCAAGGCCCATGTCAGCGACACGATGACGAGAAGCAGCAGAAGGGGAAACAGGGGCCACCAGACCTTGGCGTCGAGCATGGGCGGGGACTGTACCAGCGCTTGACCGGATGGTCAATCGCACAGGGGGTGGCCGTTGACAAGTCACACCCGACGGTAGGAGACTACGGTCAAGGAGCGAGGAACCAATGCCGATCAATATGGACCCGTCCAAGAAGCGCCGTCGGGGGCAGTCACCGCCGGAGCCGCCGGCGGAACAGGCGCCGGACACCGCAGCCGCGCAACGCCTTCCATTCGGAGAAGAAACGTCCGCAGACCGTGAAAAGGATATGGCGGATGCCGAATGGAAGAATTTGTGGGACGCGACTGAAGTGATCGATATGGATAAGGTTTGACCGGCCCGCAACGAAGACGCGGCGTCACTCTCCTGCCGTCACCTGGAGCAGCGCGCGGTCGGACGCGGACTGTGGCAGTGCATCGATTCCTATCAGGCTTAGGCGGGTAGAAAGAAGAAGGCGACCGCCAACATGGCATAGACGCCCACGAGCATCACTCCTTCCATCCAGTGCGACTCCCCGTCCATCGAGACGAATCCCAGAATCAGAACGGACATTGCCACGGCCGCCACTTCAAACGGAGTGAAGATGAGATCGAGCGGATGATCGAAGAGATAACTGGCAAACACGAGGACCGGCGCCACGAACAACGCAATCTGCATGCTCGAGCCGACGGCGATGCCGAGAGCCAGATCCATCTTGTTTTTCATGGCCATCAGGATCGCGGTCGAATGCTCAGCCGCATTGCCGACTAAAGCCACCAGGATGACGCCGACAAACACTTGAGTCAGTCCCAACTGATGCGCCGCCGGTTCGATGGCACCGACCAGCATTTCACTCATGGCACCGATCAGAATGGTGACGACCGTCAGCACGATGAGCGACGTCCGGTAGCTCCATGGCGGTTCACCGAGGTCGCCGGTATCGTGTCCGCCGCCCTCAAAGACGTGCCGGTGCGTCTTCAGCGAAAAGGCCAGGCTCAAGCAATAAATGATGAAGAGGACCATCGCGATGAGCAGGCTCAACTCATGTTCGATCCGTACCCCGCGGTCGGAGGCGGTGAAATGGAACAGCGCCGGAATAATCAAGCTGACTGCCGCCAGAATCAGCATGCTGGAACCCAACCCGGCGGCGGTCTGGTTGAACTTCTGCCGCTCGTGCTTCATGCCGCCGGCTATCATGGACGCCCCGAGAACGAGCAGGACATTGCCGATGATCGACCCCGTAAGCGAGGCCTTGACCACATCGTGGAGTCCTTCACGCAGCGCCACAAAGGCGATGATCAGCTCGGCCGCGTTGCCGAGCGAGGCATTGAGCAGACTTCCGATGCCGGCACCGACGTGGCAGGTCAGGTGTTCCGTGGCTCTCCCGAGCAGGCCCGCCAGTGGAATGATCGCCAACGCGGAGGTCACAAACACGAAGAGCGGGTCGGCCTTCAGCAGTTCCAAGGCCACCGTCACCGGAATGAAGACGAGAAGCAGATCGAGCCAGGAAGCCCACAGATGTCGCACGGCCGGACACTAGCATGAAGCGATTTCGATGTCGATGAATCTCATGCCGACGACCGACGTCCTCTTCTATCCCTTTCACCTCTGTCACGAGCGCACCTTACACCGGCTACTGGGGACATTCTCCCGCGTGCATTTTAGGGATTACATGGCGCTCCAGGTCAGCCCGTTCTTCGGTACGACGGCCTACCCCGATCGCATGGGAGATGCCTATCCCGTTCTCCTCTCGGAGGGACGCTTGGTACAGGGCTATCCTGTCAGCGGGATGCTCTCCGGGAAGATCGTGGCCGCCGTAGATCGTGACTTCTTGGACGACGCATGGCGAGCCCGTTTCCATGCGGCATTGAACGGCGATCGCCGTTTCCACATCGGTCTCTTCGGGACACCGCCGGAAGGGTCGCACTCGGGTGCGCTGCAGACGGATGACCGGTTCAAGACACGTCCCTTCACCGTGGCGCAGATTCGCCGGTGGAGCCTGGTTCCCGACAGGGACCGCGATACCGATGCCTTCGACTATGGTTTGGCCCTGCTGAAAACTGCCGCGGCGCTGGTGTATACAGTACAACTCGCAGGTGAGCATGCGCTCGCCGCCGCCACCGATTCGCCCGCGCATTTCGCGCTCTTGAGCCGGAGCCTCCGGCGTGACGGCGTGAGGCTGGAGAACTGTTTCATTGAGCGAACCGGCTATTAAAGTGCCGCTCGCGACAGACGTTATGGCCATATCGACACCCCAAACCATCCCCGACATCACGGAAGAAATCGGGACCGGATCCGGTGACGACTTCGAGTCGCGCGTGACCGTCTACAACTGCGACTGCCATACCTATCAGCAAGTCATCGACTTATTCTGCCGGTTCATCCCCGGTATGACCTCCTCCAAGGCCTTCGAATTGGCCTACCGGATCGATCACGAGGGCGAGGCGATGGTCTTTGCCGGAGCGTCCGAACGGGCCGAAGAAGTGGCGACCAAACTGGCCGGAGGCGGATTACGGGTGTCGATTCAATAGCGCCCGTTCGGGGAAACGGCTATTTGTGCTTCCCCTTCGGCTTCGCCGGCTGGCGGGCTGCGGGCTTCGCGGGCTTCACGTGAGTCTTCGCCGGCGGCGTGTCGGCCGCCTTCGGCTTTCCTCCCCGTTTGGAGGAGGATTTCCCGCTCTTGCTTGGTTTGACCGGAACCATGTAGGTGGAGGTCTTGTTCACCTTGGCGAGCTGATCGCCGCTGAGCACACGGACCTGATACAACTCAAAGAGCTTGCCGATGGCCTTGGCATCGCCTTTTCTGGCCGCATTGAGCAGCCGCCGGCGTGTATTCATTTCCTCTTCTTCAGTATGGGAAGCAGCTCGTCGTTCCATGCCAATCCTTTCTCAGTACCCGCCCTTGAGCTGATCGCATCCGGTCGATCAGGTGCCCCAGGCCGAAAAAATCGGCGAAGTATATCAGAATCAAGAGGAATTTGGGAATAATCTGCTTGGGTCCATCGATAGGACCGAAAACTAGGTCGCCCTCGTGAGTCTTTCCTCTGTCTTTCTACCAGGGAATCCACCATTGAGGCTCCGGAGGACCGCCGGTATAATCCGTCCGCACATTCACATCATTCTAAGAGGAGACTGACCTTGGAACACCCTAAACCCGAGCAACCGACCGTAGCCGACGACCCCAAAGCGCGAGCACTGCTCCGCCAGGCGTTCGAACAGACCGCCCGCTGGCAAAAGGATTTTAAAGGCTTCACCGCCGACTTGACCGTGAACGTGAACGGGAAGGAAACCCGCGGACCGGTGACGGTGAAAGGTCCACGCGAAGTGACCGTACAGGTGGGCGACCCCGACATTCAAAAATGGGCGCAGGAACAGCTCGGCATGATCGCCGTCCATCGCGGCCCCCGGAGTTTCGAAGAATCGGACGGCAAGTACTCGCTGACGATGGAAGAGGATGGCCACCCGTTCGGGACCAAGCTCGTCATCCACGGCTCCAATTCGTTTTATCGCCTGAAGGACAACCGCATCACCCAGATCAACCGAACCATGGCGCACCCCGGCATGACCCCCTTCGCGTTTTCCATCAACGTGGAGGAAAGCGCCGTCACGCAGGATCAGAAGAACCTGACGACGAAGTACTCGGTGTACTACTACTCGCCGACCGATAGAAAACTGAACAATGTGGAGTGCTTCACGGACACGCACGTGCGGGTGGGGTCATCAGACCTTCCGGCGACCCGCCGCATCATTGCGTTTGAAAACGGCGAAGTCGTGGTGAAGTATCTCTCGTTCGCCAATCATAAATTG
The DNA here is from genome assembly GCA_965285965.1 of uncultured bacterium. GTDB lineage: Bacteria > Nitrospirota > Nitrospiria > Nitrospirales > Nitrospiraceae > Nitrospira_D. The sequence goes on along the minus strand of CBDIWQ010000102.1, from coordinate 5,111 downwards.
CTCTAACCCGGGCTTTTCGAGCCGCCTCTCCGGAGCGGAGAGGCGGCAAGGACTGAGCACACCCATGGATTTGCGACACGCGTTTCCCCGCAGCATGCGCGAAAAGCTGGAAGGCTATGTGCATCTGGCGCGTATGATTGACAAATGCCGGGCGGTGCTCGCCGGCACCGAAGGAGAATACATCTACCCCTGCCCGATGGACGTGCGCTTGCTGGAGTTTGCCGGCGTGGCGGATACCCGGTTCAGAGAAGCGGTCGCGGCGAATCCGACGGACGACGGAATCGCTCAATGGTTCCGTAAGACAGCGACGCCCCACTCGCCGGCCGAGATAGAGGCATGGAATGAAATGATGGTGACCCGCGGACCGAGCTCGCCGGAGAAACAGGCCTATTTCAACCAACTCCGGGACGCCGTCGATCCCACCCGCACCGATCTGACGGCGTGGGCCGATCTGCAGGATCTTGAAGAGGGCCGTCCGGTTCCGATGCGAGAGCGAGTGGCCTGATGACCGCTCGCTCCCGCTGATAACCCTGCCTAATTCAGCGGCGAACCACCCCCGCAAACGTCAAGAGATCGGTCATCCGAAAGTCGCCCGCGGTGGCTCGCTCCCGCTGATGCCCTGCCTAATTCAGCGGCGGAACCACCCCCGCAAACGTCAAGAGATCGGTCATCCGAAAGTCGCCCGCGGTCATTGAGGGCAAGACGGGCCTCCAGTTCGGTTCCGAAGCCAGGAACGAAGAAGGATCAGCCTTGAGCAAGGCGATAAAGACCTCGCCCACAATCCGGCTGCCGACCGGTCCGAGGCGTAGGCCATTTTCCAGCAGTTCGGCTTCCTTCAAGATATAAAACCACAGCGGAGTGCTCTTCTCCAAACCATACGGCGCCGCGTCCGACAATTGGTCCGGCGTCAATACGCGGACCCCCAGGACCCGGGCGATGGCCTGTCCCGACGGCAGCCCGAAATTCACATGCCGCATACAATTGCGGGAGGCCAGCGATTGCACGCCGTCGGGCGGCAACCCGGGCGCCGGGCCGCGAGAGCCGGGCATGTTCATCAGGACGCTGGACAGTTTGCCGTCGATTCTCTTGTTCTGCCGCACATTGCCGTCGCCGAAGTTGAAAAACGTCTGCCAGTCGACAAACCGTCTCGCGGCACGCTTGCCGCCTCGCAAGTCGTTCGGGTCGGGATCGTTCGGATCCGCGCTGTCGTCGAACACAAAGGCAAAGAACGGCGTCCCGCCATCCGGTCCGAAATTCACACGATAGCTCGGCCGCACCTGTGAGTGACCGAACCGATAGGCCGCCACCGAAAACTCAATGGGGATCAACGGATTCCCACGCGCGTTCCGCAAACCCTGCGAGGTCGCGGGATCATTGAGATTATAAAACCGCTGGCCCTGACGCAGAATGTCCGTGACCCGCTCCTCCCCGATCGTGAGCGGCAGAAACTCCTTCAGCACGATCCACTGGTAATGCCAGCGCACCAGCCGCTGCGCCTGCTCGAAGATCTGCGCCGGAGAGTCCCCCGAGTGTGACGGCTGAGCCGTTAAATAATCTGTGACCGCGTTATGAAAGCGCAGCATGGCGACGTGCATCTGGCTGATAACGACATTTTCATCATTGCGACCATCGCCGAGGATGGCCTGCAAGTGAGCATCACGCGGCAGATCGTAGCGGACCGCCCCTTTGCGTGAAAGGCCCTCGGATCCGGGAAGGATGTCCACACGCAGCTTGATCCAGCCGGAACTTCGGTCGTAGAGCTGCGGCGAGTCCTCGGGCCCGTTGCCGTACACGCTGTCCAGGTCGAAGGCCGCCGTACGAAAGTTGGCGGTCTGTTTGGGATTGCTGAGTTCCATTAGCGGAGATTTGAGATCCAGTGTCAGATCGTGATCGATGAACTGGCCGAGGAAAGTGATCCCCGCGCTCATTTTCGGGTTGTCCGGATTCAGCGGACTGAAGACCTCCGGATTCAGAATCGATTGGACAGGATCCGTCAAGAGATCGTTCGCATCCAGGGCCCCTCCTTTTTGGCCGAACCTTTTCACCTGCTCCCGAAGATCGTCATTGGGAGAGGCGAATGGCGGCAATCCCGGAAACAGCCGGGTGAAAATATCGTCGGGGCGGGTCGGCTTCACATTGGGCACTTCGACCGTTTGAGCCATGGAGGATACAGCCGTCACGGCAAGGAAGGTGGCACCCCACACGAGATTGACGGCGAGTATGGAGAGGCGGCGGATATCTCGTGGCATGCGACCTCCTTATGCGGCTTTCGCCTTAAAGGGTTGAACGAACCGAAACCATGTACGTGATGCGACAGGTACGGAGCGCGGGCTCCAGTCAGCAGAGTGGTGGAAATACCCCGTATAGGAAATACCTGGAAGTCGTCTTCGGTGACATTACCGGTCCTGCCGGTCCACTGTAGGTATTCGCCGTACGCAGCCCGTAAGTCTCGGCAGTTGTACTGGAGTGTCGGTTGGAAAGGCGACTAGGGCACTCCCTGCTTTGTGTTTGGAAATGCCCTAGCCGTTATGCGGCAAAGGATGAGTGAATCGCTTAATTCAACGGGGGTACCACGCCGGCAAATGTCAGCAGATCGGTCATGCGAAACTCGCCGGGAGTGGCTGAGGGGAGCACCGGTTTCCAACTCCGGTCGGAGGCCAGGTATGAAGTCTCGTCAGCCTTCAGCAATCCGATAAAGACTTCCCCCACAATCCGCGCCCCCACCGGACCAAGGCGCAGCCCGTTCTCCATCCGTTCCGCTTCCTTTAAGATGTAATACCAGAGCGGCGTGCTGCGCTCCATGCCGTACGGCTGTAAGTCGGCCAAGTGAGCCGGCGGCAACACCGGAAGGCCCATCACCCGCGCGATCGCCTGTCCGGAAGGGAGACCGACGTTCACATGCCGCATGAGGTTGCGGGAGGCCAGCGACTGCACCCCGTCCGACGGCATGCCGGGCGACGAGCCGCGTGAGCCGAGCAAGTGCATCAGCGCGCTGGACAACTTCGCATCGATTTTCTTATTCGGCCGCACATTGCCGTCGCCGAAATCGAAAAAAGTCTGCCAGTCGACGAATCGCCGGGGGGCGCGCCGGCCTCCTCGCAAGTCGGCGGGATCGGGATCGTTCGGATCGACCGAATCATCAAAAGAAAAGACAAAGACCGGCAATCCGCCATCCGGCCCGAAATTCAGCCGGTAGCTGGGACGCACTTGCGAATGGCCGAACCGGTAGGCGGCGACGGAAAACTCGACCGGGATCAACGGATTGCGCCTAGCGTTTCTGAACCGGTCGCCGAGGATGCGATCATCGACGGGATAAAAGCGGAGGCCCCGCTTCAGGATGTCGGTGACTCGATCCGGCCCGATCGTGACCGGCAGAAACTCATGGAGCACGATCCACTGGTAGTGCCAGCGCACCAATCGCTGGGCCATGTGAAACATCCGATCGGAAGAAGTTCCCGCCAGCGCCGGCTTGGCCCGCAGATGGTCGACGACCGCATTGTGGAAGCGCAGCATGGCCAGATGCAGCTGGCTGATGACGACATTCTCGTCGTTTCGGCTGTCCCCGATGATCGCATTGTTGTTGGCATCGCGCGGCACGTCATACCGCGCCGCCCCGTTGCGGGACACGGCTTCGGATCCCGGGATCAGATCCACCCGGAATTTGATGTCGCCGGAAGTCCGATCGTACAACTCAGGCGACTCATCCGGTCCTTGGCCGTAGAGGCTGTCGAGGTCGAAGGCCGCGGTGCGGAAGTTGACGGTACTCCGGGGATCGCTCATCTGCAGCAGCGACGATTTCAAGTCGAGTGTCAGATCATGGTCGATAAACTGCCCCAGAAACGTCATGCCGGCCGTCATGTTGGGATTGTCCGGATTGTGCGGGCTGAACACCGCCGGATTCAGAATCGATTGAACGGGATCCGTCAGAATGTCCTGCGCATCCAGGATCCCGCCTTTCGCCCCGACGGCTTTGGCTTGCTCGCGCTTCTCGTCAGTGGGGTGCGCATAGGCCGGCAACCCCGGGAACATGCGCGTATAGGTGTCATCGGTTCGAGACGGAGCCGTCGGTGCCGTGACATGGAGGCTATCGAGAGCCATGGCACCAGGAGCGGTGCTGAGCCACGCCGAGCACACTGCCGCTGTGAGCGGGATCATCTTGGTCAATATGCGAGTCTGTCGAGACATTCGCCCTCCTTCAGGAATCTAAAGAACAGGTAAAACTCTGTAACCGAGTCGGGCCGCGGACAGCCGCGCATAAAGCAATCGATGTGCCCGTCCGCCGCATGCCGAGCAATAGGAAATGACAGGGAAAACTACGAGGCGGTGTCAGACATGTGCGACCGGGAGGTTAACAGATGCAGGGAGTAGCACACAGTGAGCAACGGAAACGCGGATGCTCATAGAAGAACGGGCGGGAGACTTCCTGAGAGGTCGGTGGGGGGCAACAGCCTCGGTCTCTGCGGTTCGGCGCGTCCTACTTATACCCCTCCCCGCTCGTCCCTCCGCCGAACCCGCCCCAGTTGCCGCCGAAGCCACCTTGGCCGGTTCCCCAGTACTCGCCTTGTTGGATCCGGCGATACGGATGGCGGAGATCGGGACGGCTGATCCACCAGAAGAAAGAGATGGCCCCGATGCTGGTGAACAAGGTGATCCAAAAGCCCACGCCCTTGAAGTGGGTCTTTCCCAGGGAGCCGACGCGCACATGCTGAGCGGGCGCCGCCAGCGCCACGACCGTCCGGTAGAGCCCTTCCCCATAGTGCCCGAGCTCTATGGACGGATGCAGGTAGGCGCCGCCCACTTCGCTCATGACGGCCGGCGTTATGATCGGCAGCATCTGACGGCCCAACGTCATGGCGGCTTGCCGCTCCTGCACCGCAACCAGCACCATCACGCCATGTTCCTGTTGGGTCGAGCCGATGCCCCATTTTTCGTAGAGGGCGGAGGCATATTCGTTTACGGAGCCGAACGGCTTGATCGTCGAGACGGTGACCACCACCATTTCGATGCCGGTCTTGCGCTCCAGGTCCTGGCAGACCGACCGGATCCGCGCCTTCCAATCATCGCCGAGCACCTGGGCATGGTCGCTGACATAGCCCATGGGACCCGGCAAC
>CBDIWQ010000101.1:0-5517 GCA_965285965.1 uncultured bacterium | reverse complement strand
AGTTGAAGTGGCGCATTGTCTTCCTAAGACCGCTTGGCCTCCGACTTCCTCGCCCCTGTCGCATGAGATCCTCAACGCCAACCCCTATGCGTTCCTGGACGATGCGCCGTTGGAAGAGCGGCGGGCGCGGGCCGTGGAAATGCGGCGGACGCTGCCGCCGGAACTGCTCGGGCAAGTCGGCGCGCTGGATCCGGCGGCGATCGAGGAAGTCGAAAGCGAAGCCTGGCCCGTCGTCCGCGATGCCGATGAGCTTCACGATGCGCTGCTCACGCTCGTCTGGGTGCCGGTTGAGCAGGCGGAAGAGTGGGCGGTGTTTCTGCCTCGGTTGGTGGGAGAAGGGCGAGCAGCAGAGATCACGATTCCCCTCACTCCAACCCTCTCCCCTCAGGGGAGAGGAGAAGGTGAGAGGCCGACGGCGAGAGGTTGGGTGGCCACAGAAAATATGGCGAGCGTCGAGACAGGGGTGAGTGGTCAAGACGAAGCAGCCCTCGATGCCATCGTCCGGGGCTGGATGGAGAGTCTCGGCCCGACGACGGCGGGGCAATTGGCGGAGCGGTTGCATCTTCACCCGAACGAGGTGAACGCCTCCATGGTGCGTCTTGAGGCTCAGGGCCTGGTACTGCGCGGCCGGTTCCGTCCCGGCGTCTCACCCATCATGGATGACGCCTCGCCGGATGCCATCGAGTGGTGTCATCGCCGATTATTGGCCCGTATTCATCGGCTCACGCTGGGCGCGCTCCGGAAGGAAATCGAACCCGTCACCGCAGCCGAATTCATGTCATTTTTATTCCGGTGGCAGCATGTGGCGCCGGGCGCGCGATTGCATGGCGAGGCCGGACTCGGCGAGGTGGTTGCGCAGCTCGCCGGGTTTGAAGCGGCGGCGTCAGCGTGGGAACCTCACTTGTTGCGGGCGCGCCTGGCGAAGTACGCACCAGAATGGCTGGACCGGTTGTGCCTCAGCGGTGCGGTGGCATGGGGGCGCTTGTCCTCCCCGGCGCGCGCCCCGGGTGACGAAGGCCCCCGGCGTGTGGTGCCGACCAGCGCGGCTCCCGTCAGTTTGTTTCCCCGTGAGGCGGCAGAGTGGCTGGTGGGCTCATCCGCTGAGTTTCCGCCCACGCATCTCAGCGGGGTGGGACAACGGTTGCTCCAGGCCTTGCACGAACGCGGGGCCAGCTTTTTCAACGATCTAGTTCGGGAGACCGGGCATCTGCCGGCTGAAGTGGAACAGGGGCTGTGGGAACTGGTGGCCGCCGGATTGGTCACCGCCGATGGATTTGATAACCTGCGTTCGCTGCTGGATCCGCACCGCCGGCGGGCGGAAGGTCGCGAGCGCTTGCGGCGCCCACGCCACGCGGGTGGACGATGGTCGCTCTTACGGATGGCAAGTGGTGCGAGGCAAGAGGCGAGGAGAGAACTGAACGGTTCGCCCCTTGCCCCTGCCCTCTCGCCCGGCTCATCACACACGCATCACGCCTCACGTCTTAGTGAGCCGATGGCCCGGCAACTCCTACGCCGTTACGGGGTGGTGTTTCGCGATCTCCTCGGGCGGGAATCGTCTTCCCCGGCCTGGCGCGATCTGCTCGTGCACTACCGGCGCATGGAGTTGCAGGGTGAAATCAGGGGCGGGCGCTTCGTGGCGGGTTTCGTCGGTGAGCAATTTGCGTTGCCGGAAGCCGTGGAATCGATGCGGGCCTTGCGCAAGAGCGGGTTCGGACTGTCGCAGGAGGTGAAGATCTCCGCCGTGGATCCGTTGAACCTCGCCGGCGTCATCCTGCCCGGTCCCCGTATTCCCGCCGTCTCGACGAACTTCCTCGTAGTGAAAGACGGGATGGTGGTACGCACGGTGATCGGGCGGGGCGGAGAAGCCGGCGCATTAAGCCGCGCCAAGGCCGGCGTCTAACATGGATGCTGAAAAAGTCCTCCAGCGGCGTTCTCGCATCGTTTAGCCCCTCAACGTACCCCGGGTACGCCTCGGACCTTCACTCGCTGCGGCCTTGCCGGACGGCCATTTTGAGCATCCTGCGGGGATTGTGTTTTCGTGTCCTACACGTTCCGCTGTTGACTTCTACTGAAGTAAATAGCTTTTGCGCAACCTGCTAAACCGGGAGCGCCAGGAGCGGGCAGCGGGCGCCGCGCAACACCCGTTCCATCGTACTGCCGCGCATCATATCCAGCATGGAATCATGCCCCTCGGTGGTCATTACGATCAGGTCCACATCGAAGTCCGCGCCCATGCCCAAGATCACATCCACCACGTTGCCCTGGCAGGTTTGGGTATGCCAGAGCCAGCCGTTGCGCGAGGGATAGCGGACGGAATGTAACGCGGAGTCGTCGCCCACATGGACCAGGACGCCGGTCAGGCTGTCGGAGCCCAGCGCCAGAGCCAGGCTCGTCGTCATGTTGATGGCCACCTGCGGATCGGGTTTCGCGCTGACGGGCACCAGCACCCGCCGCAGTTGTGACCGGCCGGTGTCCTTGGCGACAAATCCTTCGACATGGGTCGGCACAAACAGCGTGGGGGCATGACTGCGCCGGGCGATCGGCTCCGCCACCGTCTGGTGCTGCCAGCGCGCCAGACCATCGTATTGATGGGTCGCCATGACCAACAGATCGGCCGGATGAGAGGCCAGGTAATGGAGAAACCCCTGTGTCGGATTTGTTGCCGCGGCCCGCGTCTTCCTGATGGACAGGCCGAGCTGCGTCACCTGCTCCTTCGTGCTGCCCGGGTCCAGCAGCCGCCATTGTTCGAGAATCGGGCGGATGCGCGGAAAATCCTCGAAGTCCGACCGGGCGACGTCGGGATCGATATGCATCATCGACAATTCCGCTTTGGCGGTGAGGGCGAGTTTCAAGGCATGAATGAGCGCCGTGTGGCTATCGTCGGTAAAGTCCGTGGGATGAAAAATCGTCCGGAATGGCAGCGTCGGGCCGGATGCCGTCATGGTTGCGCGGTCCCAAGCCCGGAGTGAGGCGTGTTGACAAAGGGCCCGGCGGCGTCTTGGAGCAGCACCAGAAGTGCCGGGGGAGCAGGTGAAGGCGTGGTCATCCCGGCATAGCGTGCCTGAGCCGCAGAGAAGAACGCCGGTTGGCGCTCAGCCGGAACACCGAGCAAGGCGCTCATGGCCGCCAGATACTCACCCTGCCCGGCCGCAAGGTCCTGGCTCAAGTTGGCATGGTTGAACGACACAAAGGCCGTCGTTCGAAACTGCGGTTTGACGAGGCCGTCTTCCGTGAACCAACTGCGAGCCGAGGACGTGGTGCCGGTCACGTTCGAGGTCGTGTCCAGGATCTGATCCGTCGTGGCGCGAAGAGAGCAACCGGTGATGAACACGAGGGACAGGGCAAGGAGCCAGGCAATCTGTCGCATGGAGCCTCCATGGTTGTAGGCGGAGCATGAGCCAGCCGCCGCCACTATAGCACAGGCCGCTGGGGTTGAGATTCTGTGCCGATAAAAATGAGGGGCGCGCAAAGGGGTTCCGTGTCCTCCTGGCCAGTAAGGCAACGCCGGGTTGGTAGTACTCTGTCCAAGGAGCAGCGGAAGCTATCGTGGCGTCTTCAAAGGCAGCCTGATCCGCGGCTCCGGGGATATAGAGGAGCCGCGATGAGAGGACCGCTTTGCAGGCGTACGTCGATGCGGCGGATGTGTACGAGCGGTTGTTCGTGACGGCCTGATTCCGGACCGTCGCGGCCGACCTGAAAGGGTGGGGGATGGCGTGCCGTCAAAGCAACCGACGGGTTCGAGGGTAAAGGGGGCCGCCTGCTACGCTCCATCCTGCCAGCGTCGAAATTGAAACACACCTTCTCTTTTATCAGGCCGTTGCCCACCCAAGGGCCGGTCCTCCTCAACCTTAGGCGTTAGCCATGGCTTCTTCGCGTGCCCAGAAGCGAAGCTGTCGGCACGCTTGGATGAACCTGGTGCACCCTTTCGAGCCGGCGAGTGCGATGAACCCGTCGTCGAGATGGTCATGCACTCCTGCCTTTTTGAACAAGGGAACTGCCGCCTCGACATAGCCGATAAACTTCATGTGCGCGTAGGCGTCAGCGGCGAAATCACGCGCGGCGGCGTCGTTCATGAGCGTCCGGACGCCGTCATCCGATGGCAACAGCGCCACCGCGTCATACAGGACCGATGGTCCGCCCTCCACTTTCTGCGCGGCCTCAAGCCAGGCGCCGTCGCTGGCCTCGACCCCGCCGATCCTGGGAGCGACGATCTCCAGCATCGCGCCTTCCGCTTCTACGGCGGCTTTGAGAGATTTGAAGAGGGTGATGTCCACCCCGTCGGTGACGAGCACACCGACTTTTCTTCCCTTGAAACTCTCCGGGCCGTTGAGTTGGATGCTGAGAGCCGGCGATTTCTTCAGATCCTTCCGAGTCGGGCGCGCCGCGTCCGCCGGATCGGGCATCGATTTGAGACGCAAACCGTCGGCGACCTGCTTCGCCAGATCGGGATGCACATTCAGGAGATGGGCGACCATGCGGGTGCGAATGGCGAGCCGATCGCACTTGCTCAGTTCAAAGACGAAGGCGTTGGCGATGTGCGTTTGCTCAATTTTCGTTTGACTCATGTAAAACTGCAGGGCTTGGCTGTAATGGTCGGCGAATGTCTCCGAACGAATGCGTTGTTTGAGGCCTTCCTCCGGAGAGGGATAGGATCGGAACCCGATGTCCGCTGACTCGCGCGGCCCTGCGCCCTGCCCGTCCCAGGAATTCGGCTCATAGTTGACCCGCCCCTTCGGATTGGTCATCGCCATATGTCCGTCCTGCTGGAAGTGTGCAAAGGGACATTTCGGCGCGTTGATCGGGATGTGCGTGAAGTTCGGGCTGCCGAGCCGTTTGAGCTGCGTATCGAGGTACGAGAAGTTGCGCCCCTGAAGGAGCGGATCGTTGGAAAAATCGATGCCCGGAACAATGTTCTGCGTGCAGAAGGCGACCTGCTCGGTCTCCGCGAAGAAATTATCCACACAGCGATCGAGCACGAGCCGGCCGACCCGCCGGATGGGCACGTCTTCCTCGGGGATGATTTTCGTGGCATCGAGCACGTCGAAGTCAAAGCGCTCGGCAAACTCGTCGTCAAACAACTGCACGCCCAGGTCCCATTCTGGGAAGTCGCCTTTCTGAATGGTATTCCACAGATCACGCCGGTGGAAGTCGGGATCGGCGCCGTTGATCTTCACGGCTTCATTCCACACGACCGACTGCAGCCCGAGTTTTGGTTTCCAGTGGAACTTGACGAAGGTGGACGTGCCCTCGGCATTGATCAGGCGGAACGTATGGACGCCGAAGCCTTCCATGAACCGGAAGGAACGGAAGTCTGAGGCCAAGCGGTCTTAGGAAGACAATGCGCCACTTCAACTCCTTGGCTCACAGAACGACATGGCTACGATCCGACTTTGAAACTTGACGAAGGTGGACTTGCCCTCGGCATTGATCAGGCGGAACGTATGGACGCCGAAGCCTTCCATGAACCGGAAGGAACGGGGAATAGTCCGGTCGGACATGATCCACAGGGCCATGTGG
>CBDIWQ010000100.1:0-20192 GCA_965285965.1 uncultured bacterium | reverse complement strand
CGTTTAAGGTTCCTGGTTTTGTCGTCGGCGATGCCATGATGGATTATACGTGGCGCCAATATCGCTTCGCGCTCAACGTGGTCAATATCTTCAATCATGACGCGTTCGGTTGCTTCGACCGAGGAGGAGGCAACTTCTGCACCTTTGGCCAGCGCCGCACCGTGGTTGGGACGGTGGCGTACCGATGGTAAAGCATCGAATCCCTGAGCGGGCAGTCTAACGAAAATGACGGCTCGGTCGTTGCGGCTGCACTACGGAATCCACAAGTGGACCAGCCTGGTCTGTACAGGATTTATGTTGGTGCTGTGCCTGACCGGGCTCCCGCTGATCTTCCACGATGAGTTATCAGACTGGTTGGACGACCCGCTGGCAACTGCTGGCGGGCCCGGTTCGGCGAATCTTGACGCAATTGTCTCTGATGGGCAGGTCCGTCGCCCTGGCGACGTCATCCAATTCCTCACCCGCGATGAGGAGCGGCCGGTATGGGCGGTGACGTTCGGCGCAACCCGCGACGCCGTCGAGAACAGCGCCACCTACCTCTACGACGCAACGAGCGGGACGTTCTTGAAAAATGTGCCGGTCCGGCAAGGATTGATTCACCTGTTGCTGACGCTGCACGTGGAACTGTTCGCCGGCCTGCCGGGCACCTTGTTTGTTGGCGTGATGGGCCTCCTGTTTATCGCGTCAGTGGCGTCCGGAGTTGTGGTCTACGGTCCCTTTATGCGGAAACTGCCTTTTGGCACCGTGCGGTATGACGGCAGTCCGCGGCTGACATGGCTGGATTTGCACAACGTGCTCGGGATCGTCACGGTGATGTGGGCGCTCGCGGTGGGGGGCACAGGAGTCATCAATACGCTGGCACGGCCACTGGTGAGCTTGTGGCAGGTGACTGAGCTTGCCGAGATGACGAAACCCTGGGCCGGTCGACCAGTCCCTGTCGCGTATGGTTCGCTTGACGAGGCGGCTGCAGTCGCACAAGCCGCCGAGCCGGATCTCGCTCTCAGTAGCGTCGCGTTTCCCGGCACATCCTTCGCCGGACCCCATCATTACGCATTCTTCATGCGCGGTCAGACAGCGTTGACTGCCCGGCTCCTCAAGCCGGTCCTTGTCGAGGCGTCCACGTTGGCGCTCACCGAAGCCCGTGAACTCCCGTGGTACCTCACAGTCTTGTTGCTTTCCCAACCGCTACACTTTGGAGACTATGGGGGCCTGCCCTTGAAAATCCTTTGGGTGCTGCTCGACCTCATCACGATCGGTGTGCTGATCAGCGGCCTGTATCTATGGTGGACGAAGCGAAACCTGCCGGCCGAGCAGCTGTTCGGTGAAGCCGATCCCGATCAAGCGATCACGCGAGGGGCGCAACGGCGCGTCGTCTCCCGATGAGTCAGGTACTCTCCGGCCGCCAGATCTGGAGCATGCCGGTTCTAACAGCGGTGATAACTGCCGTGGGGTTGCTCGCGGCGCTGTTGGGCGATGGCTGGTGGGACATCGTGTCCTGGTCTGCACTCGGGCTCCCCTTGGGATTGCTCGCCTGGTGTCTGATCCGCCCTGGTCGATAATCAACTAGGTTCGCTCTATGAACTCATGTGTTGACACGAAGCTGCAGTAGATGATATTGAGAATACATATCAAGTGTGCAGCGCATTTGGTCATGCGCAAGTTGAATTGGTAGGTTTAGGCCCAGCCAAGCGTGATAGCCGTATAGTTTGATGTGCCGAGAGGCCAGAGGTCGCGAAGACCGGAGCCCAAGGTATCAGTTGATGCCTTGGGTTTTCTTTTTTGGGCTGGTGCCAGCGGAGTGCAGAAGCTGTAAGTGGCTAGCTAAAGGAGGCGCTTATGTTCATCTGTGTGTGTAAAGGAATCCGGGAGGCCGAATTTTGCACCTTGGCGTTATGCCATAGCGCCTGTCCCGAAGCGATGAAGCAGGCGATGGGATTGGACGACTCGTGTTGCGGCAGATGCGAAGCCAATGTGGAAACTATGATGCAGGAGGTCTCAGGCAACCTCATGATGCCTTCAGGAGGGAGCCATCGATGACGAACCAAAGCAAAGGACGCGCGATGAACGGATCCTGTAGGAAGTGCGGTGGACTCATGATTGTAGAACGGGTGCTGGATTACTACGGACCATTGACCCCGCTGAAATGCGTTAACTGCGGTTGTCGCTGGGATGCGCAAGCGACACTCCACGCGTCGAGGTACGTACAAGCGAACCATTCATGTGAAGGGGAAACCAGATGAACCGGAACGGCATGCCCATATTGAAATTTCATGGTCCCGCCTTGGTTGGGGGAGTCCTGGCGTACTTTCGTGGCATGCGATACGTGAATAAAGTGGTGGCCCTCTGCTTTTTACCGTATGCCGGGCGTCTATCGGGCCACATGATCGATAGACAGGTGCAACGGTTTGAAGACGTCGACGCAGCGCTGCTCATCGTTGCCTCTGGCCCCGTTCCGCTTCATCAATTGTGGGTTGGCCAGCGGGACAAGCCCGTCACGCCGATCTTGTCGGATCCCTGTGGACGACTCCATCGGTCGTTCGCCGTGGCGGCCCAGGAGCCGGCTCAACAATGTCACACCTTCATCATCGACCGAACCGGTGTTGTGCGGCTGCGGGTGAGCCATGATTTTGTCGAGCCCGACGTGACTATCCTGCAGGAAGTGATCGGGTCGTCCCAAATCCGTGTGACTCACGGACTTATGAGCCAATCGGATGCGTTGGACCTTGGAACCGCCTGCCCGCCAGCGTAGGTCACGGCAGAAAGCCCGAACACCGATGAATCGCCAATGAAAGGACTGTGTCGACATGGATACTAGGATGCCGACGGGCGGACAGACGAAATTGGTCCTCTGTGGATGTGGACGGCTACATATGACCTGCGGCTCTATCACGCTCCATTTCAGTCGGGAGGAGTTTCTCGCCTTCGCCCATTCGGTCGCGCGCATCGCGGCGATTGTCAAACAGCCTTTGACGGCCCTCGCGGCGGCCGGGCCGGACGCCCACACCGGAGTGTGTCATTAATCTGGAGGTAACATGAAATGCCGTTCTTGTCCGCGCTGCCATCGAAACAGTCTCTTTTCGACCGGAGCCTTTTGGTCTTGTGCAGCCTGCGGGTATGCCATTACCCAGAGCGCGTTGCTGATCGATGAATGCCGAGCACAGCGCAGCTCGAACGTGCCTCTCCACTCCTCCCCATAAGGAAAGAGAGCATGCCGATCGTGGTGCCTCCACTGCGATGGCGCTTGGCATGATCGTCGGGCGTGGCCATCCTTTGTGTCTCCATCATCGATGCTCGCCATTCAAGAAAACTGGCCTGCCCGCGCCGATCTTCCGCTGCACGGGCGGATCGATTCCTCTCCTCTCTACTGTATCCGTTGGCCTTTGTGGTTGCTGAAGCGGGGGCGCACCAGCGATGACGCTGCGGTCGTCCGTAGGTCATATTCCTGCAAGCACACCTTAACGAAGCCCACCAGCCGATTTCGATCGCTCACGGGGGCCTTCACCCGTGTCGATGGTTTGCAGGTGGCAAGGATACAGATTACAGGTGAGGTTCCCGATCTCTTGTGCGTCTTATGTCATAAGGCCAGGTGTATCGATCTCGGCTGTGACGAGCCGTTGTCTCGCAAGAGTAATCGCACGACGTTCATATGAAGCCCAAAAATGTGGCAGTCCTGACTCTCATTGCCGCGTTGGCGGTGATGATCACAGTAAGACTTGGCACCCGGTCATCCGGCGAATCGTTTTCCGGCACAAACGAATCCGAACACCCGGTTCCCGTTGAGACCGTGGTGGTCACAGTCGGTTCGATTACCGAAGGGATTGAGGCGGTCGGGACGCTACAGGCTATTGCGTCAATTGTCGTGAGACCGGAGATGGCCGGGGTGATCCGCCGGATTCATTTTACGGATGGGCAATTTGTCGAGCGTGGAGTTTCGCTCATCGAACTCGATCAGGAAGAGCTTCAGGCACAGGTCCATCAGGCGGCGGCACAAGAGCGGATCGCGCAAGTTACCTTTGAGCGCCTCAAGCGCCTTTCCAGCCAGCAAACGACGATTGTGCCGGCCCAGCAGGTGGATGAAGCCAGATTGGCCCTGCAAGCCGCTTCGGCCAACAGCGTGCTGTATGCGACACGATTGAAGAAATCCGTAATCCGGGCTCCCTTCAGTGGAACGGTCGGACTACGCCGGGTGTCCGTCGGCGACTACGTTCAGCCGGGCCAAGACATGGTGAATTTAGAAGATCTAGAGACGCTCCATGTTGACTTTAAAGTTCCTGAGGTAAGGCTGAGCAAACTGGCGGTGGGCCAACGGTTAGGCGTGACGACCGAGGCCTTTCCGGGGGTGGTGTTCGAAGGCCATGTGACGGCCATTGATCCTCGTGTGGATTCGGTGAATCGGACCGTGGCCGTTCGGGCGGCAGTGCCGAACCCGGAGGGAAGGCTCCGTCCTGGTCTCTTTGCGACGGTTGACGTAACGGTTGACCAGAACCGACAGGCTCTTCTTATTCCCGAGGAGGCGGTATTGGCTCAGCGGGATAGCACCAAGGTGTTCCGGCTGGAGGATGAAATAGTGCGGTCGGTCGAGGTGAGTGTCGGCCAACATCGAGCAGGAATGGTCCACGTGAAGAGCGGCTTGGGAGAAGGCGACCGGGTCGTTAGAACCGGCATCCATAAGCTGCATGATGGCATGCGCGTCATCTCTAAGGCATCCGCTCTCCAATAGAAGCTCCGCTCATCTCACCGCCATGCGTCCTATCGCGCCATGACCCTTTCAACGACGTGTATCCATCGACCGGTCTTCGCAATTGTGATGACGCTCCTTTTGGTGCTCTTTGGCGGACTGAGTTTCATGCAACTCTCCGTGCGCGAGTACCCCGATATCAAACCGCCCATCGTATCGGTCCGGACAGTCTATCCCGGGGCTAGTGCATCCATCGCTGAAATGGACGTGACGACGCCATTGGAGGACGTCCTCAGTGGGATTCAGGGCCTGAGATCCCTGACATCGAAGAGCCGGGAAGAGGTGTCCACTGTCACCCTGGAATTTGAAATCCACAGGGACCTCGATGATGCAACGAACGACGTGCGGGATCGTATCGCTTCCATCCGGTCTCTTCTTCCGGCCGACATTCAAGAGCCGATCGTTTCGAAGGCCGCTTCGGACAACACCGAGGTGATGTGGCTGGCCCTGTCCAGCGAGCACCATTCCGAATTGGATATCTCGGATGTGGCCGACCGCTTCATCAAGCCACGATTGGTGACAATCCCGGGTGTGTCGAGCGTCTATTTGGACGGGGAGCGACGGTATGCGATGCGGGTCTGGTTGGACCCCGACCGTCTCGCCGCCCGCCGTTTGACCGTGCAAGATGTGGAAGAGGCGCTTCGCGATCAGAACGCGTCCATCCCTTCCGGTCGGATCGAAAGCGATCAGGTCGAATTCGGCGTGTCGCTAAAGGGCAGGTTGCACACGGTCGCGGATTTTGAGGGTCTTATTGTGGCCTTCAGAGACGGCTATCCCGTTCGATTGCAGGACGTGGCGCGTGTGGAATTGGGCGCGGAGGATACGCGCAAAGTCAGCCGATTCAATGGTATGCCTGCCATTGGTATTGGTGTCACGAAGCAGTCGAAGGCCAACGCCCTTTCGGTGGCGCGCACGCTGAAGGAACAAGTCCCCGGTATTGCCGCGACCTTGCCGAAGGGAATGACGCTGACGCTTGCATGGGATAGCACGGCTCCCATCGAACGTTCCCTCCATGAAGTCTACGTCGCCTTGGGCCTTTCTTTGGTGCTTGTGGTGCTCGTGATCTTCGGATTCTTAGGCAGCGCGCGAGCTACCCTGGTGCCCGCCGTGGCGATTCCCGTTTCATTGATCGGCACCTTTACGATCATGGCCGTCACCGGCTGTTCACTCAACGTCCTGACGTTACTGGGTCTGGTGCTGGCGGTGGGACTCGTTGTTGACGACGCCATCATTGTGCTTGAGAACATTCATCGACGCATGGTGGGCGGCATGCCGGGATTGCAAGCGGCGGTCGAGGGCACCAAAGAAATCGCGTTTGCGGTGATGGCGACGACCATATCCCTTGTGGTGGTTTTCATTCCGATTGCATTCCTGGCGGGAACCATCGGGCGACTGTTTGCGGAGTTGGCTATCGCGGTCGCCTCGGCTGTGCTGCTTTCGGGTTTCGTGGCATTGACGCTGACCCCGATGATGTGCGGACGAGTCCTTCGGGTGGAGCCTGCCCCATCGGCCGTGCCCAAAGCAGGCTCGCCATGGGCCGAGAGGCTATTGACCGGGTATCGTCGATCATTAGTGTGGACCATGAGAGCCAAGGGGCCGATCGTGGCCGTCGGAATGGCAGCGAGCCTTGCCAGTCTTCTTTTGCTTCAACACTTGCCGTCTGAATTGGCACCGTTTGAAGATGCCGGCTGGTTCGCCGGCCATCTCACCGCCCCTCAAGGATCCACCATCCGGTATAGCGACACCTATGCCAAGGAACTGGAATCTCTGGTTCAGACCATCCCTGAAGTGGATATGGTGTATACCGTGGTGGCTCGTGGAGACCGTCCGACCATCGTCAACCGGGCGGCGAGCTTTGTCACGCTGAAGGATTGGAGTCAGCGTGAAAGAATTCAACAAACCATTGTGGCCGAACTCAATCGGAATCTGTCCGGGTTGACGGGGGTGAAAGCATTCGTCCTGAATCCCCCGCCCATCAACGACTGGTCGGAGAAAACACCTGTTCAGTTCGTCATCGGCGGTCTTGATTATGAGGAATTAGAAAAGGCGGCACAAGCGCTGGTCCTCAAGTTGGCGGGCCATCGCGGATTCCTGGCGCCGGATATCGATGTGGCGCTGGACACGCCTCATATCGCCGTTGAAGCGCATCGTGCCAAAGCGGCCGATTTAGGCGTATCGATAACCGGCATCGGGCGGACGCTGGAAACGTTACTAAGTGGGCGATCCGTGAATACGTTCACGCAAAACGGACGCCAGTATAAGGTGATCGTCAAAGTGGATGATCGGCGTCGGGAGCGGCCATCCGACATTACTGCCTTGTACGTTCGCGGGAAGGATGGCAACCTTGTTCAGCTCAGCAATGTGGTCACGGTGCGCGAACAGCCGGCGCCGGAGTCTTTAAATCACGTAGATCGGATGCGGGCCGTGACCGTCAGCGCAGGATTGGCGGACGGCTTCACCTTGGGCCAGGCGTTGGAGTACCTCGATCAAGCGGCCAAAGACGTGCTGTCGCCGACCATGCACACGTCTTATGCTGGGGAGTCTAAGGAATACGTGGAGAGCCATCAGAATTTGTATGTCACGTTCGTCTTGGCCTTGGCGGTCATTTTTCTTGTTCTTTCGGCGCAGTTCGAGAGTTTTCGTGATCCCGGCAGCATCCTTCTAGCCGTGCCTCCCGCGGTTACAGGAGCACTGATCGCGCTCACGGCGACGGGAGGCACGTTGACCATCTATAGCCAGATTGGGTTCGTGATCTTGATCGGCTTAGTAAGTAAGAATGCGATCTTGATCGTCGAATTCGCCAACCAGTTGCGGGATCGGGGGATGGATCTTACCGGAGCGGTGATCGAAGCGGCGGTTGTGCGCTTGCGTCCGATTCTCATGACCACCTGTGCCACCATTCTCGGGGCGCTGCCCCTGGCGATCGCCTCGGGCGCCGGGGCGGCGGGCCGCCGGCAAATCGGGATCGTGCTGATTGGTGGGCTGCTCGTCTCGACCATCGTGACCCTTTTCCTTGTGCCAGCCGCTTATGCGCTTGTGTCAGGTCGAATAGAGCGGCAGCGTCTGTCTGGGGTGAAGTGAAGCCCCTGCGGTTCGTATGCCCCTCCTGTCATCCGCAGGAACTCCATATTCGGCTTTCGCGGACTGACCCGTTGCAAAAGGTCTAGAGTTTCTCTCCTTCCATCCTTACAATGCCCGCACTCGGTTGGAGGAATAGGATGCGAATTCGAACCATTCGAGGGCGCATTGTCCTCGCCATCGTCTTAGTGGGCTGTATCCCGTTGCTCATCGGCCTTCTCCTGGCCTATGTCTCGGGCATGCGTTCATTACGGGATGTCATCGGAGGCAATCTTCAGGCCGTGGCGAATCAGGCCGCCGACCGGGTTACGATGTTGGTCCAGAGCGAAGTGCAGAGCGTCCGATTGCTGGGCACGGTGCCTTTGCGAGTACGCCAGCCGGTGGAGGCGGCCAACCGTTCCTATCCCCCGGATCGCGAGAAAGCGCAACTCCTCATTGATGCGCGGATGGGTATGTGGGAGCGGAGCGCGGGGACTGCTGCGCCGCTGTTGAACGCCGAGTTGTCCCGCTTTCTCCTTGAAACGAAGGTTCGGGATGGAGACAAAGTCGTTGGATTACTCATCACAGATCAATATGGAGCGCTGGTCGCCGGAAGCTCTCAGCCGGACCATTATTACTTCGCCAACGAACCCTGGTGGAAGGCCATCAAAGCCGGCGGTGTGGATCAAGTCTATGTCAGCGGCCTCATCGCTGCCAATGAGGGATCGTTCCGGACGTCGGAAGAGACGATTGATATCGCCGTCCCCATTCTGGATGATCGCCAACACACGGTGATCGGAGCCGTCAAAGCGTCCTACCGGTTCGATAGCCTCTTCGCGATGATCCATCAGATTCGCATCGGACAAACCGGTCATGCCATGTTGTTCGACGCCGCGGGACATCCGCTCGTGTGCCCGATCCTTCCGCGTCAGGCGCATCGCATTCCGAGCCAACTGATGGCCATGATCGTTTCGTCCAGTCCGGGCTGGGACATTGCGGAGGACGATGGCCACGGAGCCCACGACACGGTGGTGGGGTATGCGCCTGTCCGCGGCCTGAAGCTGCCGGATAATTCCTGGCATGTGCTGGTGCGGCAGCAGCCCGGCGAAAGCTATGCGCCGATCAGGGATCAGCTGAGAAACCTGGCGGCGATCGGGCTGGTGATGCTGGGGCTGTTATGGGCCATGGGGCGCTATGTGGCCGCGCACATTGCCCGACCGATCCAGCTGTTGCAGAGCGGCGTGGAGGCGATCAGCCTAGGCACCTATGACCGACCGCTCCACATTCAAACCGGCGATGAGTTTGAAGAGTTGGCGGCGGCCGTGCACCGGATGGCCGACCGGTTGAAGACGTCACGCGCCGAGCTCGAAGGGCTCAACCAGGATCTCGCCCGGCGGATCGAAGAGAAAACCCAGGAAATCACCCGGCACATGCAAAGTCTGGAATTGGCTGAGCGGCTGGCGACGCTGGGCAAGGTGGCGAGCGGAATCGCCCATGAAATCAATAACCCCCTCGGAATCATTTTGAATCGCATCGAATGTATGGAAGAGGATGCCGTTCGCATGCCGATACCGGCAGAGACCGGCCGGGATCTTATGACGATCCGGGCGCAGGCCGAGCGCATTTCGCGGGTAACCAAGAGCATCCTGACCTTCTCGCGCGGTACAGTATCGACGCTCAAGCCGATCGACATCAACAGCGTGGTGGGGCATTGCGTCGCTATGGCCGGTGAACGCGTTGCCACGCTCTCGGTCTGGCTCGAGTCCAGCCTCGCCGTTGGATTGCCGCCTGTCATGGGAGACCGCGACCGGCTGGAAACCGTGATGTTGAATCTGCTCAATAACGCCATCGATGCGGTCAGTCCCCAAGGAGGGGCCGGCTCGGTGGCGGTGCGGACTTCCCTGGCCCATACGGACGGGCAGCAATGGGTGGTCATCACCGTCTCGGACAACGGCCCGGGTATCCCGGAGGCGATCCTCGGTCGCGTGTTCGATCCATTTTTTAGCACCAAGCCGGCCGGACAGGGCACAGGATTGGGTTTGTTTCTGACCTACGGCATCGTCTCCGACCACCGCGGGCGTGTAGAGGTCCAGAATGGACAATCAGGCGCAATCTTCACCGTCGTGTTGCCCACTGTCGGGCATGCGACCACCACGACACAAGGGGCAGCATGGGAATCCCAGGCAAAATCTTGATCGTTGACGATGAAGAAGATGCGCTGGAGAACTGCCGGCGCATCCTGAGCCGCGTGCCCTATGACTGTGTGCTGGCGTCCGATCCCCGGCAGGCTCTGGACTTACTCGATCGCGAACAACCGGGACTGATCCTGACGGATTTGCGGATGCCCAATCTTGACGGCATCGAGGTCCTGGCCGCCGCGAAACGCCTGGATCCCGCGGTACAGGTGGTCCTGCTCACCGCGCATGCCACGATTGAGACCGCGGTCGCGTCGATGCGGTACGGCGCGTTTGATTACATCACCAAACCGTTTACGAGCGGCGAACTGGTCCAGGTGGTGGATCGAGCTTTCAAGGCTGGGATGGCGGCATGCGCGCTGCCGGCGCCGGGCGATGGGACCGCGGGGCCCAGGGGGACGCCCGCGGTGCCTGACGAGCGCCTGCAGATCGTCGGGAGCAGTCCCGCGATGAAAGCGGTGTTGGCCTTGGCCGGAAGAGTCGCCCCCTCGGATTCCAATGTGCTGGTGTACGGCGAGAGTGGAACGGGCAAAGAATTGTTGGCGCGTTTCCTCCATCAGGCCAGTCGCCGGGCTCATCAGCCGTTCATCCCGGTCGATTGCGTGTCGTTGAACGATTCGCTGCTCGAGTCCGAATTGTTCGGCCATGAAAAAGGCGCGTTCACGGGGGCTCATGCCACCAAGCCGGGACTCTTTGAGATCGCGCATGGCGGGACGGTCTTCCTCGATGAGGTCAGCGGGATGAGTCCGAGCCTTCAGGCGCGGCTGCTGCGGGTCTTGCAGGAGCGGCATGTGCGGCGAGTGGGCGGGACGCGGCTGATGCATGTCGATGTCCGCGTCATCGCCGCGTCCAATCAGAATCTTGAAGACTTATGCCGGAAGGGAGTCTTCCGGGAAGACTTGTACTATCGGCTCAACGTCGTCCCGGTGGACCTGCCGCCTCTCCGGTCTCGCGAGGGCGATATCCTGCTCCTGGCGAATGAATTCGTGACGCGATTTCTCCAGCGGGTTCGGCCGGACAGCAGCGCGGCTCCCACCATCGATCGGTCGGCCGCGGACGTGCTGATGCGCTACCCGTGGCCCGGCAATGTACGCGAGCTGCAAAACGTCATGGAACGCGCAGCCCTGCTGGTGGATGGCCACACCGTCCTGAGCGTGCATTTGCCTGAGCGGTTGCAAACCCTCGTGGATAAAGAGGCCCTGCCTTCAGAGGGGGGGTCCTTCAAGCTGGCCAAGCAGCAAGCCGTGGAAGCCTTCGAGCGCAATTTTCTCTCGGAATTACTCAAGCGCAATGAAGGCCATATGAGTCGGGCCGCCCGGGAAGCCGGAGTGGACCGCAAGACCATCGAACGCATGGTCAAAAAGCACGGCCTCCGGGGAACCTTCTAAGGTTTGCCGATCCTGGACGCGACATGGGGCGGCGGCGCCCCATGTGACATCCTGCACCAGGAAACGTGAATCACTCGTCTCAGTCACTAGTTTTGTGACGGGCAGTCCGAACGAAGGGGCGCCTGCGCCCCATTCTGAAAACGCAGCCCGCACAGGATCCTTCAAAACTCAGCCAAATACACAGCCGGCTCCCGCGAAGAAACCGGAACGGGATTTGCTGTACCTGATCGGCAATTCCAGGACGGAAGTGTGATCAGCTTATGAGCTGTCTGGCAGAGGAACGGGAAATGATGGACTGGCCTCCGGATGCTTCCTCCAATGTGATTGGCCTCTGCCAGACTTTTTAATTT
Source organism: uncultured bacterium (assembly GCA_965285965.1). Taxonomy (GTDB): domain Bacteria; phylum Nitrospirota; class Nitrospiria; order Nitrospirales; family Nitrospiraceae; genus Nitrospira_D. The sequence goes on along the minus strand of CBDIWQ010000100.1, from coordinate 8,464 downwards.
GGCGTATCCGTGGTGTTTCTACAAGTCTGTCGACAGATTGATTGAGGAGGCTGAAGGTATGGGTGCATCAATGAGTCGGGTGTGGGCGGGAATGGTCGGTTTGGCAACCGGCCTGGTCTTCGCCGGTGCGATGCCGGCTGTCGCGGCAACCTTGCATGACACGCATGTTGTGGAGCAGACGTCGGCCGAGGTGGCGAAGCCTGTGCACGCGCAGGCCGGGCCGATGCTGCAGGATAAGATGTCGAGGGCCGTCGAACAAATTGAACGGGAGGTCCAGAGCAAAGGGCCGTTCCAAGGCGCCGGCGCCCATGCGATGCAGCAGGGCATTCTGCTGGTGGCCGAAGATCCCGACAAAGTGAAAGTCACGCAGGGCGCGCGCTGTCCGGTCACCGCACCGGTCCGCGCGTACGACGTTTCGGCGATCAACGTCGAAATCACCGTGAACCGGTTCGGAGACTTCTATCCGGGGTACATGTACGTGCTGACGGAGAATGTCGCCGGCGTGCGTGAAGAGGAAGCGAAGAACAAGGCAGCCCGCGATAGTGAGGATCCGACGTTTGTCGGCGGGGCGGTGTCCAACGGCTTGCAAGGCGACCTCATCCAACCCTTGGTCATCCGGGCAAATCAGGGCGACTGTCTGCGGATTACTTTGCGGAATGAGATTGCCGATGAGCCCACCAACATGATCATCAACGGGTCGCAAATGCTGGTGGCGAGCACGGGTAAGCCGGCGACGGCCAATAACCCGGACGCGCTGGTCCCGACGGGGAAGACCGGTGAATTCGAATGGTACATTCCCATCGACCTGCAGGAAGGCGGCCGGGCGTTCCACAGCCATGCCACCAGAGACCAGTATTCGCTGGGCATGCTGGGATCGCTCGTGGTCGAACCACGGGGATCGCGGTTCCTCAGCCCGTTCACAGCCGAGGAGATGAAGAGCGGCTGGGAAGCCATGATCGACGTGGCGAACGGCTCGGACTTCCGCGAGTTCGTCATTTTCTATCATGAAGCGGGCGACGAAACGTTTCGCTTGCTGGATCGCAAAGGCGATATGTTGCCCCAGCGCGACGCGCACACGGACACCTACCGGCCGGCTGCGCGCCTCCTGAACTATCGGAGTGAGCCGCATGGCACCCGGTTGGAGCTTCAGTCGCACTTGGTCGGCTTTGCCGATGAATCGCAGGGCTATGGGTCCTATACGTTTGGCGATCCGGCCACGACCATCCCTCGTTCCTACCTCGGCGATCCGGCCAAGTGGCGCATGATCGGCGGCTCCGAGATCGTGCATTCCCATCACTTGCACGGTGGATCGATCCGTTGGGCTCGGCAACCGGGAACCAGCAAGCTCGATCCAACTCTCTCAAAAAACGGTCCGGTCAAGTTTCCACCGATCAGCGACACCTCGGATCGGCTTGACGTGCAGTCGATCGGCCCATCGGAGATTTATGATGAGGTGAATGAAGGCGGCTCCGGCGGACTACAGGCCCTCGCAGGTGAATTCGTCTTTCATTGCCATATCCCACAGCACTATGTGACGGGTATGTGGGGATTCTGGCGGGTGTACAACACGCTGCAGGCGCCGGGATTCCAGACCGACGTTATGAAGCCGCTGGTCGAGCTGCCGGACCGTAAAGGAAAGATTAAGCTGGCCGTGAGTTCAGACAAGCTGGTTGGTACGACCGTGGACTGGTACGGCGGGAAGAAGTACGAGATTACGAAGGACAAGACGGATTGGAAGGCCAATCCGGTGAAGGTGTCGATCAAGGACTGGGTCGAATACATGTTGCCGCCGCAGGGTCTGCCGGGAAAGACGGAAGACCAGGTCAAGCAGGCGCAGGCGCACGATGCCACCGTCGTGAACTGGAAGTGGGACGGCGCGCGCGCGATGAATGAACCGGAGACCCCGCACAAGTGGGCGGACTACGCGTCGCCGACGCCGAACGAACGGCCCGCGATCACCTTCGATCCGCAGACCGGCAAGCTGGCGTTCCCGTGGCTCCGGCCGCATCTCGGCAAGCGGCCGCCGTTTGCGCCGAATCACGGCGGCGCGCCATGGCTGGAACCCTTCCGCGTCCGCGAGGACGGCACGCGCAGTACGGAGCAGGCCAAGCCGGGGGAACAGGGCCCCTGGAGTTTGTGCCCGGAGAATTCGCCACGCAAGTTTTTCACCATCCATTCCATCACGCTGCCGATTACCTTGAAGCCGGCCACGGCAAAGTCGGCCGCGATTGTGGATCCCATCGGTATGATCTATGTGCTGCACGAAGAAGAGGATGAGGTTCGCAAAAATCCAAAAAAGCAGATGCCGTTGGTCATTCGCGGCAATGTGTACGATTGCGTCGATGTCATCTTCAAGAACGAAATCCCCGATGACGCGCGGACGGGATGGGCGAACAAGATCAATCTTCACCCCCATTTCTTCCAGTTCGATACCAGCGCGTCCGACGGGCCGACGATCGGATTCTCATACGACATGTCGTTGCGGGCCTTTACCATGCTGGAAGATCCGCAGCCCGACAAGGGCATGCCGTTGCCCGGCAATACGGTATTGGTGGCCGACACGAAGGCCGGCGCCCGCAGCATTACGGTGAAGAATCCCTCCAAGTTCCACCCCAACACGGAACTTGGGGTCGGTATGGACGATCCGAAGTATTTCGAAGTGGCGCGCATCAAGGAAATCAAGGGCAATACCATCACCTTCGATGCGCCGCTGAAGTACGCGCACCGGAAGAATGATATCGCGAGCGTCGAATTCATTCGGGAGCGCTGGTACGTCGATGCCGATTTCGGCACGGTCTACTGGCACGATCACGTGTTCGGCACCGATACGTGGGGCCATGGTCTCTTCTCGGCGTTCATCACCGAGCCGCCGCGGTCGACGTACCACGATCCGGTCACGGGCAAGGAGATCCGCAGCGGCCCCATCGCGGACATCCATACCCTGGAGCCGGTGTCGGCCCATATCAGAGGCAGTTTCCGCGAAGTGATGATGCACATTATGGACAGCAATGCCCGGACGTCTGAATTGATCATGACCGATAATCCGCAAGCCAGGATGGGGGCGGTCACGGTGGATGGGCCGCCGTCGCATCAGTTCCCGGAGCGGATCAACAAGTCGGCGATGTGGTTCCTGAACGGCGGGGAAGCGACGACCGGCAGCGGCTACAGCATGCGGGTGGAGCCGCTGAGCGTGCGTCTCATGAACAATCCGGATGCGTCGAAGCTGTTCGTGTCCGGGATCCACGGCGATCCGGGCACCCCGTTGCTGCGGGCCTATCTGGGTGATCCGATCCTGGTGCGGGCGCTCGTGGGATCGGCCAACGAAGTTCATACCTGGCATGTGACAGGCCACTGGTTCCCGATGGAACGGTACGCCACCACGGCCATGCCGCGAAGCACGATCCATCTGGCCATCGGCGAACGTTATGATCCGGCGATTCCGGCGGCGGGCGGACCGCAGAAACAGGCCGGCGACTATCTCTACTATAGCGGCCGGGCCTCGCACTTTGCGGAAGGCAGCTGGGGGCTCTTCCGGGTCTTCGACGAGCTGCAAGGGGACCTGAAGCCCTTGCCGAGCCGCGAGCAGATACAGAAGTCCGCTCCATCCGTCTGTCCGGCGGAGGCGCCGGTGAAGACCTTCAACGTGTCGGCGATCGATCAGCATATCCGGTACCACGAGGGGGCGCCGGGTGTAATGGAGGTCGATCTTGAACGGAAGATGGTCTTCGGGAACGAACAGGGCAAGATGTACGTCCTCGACGGCGATCGAGGGCGTGTGAAGGCCGGTGAATTGCGGCCCAGCCCGCTGACGTTGCACGTGAATGTCGGCGATTGCATGAAGATCAATCTGAAGAATGAAATGGCCAAGGAACGGGCCGGGTTCCACATCGATATGATGGCATTCGATCCGAAGGATTCGTTCGGCGCCAATGTCGGCAATAATCCCGGCGATCAGACGATTGGCCCGGGAGAGAGCAAGACCTACACGTACTACGCCCATCCTGAGTACGGCGAATTGGCCGCGCTCGTGCAGGATTGGGGGAACGTGGTCGAGAATCCCCGCAACGGTCTGTTCGGATCCGTGATCGTCGGGCCCAAGGGCTCGCGCTATCGCGATCCGGTGACGGGCGAGGACATTACGATGAAGAGCAGTTGGCGGGCCGACGTGGTGGTCGATCGCACCGTCCCCGGCAACGAACAGCGGAAGAACTACCGCGACTTCTCGTTGATGTTCCAGGACGAGGACAACATCGTCGGCGTCAGCTTCATGCCCTACATTCAACAGGTGGCCGGCATCACGGCGGTGAACTACCGTTCTGAGCCGACGGCCTGGCGGATGGAAAAGGGGTGCGACGTTCCCGAGATCTTTTCCTGCGTGAAGGCCGGTGATACGCCGTCCACGCCGTTACTGCAGGCGCATGTGGGAGATCCAGTCGCGATTCACGTGCTTGGTGCATTCAGCGAACAGGTCCAGCTGTTCACCGTCGATGGGCACGAATGGCCGCATGAGCCGTACATGCAGGGTGCCGACCAGGTCAGCACCATGGAGTTCGGCGGTTCGGAAGTGATTAATGCCCATCTGACCGGCGGCGCCGGAGGGCCGAACAAGGTGGTGGGTGAATATCTGTGGAAGAACCAGCGCCCGGCATTTGCCAATGCCGGGCAGTGGGGCCTCTTCAAGGTCCTGCCGGCCGAGGATCAGCGAATTCTTCCACTGACTCCTCAGATTCCGCCGACCAAGACGGCCGAGGAGGGCGGGGCGGTGGTCTCGACGACATCGAGCGCCAGATAGCAGGGGTGCGCGGCGCCTCTCCTCCGAGGGGCGCCGCCAGCCGTTGTATTCCGAGTGTTCACACGGCGGAGCGTCATGGGATTTCACAGACGGGTTTTCATCGGTAGCTTGCAGGCGGCGTTCGTTCTGGGCGTGCTGGGAATGACTATTCCGGCGGTGTCGGCGTACGAGGAGACGGTTGTCTCGAACGGGGGGACCGTGACGGGACGGGTTCAGTTCAGCGGCGCCGTACCGGAGCCGACGTCATTCGAACTGCGCCGGTACCCCGATCGAGTCTATTGCGGCGCCCTGTCGGACGGATCGGGCTATCGGCAGTTGCGCGCGATCCTGGTGGGAGACCAGCAGGGCCTCAAGGATGTCATTGTGACGATCGAAGGCGTGGAAAAAGGCAAGCCGTTCGCATTCCAGGAGACCAAGCTGGAGGCGAACATCTGCCAATTCGTGCCGTTCGTCTCGGTCATGAGAGATCAGCATCCGTTGACGGTTACCAACCTTGATTCGGTTGCGCATGACTTACAGATCTATGAACGGGAGCGCGAGCACATCTTTATCATGTTTCACCGGCCGGCGCTCACCAAGTCCGGTACCACCGACATCATCCGGTTCACCGGGAATCGGCGGGGCGTCACGATGCAATGCGGGATGCATCCCTACATGCAAGGACATGGGCTGGCGGTGGACAATCCCTACTACGCGATCACCGACCTGGAGGGCTCATTTGCCATCAAAGATCTTCCCGCCGGCAAGTATCGCATCAAGGCCTGGCATCCGGTCCTAGGCGAACAAACACAGGATGTGATGGTCGCCGCTAACGGGACGACTTCATTGACGTTTAACTTTGGAGCGGAACCATGACGGGAGGATGGGGCGGTCTCTCTGCCATGGTGGTGGCGGGGCTGCTGGCCACGGCCGGGTTTGCGGCACAGTCTACCGAAGATGGGGTCATTCCCAAGGTCAGCCGGATCGAAATCGTGCTCGCGAATCACTACAAAACCCAGGTGGCCATGCTCAAAGATGAATTTGCTCAAGCCGGCATGGCCAACGCCCACTTTCAATTTGTGAAGCGGGGCCAACCTCCTCAGAATATCGGGTTGGGGCGTGAGGTGCCCGCCGACCAAGCACGAGACGCCATCCGCCTGGCGGTGAAATACAATCTCGGGGTGGCCATACTGTTGCCTGAACGCCTGTTTCCTCCACGATTTGTGACCATTGCGTCTTCGAACTATGACGACACCGTCGAGTATCCTATCGGTCAGGCGGCGCTCGCGCAGCTGCAAGATCCGGCTCTCACGACGGAAGAGTTCCATCGCCTCTATCACCAGTTGACGTCTTCACCGAAAGACCACCCGCGGCGTTATTAGAGAGGAAGCGTCCTATGCGTCATGCTACACGAGCATCAGCGCCGATGCCGGCTCCTCTCCTATGCGCCCTGAGTGTCGGGTTGCTGCTCGCCGTGAGTGGCGGAGGGGTGCCGGCCGGGCATGCATCCGAGCCGTCTCTACAACAACAGGGAGACGCGCTGATGAAGAATGTCGAAGACATGGTGGCGCACGGAGGAATGGGCGATGCCAAAGCCGTTGTCCACCATTGTGAACAGGCGACGCATTACGCCGAAACGCTGCTTGCACAGCTCCCGGAGTCAGACCCACGCCGTATCACTGCCGTGATGCCACTGAATCAAGTCATTGAACAGTGCCGGCGTGTGTCTCAATTCGGCGTCCATGCCGATCCCGGCCTGCTGCTCAATCCCGCGATCAAAGCCCGGGCCGCCGCCAAGGACTCTATCAAATCGCTGGGCCTGGCCAAGGGAACCAAGCCTTAGGGCCTCCCAACCCGCTTCTGCAATCAGATCCAGGCGTGAACCGCTTTTCTCACGGCGGTCATCGTGGATTCTTGGTCTGCTGTCCTGAACATCACGGTCATTTCTATCATACAGAGAGACACACCCAGGCAGCGCGTCCGGGCGGATGCCCTGAACAGGTCCTCATGGCTAGGCGCTGTGTATGCCATCGCTGTTTATGCCATCATGGAGCGCAGCGAGCGAAACGATGGGAGATGATCAAGGGAGCGCAGACCGGGCTGGCCTCTCGCCTATCGGGTGAGGAAGTGCTCACGACGGCTGACGGCGACGTCGGTCACGAACATCGTCCCCGAATGTTTATTGAACAACGGACCCAACCCGGCCAACACCGGCTCGACCCGGTCTTCCGGCACCACGGTGAAGACGATCACCTGGCTGCTGGTATCGTTAAACAACAGATGCCCTTCATGAAAGCCATGGTGGCCTTTGCCGGAGACGCTGTTGATGATCGTGTAGCCTGTGGCGACGCGGTCCAGCAGGTCAGTGACAAATTTCAGATGTTCGCCCTGGACCACGATCTTGATTTCCTTCATCGGGTGCAGTGTTAAGCTGATCATGCAACTCTCCTCCTCTTAGCCACGTCCATCCGTTGAGGCCGTCGTACTGATAGAATCCGCCATCCTCCGGGTCGTAGGCCACCAGCGTGACCCAATCTCCGTCAAACAATTGCTCGAGCAGCGGCTGCCGATTGATGATGCGCAGGATGCGCCCGCGCGGGGCTTCAATCACCGCCAATAACCGCATCGGTTCGTGATAGGGCTCCGGGCCCTTCCAGACCGTCTGGGCGGGGAGTCCTATCCGCAGGTCGCTCGACACGCCCGTTATGACCCCGAGGCGTCCGACGACATTGTGGTAGACCTTGCTGCCGCTCCCGTACACCTCATTGTCGACGGTAGAAAAATAATGTTCCATGTTGATCCATTGGGCCACCACGAGGGGGGCGGTCATAATGGTTTCCAGCAGCCGTTCGGAACGATCCTGCCGGTGATCGTACGAATGCAGGAAGGCGCGGCCTTGGAAATTGAGCGTCTGCGTCCACGTCCGGCGCCCGATGATGAGTACACTGTTCTTGGACAGGCCCCACTCGGGGCGGACCTGCGCCCAATCTTCGCTCCGTCGCTGCGCCTCCTGGCGGGCCACGGCCGGGGCCCGCGTGGCCGGCGCAGTCTCCAGGAAGACGCCTCGTTCCAGGGCGGCATGCCGTCCCGCATCCGCCAGGTCGGCCGCCAGGCGCTGCAGATCCTTCCGGTGCGTGGCCGGCACGTCTTCCAGGTCCACAATCTGCACGGAGTCGTTCGTCGTGTCATGTTGGCCGGCCACGAACTGCGTGTCACCCGGAATGACGATGCCGCGGGCCTGTAGCAATTCCCGCACGGCCGGCTTGTTGCCCATCGCCGCAATGGCGCGCGCATTCGGCAGGCCCTGGTTGCCGCCGCAGGCGCCGCAGTCGAGGGCCGATGCGTAGGGATTGTTGAGCGAGGTGCTGCCATGCGCGCAGAAGACGACGACGCGGGAAAAATTGGACGTCAGGCCCATGAGCCGCAGCGCCGCTTCCACAAAATAGGCCTGCTCGGCTGTGGAGAAGCCGACGTGCGTAATCCGGTGCAGTCTCTCGGACAGGCCCCGGGGACTGATGCCATGGGTGCTCCGGAGTTCTTCGTAAAACGCGTTGTGGTCTTCCGGCGAGAGCCGCAAGGTACGGGAAACCTCTGGGGGGACGCTGTCGGCTAGGCCCATCGCTTTCTTACGAATCGCTTCCAGGAGCGCGGGACTGAGTGCGGCCCCGTGCAACCCGCAGCGTTCGCGTACCA
>CBDIWQ010000099.1:0-4323 GCA_965285965.1 uncultured bacterium | reverse complement strand
CCAAACGGCTGGATCTCCCTGAGCTGCTGCACGACGGCATGGCTTTGAAGCGAGGCCAGCACGCCGAACGCCGTGAACACCAGGACGGGCCCGACCAGCACGACGCTCAAATAGTCCGCAAACTTTCTGGCCCACGAGCGTCCTTGCCGGACCAGCCAGATGGCGTTCAAGGCCTGTTCGATCTTATCGATCAGCGAATAGGTGGTGTAAAAGAGCCCGGCCACGCCGGCCGCGCCCAATACGCCGATCTTGAGGTTGTCGACAAAACCGATGATCGTGGCGGTCAATTCCAGGCTTTTGGGACCCAGCGGCTCCAATGCCTCGAGCAGTAACGGCTCCATCTGGTGATGCACGCCGAAGGCCTTGAGCACTGAGAACATGACGGCCAGAAACGGGACCAGGGACAGGAGCGTCGTATACACCAAGCCGGCGGCCCGCGCATCGAGCAGACGATGACGGAATTCCAAGGCGACGGCCATCGCCAGCCGGAGCGCTTGGAGGCTGACTCGCTGAAGAAACGGAGCGGTCCCGAGATCCGCCGCCCAGAGGTCCTGCTTTGTGAACAGCGCGAGACGGGCTGGTTTTGCCATGGTCGATCGGTGTTTCACGAGGGGCACACTGTAGCGCGAATGGTGTTGTTTGTGAATTGCGAACCGGATGGGCTACCTCTTGCCGGACGCCGGATGAAGGGGTGCCGGACCAAGTGCTCAACGGAGCGGTCCGCACGCAGACGACCGGCCTTCAAGGTTTCGGCAATGAACGCAACAGCACCAGCGTATCTCCGGCTTCAAGGATGCCGCCTTCCTGGAAGTCCCAATAACCGACGACCGTGCCCTGGCGGTAGACGCGGAGGAGCACGTCGGGTTTGAGCGCGGCGGCCTTGAGCCCCACCTCGTGCGGTTCGACTTTCCGTTCGATCAGATTGACCCGGCCACCGGCCGTCAGGAGATCCTGCACATAGTCGACGAAATAGGGATGGCCGATGGCATCGGCCAGGATATAGCCGCCGAAGGTGGAGGGGGAAATGGTGGCGGAGGCTCCGCCCTGGCGGAACAGCTTCACGTTTTCCTCTTCTTGCGCGCTCACGATGATTTCCAGCGTGGGATGGAGGTGGCGGGCGGTGAGCAGAATGAGGGCATTGGTGTCGTCGCGTCCGGCCGAGATGATCAGGGCGCGGGCCCGTTGAATGACGGCATCTTTAAGCATGGCCTCTTGCGTCGCATCGCCCCGGAAGGCGGTCAGGCCGAGTTCGACTGCGACGCGGACCCGGTCCTCGTCGCAGTCGATGGCGACGATGTTCCCAGGGGCGGTGCCTTTGGCGAGGAGTTCCTTCGCCGCCGACCAGCCGGTATAGCCTAACCCGCACACAATGATATGGGCATTCAGCGCCGCCTGCACTTTCGCCATACGGTAGGCCTCCATATATTGGCGCACGACCAGTTGGTAGGCCGTGCCAAGGAACAAGAGCAGAATGATGATGCGGATCGGAGTCACAAAGACAGCATCGATCAACCGCGCCCGCGGCGTCACCGGCACGATATCGCCGTAGCCGACTGTCGTGATGGTCACCATGGCGAAATAGAGCACGTCGGTGAACGACATCTCGCCATCAAGGGTATCTTTTAATCCGTCCCGATCGAGCCAGAGCACCCCGAACACGGCGGCGACCAACGCCAGCATCAGCGCGATGCGGAAGGCGAGTGTGCGCCCGGGAAGCAGATCGGCGGGTGTGAATAGGATCCGGGTCGTCACCGGGCGAGGGGAGCGGCCGGTCACCATGAGCGAGCCTGATCGGGGGATTCCATACCGGCATAATACCGGTTCATCGCCCCCTAATCTATCTGCCGGCACCGGGAGGGTCTCTCCGGGTCGTCCGGAAAGGGTGGATCTCGCAAGAGGCCGGCGCAGGATTCGGGTTTTGAGATGACAGCCGACGTGATGCGCAGATCAAAAGCTGTAGCCCACCTCGATGAGGTACATATCGACGCCGAGGGCGTTGGATCCGTACAACCCTGCGTCTGAAAAGTGCTGAAGGCGGAACCCGGCGTACGCGTGCGCGATGGGATTGGCGACGATGCCGATCGTGGCCATGATTTGAACCGGTCCCCCGAAATCCTGGATCCCGAATCGGTCGCGGCTGAACAACGCCGGACCGACGCCGGCGTCGATGGCCAGGAACCGTTCCCAGCCGCTCAACGCCAGGAGCGGAACGCCGGTCACGACCAGTCCGGCGTCGCCGGCCGCCGTCAGCAGTCCGGCGCTGGTGATCAACCGCGTCTCCAGGCGCCAGGGGCTGTCGCCGAGCGGCCAGGACCAAGGCAGTCCGAAGACGGCCGCCACGTCGGTCAGATAAAAGGTATGTTTTTGTTGGCGGCCGAGAAAAGGGCTCTGCCCGGTGAAACCGAAGCGGGGACCGATGCTCAAGAGGGTCGTTTCGCCGGAGACTCCTGCCTCCTGGATCAGAAGGGAGAAGCCGGCCATGGCGACGAAGGTCAACAAACAGGACCGCAGGCGATGCATGCGTGAAGACCTCACTGATGAGTGCACCTGTGACATATCCCCTGTCACCTTGTCTGCTAAGTGGGTTGGCTCTGAAGCTATGTTGAGACAGCGAGCTCTGCCCGCCGCGAAAGAAATAGGAGGTCGGATTACCCGGCACCTCGCGGAGCAGCCGGGATCCAGGTCACGGCGTTTCCTGTGCGGGTCACGGCAGGCAATGGTAGCGGCATGAGAGTCGTGAAAGTGTGCAAGGCGGTTTGTCGTCTCCGGTGTTGGCCGATGTTCAGCGCACGTCCCGCGGTCCGTCGGCCGATAACGGAACGTGTCGCATCAGCGGTCCGGTGTGCCCGCTGCTTGTCGTCCGGGAAGGTCCGCGGACCCTTGATAGAATTGGTCCAATCGGTCACTGATCCGGCCCTGGGGACCCGGTTCATCCATTTCGCCCCGTCGCACCCGCTCTTCGACGATCTCTGTCTGACGAGAAGGTGTGGGATTCTGCTGAGAGGGAGCCACAGTTCCGAGGCCCGGCTCCGGGCGAGCGGGATCCGGGCTTTTCGGCTTGGCCGCCTCATGGCTTCGACCTGCCTGCGAGCCGCCTGAGTCTGCTTTGGCCGATGACTTGGCCGCGGCGGTTGCACTGTCTGCGACCGGGATGAAACCGAGCATACTCACCATGATTACCCATGGGGTGAGGGCTGTGATGTTCATCGGATGCCTCCACGTTCGAGTCATGCTTGTGATCGAGTGCTCGGCACCGTTGGAACGCATCTCTTCACGCTACTCTCTCTCCGGGGCAGCGTCAACGGGGAGGACCAGGGGATGGACCGAGGGTCCTGTCCCGGTTGTCGGGTATACAATCAACGAGGACATCAAATCCGGAGTCAGTCCGGCCTGTCCATTATCAGGGAGGTTGTGAGGATGTCCTTTGATATCGATGTGAGTGTGGTAGCCACCCTCTTGCTGGTGGTTCTCGTTCTGGGGTATGGCGCGGTGCTCGGAGCGTTGGTCATGTGGGTCGGGAGAATCGATGAACGGCCGCCGGAACCGGTCAGAACCGCGGAGCCAGCGTCTTTTCGCCAAGCTGCGTGAGGGAGGAGAGCTGTGCGCGAAGTTTCGCCGCGGCGGTTAGGGGATTGGGCAGTTCACGACCGGGGCGGAATGAGGCACTCTACGCGTTCTTCCAACCCACAATGGAGGCAAACACGATGGCCACCCAAGTGAGCATTCACGATCCGGTGCGGGCGAAGGAGTTTTTCGAGGCGAAGATGGCCTTTACCACAGGGCCGGTCGAGCTGGAGCGGATGATGAAGAACAACGAAGTACAGATTGTCGATGTCCGGGCGGCAGACGACTATGCCGAGGGGCATATCCCCGGAGCGATCAATCTGCCGAAAGAGCAATGGCAGAGTCTAAAGGGCCTGCGCAAGGACAAGACGAACGTGCTGTACTGCTATCACATCGTGTGCCATCTCGCGGCGACGGCGGCGGTGCAATTCGCGGCCCAGGGCTATCCGGTCATGGAGTTGGACGGCGGCTGGCGCTGGTGGAAGGACGAAGGATTCGAAGTTGAAAAGTAAGGACGGACGGGAGGACTCTCAGGCGTCAGCAATGTTCAGCGACTGAGAGCTGGAGGCTGACGGCTAAAGCCGCTCGCCGCTACCGGCGGGCGCTCCTGGCCTCTCCGATCACCCCCACCAGTTTTTCGGCGGCTTCCCCTTTGGGGACATAATCGGCGGCACCCGCTGCTTTCATGGCGAGCGCCATCTGTCCATCGTCGTGCATCGAGACGCCGATCACGGTGATGTCCGGAAATTCCGCGACGAT
>CBDIWQ010000098.1:0-7068 GCA_965285965.1 uncultured bacterium | reverse complement strand
GTGGCGGAATGACGCACGCTCGGGAGATTCCTGGTTGAGCGAAAACATCGGGGACGCCTATAGTTCCTTGATCATTCCTCGTCACACTCGCCAGACCTTGGCCCAGTACCAGCGGGCGGTCAGGTGGTGCAAGAACAGCAAGTGGCCGCTTTGCAATCCGCCTTGAGCTTTGCCGTGCAGCGCTACCAGGGAGCCGGTTATCTCGATGTGTTGACGGCTCAGCGCACGCTGTTAGTGGCGGGCGTGTCGCTCGCCGATACGCACCGAGTCCAACTCGTCTCGCTGATCCAGCTGTATAAGGCCTTGGGCGGCGGATGGTCGCCGGAACGCCCGCGTGAAGCGGTATCCGTCACGCTTCCGGTCAAGACCGGCGGCTGAGCTTGTCGCTCGGGCGATGACGATGCCGGCGGATTCTCATCGAGGCCTTCACCCATGAGTCTTGCCACAGCGACGCAAATGGCCGGCTCATTGACTGTCCACCGTACGGGCGAGAACGGAACGCTCATCCTTGTATTAGAGGGTCGCTTGGACATGACCAGCACCGGGAGCATCTGGCGGGACACGCAACAGGTCTTACAGGAGCAGCCTACCGTCCAGGTCGTCGTCGAGGCTTCCGGGGTGAGCTACTGTGACGGGGCGGGCATCGCCTTGCTCGTCAAGCTGCAGCAGTACCAGGCAAGTCTCGGGAACGCGCTGACGATTTCCGGCTTGCCAGAGGAGTTCCGCCGCTTGCTCGACATCTATGGACAGCTTTCAATCGTGCCGCCGACCGGGCCCCACCGTGAGCCGGTGTCGTTCGTCGAGCAGGTCGGCAAGGCCGGCGAGGGACTCTGGCACGACATCCGGCTTCTGCTGACCTTTGCCGGGGAATTGGCAGTGACGCTGGTCCGTGCCGCCCGTCACCCCCGTCTTGTCCGGTGGCGGGATACCTGGCTTGTGGCGGAGCAGGCTGGAGTCGACGCACTACCCATCATCGCGCTCATTGGGGTTCTCCTCGGACTCATCCTGACCTTTCAATCGGCCATTCCCATGCGGCGATTCGGGGCGGATCTTTTCGTCGCGAATCTTTTGGGTTTGGCGATGCTCCGGGAAATGGGACCGCTGATCACGGCGATTGTCCTGGCCGGGCGGTCCGGCTCGGCCTTTGCGGCCGAACTGGGAACCATGAAGATCAGAGAAGAGATCGACGCACTGAGCACGATGGGGATCGAGCCGGTCCGGTTTCTCGTCCTGCCGCGTGTCCTGGCAGCCGTCACGATGACCCCACTCCTCACCGTGTTCGCCAATGCATTCGGCTTGATCGGAGGGGCGGCGGTGATGGTGCCGCTCGGCTTTCCACTGGTGACCTATGTCAACCAGATCCTGTCCGCTGTGACGGTCGGGGACCTTCTCGGGGGACTGTTCAAATCGCTGGTATACGGCATTGTCGTGGCTTCGATCGGCTGCTTGCGCGGCCTGCAAACGTCGACAGGCGCCAGCGCGGTCGGACGCGCGACAACCAGCGCGGTGGTTAGCGGGATTGTCTTGATCGCCGTGGTCGATGGCGTCTTTGCGGTCCTCTTTTATGCGTTAGGGCTGTAACTCCAGGCCTGCATGCGCTCTATGCTGGAATCGATTATTCAAGTGCGGCATTTCACCGCGGCTCATGACAGTGCGACGGTGATCGATGACATTTCTTTTGACGTGTATCGCGGCGAAGTCCTGGTCATCGCGGGCCGATCCGGCAGCGGAAAGAGCACGGTGCTGAAACATCTCATCGGCCTCTACCAGCCTGTTGCGGGTCACATTCTCATTGCCGGACGGGACCTGGCGACCGCCGAGGAAGAGGAACGCACGGCCATCCTCAAGAATATCGGTGTGACGTATCAGATGGGCGCGCTATTCGGATCCATGACGCTGTTGGAAAATGTCCGTTTGCCTCTGGAGGTGTACACGGACCTGCCGCCCGAGGCCATGCATCTGATCGTCCGGATGAAACTGAAACTGGTGGGCCTGGAAACCTTCATGGATCATGTGCCTTTCGAGCTCAGCGGAGGCATGCAAAAGCGGGCGGCCATCGCGCGCGCCATGGCGCTTGACCCGCAGATTCTCTTCCTGGATGAGCCGTCCGCCGGTCTCGATCCGATTACCTCAGCGGAACTGGACCAATTGATTCTGGGCCTCGCCCGCAATCTCAAGATGACGTTTGTGATCGTCACGCATGAGCTGGCAAGCATCTATGCCATTGCTGATCGCGTGATCATGTTGGACGGGCAAACCAAACAGATCGTGGCGACGGGGCGGCCGCAGGATCTGCGCCATACATCGACCAATCGGTGGGTGCGGCAATTCTTCAATCGCGAAGCATCGGAGGAGGTAAGCGGATGAGCGCCACGGCGAATCACTTTAAGATCGGCGTGTTTATCCTCTCCGCGCTGACCATCGTCATCGTGGCGATCGTCGTGTTGAGCGGAGGCAAGTGGTTTAACCAGCACCGGGTGCATTGGGAAACGTATTTTGATGAATCGGTCCAGGGCCTCGCCGTGGGTGCGCCGATCAAGTATCGCGGCGTGCAGGTCGGCAGAGTCGACTCGATTGATTTTGTGGGCAATGAATATGGATCGGCACTCAGCAGGGAAGAGCTCTTGCGATACGGTCGCTATGTAGTGGTGGCAGGCTCCGGCTCACCGATCGCTATGCATCTGACCGAGGAAGAACAAAAAGCGACGCGTGCCAGCAACATTGTCGCCGGTCTCAGGGTTCGACTGGCTTCGCAAGGCGTGACCGGTGTCGTGTATCTGGATGCGGATTACCTCGACCCCAAGGAATATCCGGTGATGAGCGTCCCGTGGACACCGCAAGTCGAGTACGTGCCGTCTGCTCCAAGCACCGTCACGGTGTTGGGGGCCGCGCTGCACAATATCGCCAGAGACCTGGAACAGGCGGACCTGCACAAGATCACCGGGGATTTTGATTCGCTCTTGCTCGATGTCACGACGCTGATCAAAGAGTCTCATCTACAGCAATTGAGCGGCGAGGCAGGGCAGGCACTGTCTGAGCTGCAAGAGACGGCACGGCAGATGCGCGGACTCGTCGAGAGCCCTGAATTCAAGACCATGATCGTCGACGCGGCGGGCACGCTGAAGGACACTCGACATCTTCTCGCGGAGGTCTCACAGGCGTCGAAACAACTCATGCGCTGGTCGGAGAGCATTCCCGACACCCTCACGCGTGTGAATCGCAGCGTGCATCGAGTGGACACCCTTCTTTCAACCAAGCATGAAGATCTCGCGGAGACATTTGAGAACCTCAGGGTGGTGTCTGAGAACCTGCGGGAAACGACCGAGGATGCGAAGCGCTATCCGGCCCACGTGCTCTTCGGCGACCCGCCGCCCCCTGCCCGGGCAGCCCGCCGGTGATGCGAGCCGTGCTCCGGATAGGGCTCGCCCTCTGTGCGCTCGGCGGCTGCGTCAGCTTGAACGCCAGCTATCCGGAAAAGCACTATTATGCTTTGGAAGCCGCACGCTCGACCGAGTTTCGTCCGCCCGCCGTACCATCCGTCCTCAAGGTGCGCAAGCTCCGGATCTCCCCTGCGTTTGAAGGGAGGGAATTCGTCTATCGCCTGAGCGACGTACGGTACGAAGCCGACTTCTACAATGCGTGGTTTATCGCTCCCAATGCCATGCTGACCCAGCAGGTACTCAACTGGCTGGCCAGGACCGGCCAGTTTCGCTATGTGACGGACTCCTCAAGCCCGGTGAGTGGGACCTATAGCCTCGAGGGGAATGTGACCGCTCTCTATGGCGATTACCGAACGGCTCCGCCGAAGGCGGTCCTTGGGGTCCAATGTTTCCTGGCCGAAACGGCTCGGCCGGCCAAGGTCGTGCTGCATCAAGAGTATCGGAACGAAGTGGCCGTGACAGACCCCTCGGGTGAGGCACTGGTCGCCGGCTGGAATGAAGCGCTGCGGCTTCTCCTGATCGCCCTGGAGGAGGACCTCCGGCAATCCCTCAGCAGCCAATAAGGCGACAACGCAGAGTGCCGGGGGACGCCTTCTACTCGGGAAAGTGTTGCCCGGCAACAAGACTCCTTGCAGGTGTGTGGATTGGGCCGCCGGAATCAGTATGCAACGGACGTCGGTCTCGTGCTTCCTGACTCACCGTCGTTTAAGGCACTGTTCGCGGCATACCAGACCGAATTCGCGTCTCACGCCGGCATGATGCTCGGGGGATTACTTGTTAACCACATTTGCCGAGCCTACTAGGATAGGCGCATCCAGAACATGCCCAGTGCTGCACTTCCTTAGCGCAGTGATCACTATGATCCTTGGTGTTCCGGTCGGCGATGCCGATTCGGAGCCGAGAATTTATCGCTCGATGCATGAGCCTCGCATGGGCTGTGATGAATGCGCTGACACGTGCAACAACGAAAGAATGAGAGACCAATCCTCCACAAACCCGACTGCAACAAGTACAGCGTGCCGCCGGAACACTGGGCCGGGGAAGGCAGCTGCGGCTCGTCAAGGACAGTCTTATGATTCGAAGGAGCGGTCAGGAGCGCCCGTGGTGTCACTCATGGTTCTCATGGTGTGCGATGCTTACGATGATGATAGGGATGCTTCAAGCTGTCCCGGTGGGGGCCGAAGAGGCACGAAGCCCCAAGGAGTCCCGTGCCGATTGCCGATTTGAAGGCATCGGCATGGAGCCCTCCAAGGCGGCCGGCTCGGCGCCTCTGGAAGCGTTTCCGGAGAACGACGTGTTCCGCCCGCTTCTCGCTGATCCCAAGCAGCCGCAGTTCTTTGCTGCCTGGCAGGCGACGCGGGTCCGCACGAACAACACGTCCGTCAATGTCGGATCGGTCGGGTTCGGTGAGGACTTCGGCGTCGTGGGACGCCGGGATGGGTGCAACGGCTGGCAGATCGGCATTCTCGGCGGCGTGTTTGCGCAGTTCAATATGGATGCCCCGTCCATCGATCTCGTCAATGCCGATTATGTGATCGGCTTTCCCATTTCCTGGCGTCATGGACTCTTCTCGACCCGCCTGCGCGTGTATCATCAGAGCAGCCATTTGGGCGATGAGTTTTTGCTGGGCAATCCCGGGTTCCCGCGCGTGAACCTCAGTTACGAAGCGGTCGAGGCGATCGTAGCTCTCGATGCGCCCGGAGGGTGGGGTCGTATTTATGCAGGAGGAAGCACGCTGTTCCACCGGGCACCGGCCACTCTGGACAGAAATGGCGTGCAGTGGGGAGCCGAGCTGCGGGGACCGGCCTTTACCGCTGCCAGACTCCGCCTCATCCCGGTGCTCGGGGCGGACTTTAAGGCGTTCGAGGAACTGCATTGGATCATCAATGCCAATGTGGTCGGCGGCTTGGAATGGTCGAGGCCCGGCAGCGACCGGCGCATCCGTTTACTGCTGAACTACTATCACGGCTTCAGTCCCTATGGGCAGTTCTTCTCGCAAAAGGTGGAGACGGTCGGTTTTGGCCTGTACCTGTCGTTTTGATGGAGCGCATGCGAAATGGAGCGCACGGACACAGCCCTCGTGAGCAAAGGCCCCCGTTGGCAGAGCGCTTGAACAACCATTGCCGCTGGTCCTGACGGCAGCAACTGATGGAAAGGAGGGCCCGAATGAACGCGCTACAGATGAAGCAGTATGGTGGAAGAGAGGTCCTGGAACTGACCCGCAATGCACCCAAGCCCGTGGTCGGGAAGAATCAGGTCCTCGTCGAGGTGTATGGGGCCAGCCTCAACCCGATTGACTGGAAAATCCGTGCCGGATATCTCAAGGAGCATCTGCCGCTCACCATGCCGGCCACGTTGGGAGGCGACGTGTCGGGTGTCGTCGTGGAGGTGGGACCATCAGTCTCAGGCCTCCAGGCCGGCGACCGGATCTATGGATACGCGAGTGTGGTCTCCGGCGGATCCGGTTCGTTCGCGGAATTTGTGGCGGCCCGGACATCGACCGTGGCGCCCGCGCCGCAGAAGGTGCCCCTGAGCCGGACTGCTGCTATGCCGCTAGTCGGCGCCAGCGCCGTGCAGGCGATCGAACAGCACATCAAGTTGGAGCGGGGCCAAAAGATTCTGATCCATGGCGGGGCCGGCGGGATAGGCAGCGTGGCCATCCAGATGGCGAAGTCCATTGGCGCGTCGGTTGCGACCACTGCGAGCGCCGACAATCGGGCGTATGTTCAGGGGCTGGGCGCTGAGACAGTGGTGGACTACAAGACGGAAGCCTTTGAAGAGATGCTGACACAGTATGATGCGGTGTTTGACACGATCGGCGGCGAGACGGCCACCAAGTCGTTCAAGATCCTCAAAAAAGGCGGCACCCTCGTGTCGATGTTAGGACAACCGGATCCGGCGCTGGCCAAACAATATGAGGTGACGGCCATCGGAGAGATGACGCAGGTCACCACTGACGTGTTAAAGCGGTTAGCGCACCTCGTCGACAACGGCGTCATCACCATCCAGGTGGACCGGGTCTTCCCGCTGGACGAGGCGGTGGAGGCGTTCCGGCTACTCGAAGAAGGCCATCCTCGCGGGAAAGTCCTGCTGGAGATGCGGCGCGGATGATGGTTCGTCGGTTTCGTCATAGCGAGCCGGAACGCTTTTTATGGTGGAAGATGCAGGGAGCCGTTTCAAGGGATGCCCCTCGAACAACCGGCTGGGGGATCTGTCGGTCGTCCGTTGCGTTGCAAGCATCAGTCGTCTACATTCCATGATTGCACCAGGCGCGTTCGACTGTGAGCTACGGCGGATTGCGTGCGCTGTTTGCATGGGCAGTTCGGTAGTGTGGATCCGCCGCGGCACTGCTGTTCGTGCCGTGTGAACGACATAACGATCCGAGGTGGTCTCCCGCCTGCGGGGGAGGGATAGAGGTGGTATGCCTCGAGCCCTCACGAACCGGTACATATATTTATGGAAAGGACTGCTATGCGCGACACTGCTGACGCCGAGCTGCCGGACGAAGTGCCCCTGAAGTTGATGGACGCGTATTGGCGGGCCGCCAATTACCTGTCGGTCGGTCAGATCTATCTGCTCGATAATCCGCTCTTAAGAGAGCCGCTGAGGCTCGAGCATATCAAGCCAC
>CBDIWQ010000097.1:0-7571 GCA_965285965.1 uncultured bacterium | reverse complement strand
TCTTTGTTGGCGTCCATATGCTCAAACATGGCGTCGTGATGATTGTCCCATTCTTCTTTAGTGACCTTGCCATCTTTATTGGTGTCCGCCATGACAGCACAAGTCGGATCGTAGCCATGTCGTTCTGTGAGCCAAGGAGTTGAAGTGGCGCATTGTCTTCCTAAGACCGCTTGGCCTCCGACTTTCAACAACCCCATCTTTGTTGGCGTCCATATGCTCAAACATGGCGTCGTGATGATTGTCCCATTCTTCTTTAGTGACCTTGCCATCTTTATTGGTGTCCGCCATGACATACGCCGGCTGACCGACCTCGTGCAGATGCAATCGAAAGCCATCGACACCATGCAGACGCAGCAGCAAAACATGGCCCAGCTGCAGCGGACGATCGGCAAGCTCTCCACCGCTCATGAAACCGTGGCCTCGGGCGTCGTCACCGTGCAACGGGAAATCGAGAAGCGCGACAAGGGCGTCGGTCGAGAGGTGGATCGCATGTCGCGCCTCTTGATGAGCAAGACCCATAACGCACAGGAGGAGCTGCAGGCCGAGATCCACAGCCTCACGATTGCCAACGATCGTCTGGCTCAGGAACGGTTGGATCTTGAACGGCGGAACCAGGAACTGAAGCAACAGTTGAAAGCAGCCGGGATGGATGTGTCGAAGGCTACCCCGTCCAAGGCCGGCAGCGGCGACCTGGCCCAGCGGCGGGATGAACCTCTTGCGCCCCAGATCGCCGAAGGACGCCGGAATCAGGAGCCTCAGCCCCTGTTGTTTTGGGTGACCTTCCAGGACGGCACCAGCGAAGACAGCATCGAACGGCTGGTGCGCGAAGTGCAGGGACGCAGAGGCACCCTCGCGGATGGATGGCAGGCGGTCGAGATCGTCCATCCCGCCGAAGCACCGGATCGTTTCCTCGATAAAATCCGACAGGCCAAGATCGTCAAGGCGGTGCGCACCGTCGACGCACGATGAGTTCGTCGAGCCCCTCAAGGTGCGGGATGCCCGCCGCCTGTTGCGACGCCGGCACTGAGCGATGACGCCGGCCGAAGACAAGACCGGGAACTTCCTCCACGAGGAAACCGCCCCGCTTTGCGACACGTCGGCCTCGAGCCATTCCCAGCTGCCATTGCAATTCGGAGACGGGGACAAGGCGTCATGTCCCCTGTGTCTGCCCGCCGGCATTCCTTCCCGGAGGCAGGGATGGCTCGGCCGAATCTGGCGGCTGGTGAGCAGTTCGCGTTCGCGCTGCCCGCTCTGCCGACTCCGGTCTGATTCCTCCCGTGAAATGAGATAGCGATATCTCCCTGAGACCACAACGCCGATCGTTCCGTATCGCCGACGTCGGAGGGAGCGGGTTCGGCCGCTTCGAGCACGGACGCAGCCGCCTCTTCTGAGCGTGAACCAGGGGCACTTTCTCTTCAATCGAGACGAGGCCTCGAAGAGCAATGAAGGGTTGCCTGGTCAATACGCGGGCGGGAATGACATCATCGTGACCTAAAGGGGACCCCTTTCATATGCCTATGATTCAGACGCTGACGATTCTGATCTGCCTCGCCGCTTTATTCAGCTATGTGAATCACCGGTGGTTGAAGCTCCCTATGACGATCGGACTGATGGCGGTGGCGCTGGTATTTTCTCTCGTCCTCCTGTTGTTGGGCAAACTGGGGTTCGGCATCGAAGCGGAGGCCCAACGATTCATCGGCGGCATCGACTTCAATGAAGCGCTCATGCACGGCATGTTGGGCTTCCTGCTGTTTGCCGGGGCGCTGCATGTAAATCTCGACGAACTGTTGGACCTCAAGTGGGTCATCGCCACATTGGCCATCCTCGGAACGATCCTGTCCAGCCTGATCACCGCAGGCCTGGGTTATGTGCTGTTCGACCTGGTCGGCATGCCGCTGCCGTTTCTCTACTGCCTGCTCTTCGGCGCCCTCATTGCCCCGACCGATCCCATCGCCGTCATGGGTGTCTTGCGTCAGGCGCGCCTGCCCAAAGCGCTCGAATTGAAGGTCCTCGGTGAATCGTTGTTCAATGACGGGGTCGGGGTGGTCATTTTTCTGGTGGCCTTGAACCTGCTGCCGAAACCGTCCGTCGATGTCGGGGATATCGCGGTGCTGTTTGCAAAGGAGGCCCTCGGCGGAGCGACGCTCGGTCTCGGCCTGGGCTATGTCGCCTACCGCATGCTTCGCTCCATCGACAACTATCAAGCTGAAATATTGATCACAGTGGCGCTGGTGATGGGGTGCTTTGGGCTGGCCGATCTGCTCCATACGTCCGGCCCGATTGCGGTGGTGGTGGCGGGGCTCCTGATCGGAAACCACGGACGGCAATGGGCCATGTCGGAAACGACGCGTGAATACCTCGACAGTTTCTGGGAGTTGCTCGATGAGTTGCTGAATTCCATTCTCTTTGTCCTCATTGGTCTGGAGGTCCTCGTTCTGCACGTTGAGCCGTCGTACCTGGCGGCCGGTGTGATTGCGATTCCGTTGGTGTTGGCGGCGCGCTGGCTGAGTGTCGTCGTTCAAGTCAAAGGCTTGAGTCTCGTCCGGGACTTCGACCGGAAGACGATCACCCTGCTGACGTGGGGCGGTCTCCGCGGCGGGGTGTCGGTGGCGCTGGCCCTCTCCTTGCCGCCCGGCCCGATGCGCAATGCCGTGGTCACGATCACCTACATGGTGGTCGTGTTTTCCATTTTGGGCCAAGGCCTCACGTTGAATCGTGTGTTGAATATGGGCGGCGGAGTCCGGCGGGATCCGGCGATAATGACGAGGACGTAAGGGCTCTGGGCCTATGCGTAGACCGATCTCAACACTGCCATACCGGCGTATAGACAGCGCCTGTCGGCCGTAATTCACTTTGCATCATCGTAATCGCCAGAACCGGGAGAACTTCGAGCAGCACCGGCCGATCCATAACCCCGCTCTTCGTCAGCGCCTGTCCGACCCGGCGTTCGCCCGCTTTGATGCGCGCCAATGTGAGGTGCGGGCTGAGCGGTCTGCCCTCCGGCGCGAAGCCAAATGTATGACATGCAGCTTCCACGGCCTGATGGAGAGCCCGGAGCCTCGGGGCGTCGTCACTCTGTGCCCATCGCTCGAGAGGTCCGACCCACAGCACTCTTGGCTGCTGGGCCCGCGGAAAGACGCCCATCCGTTCGAGCGGAATATGAAGCGGCAGATGCGGCCTGACCGCTTGCTCGATCGCACGATGCATTGGAGCAACCAGGTCCTCATCGGTGTCGCCCAAAAATTTAATGGTCAAATGAATGGAGGGCGGCGGCACCCAGGCGATGCGGACCTCATTCGTGAGATCGCGGTTGAGTTGCGCCCGGACGTCCTCCTGAAGGTTGGCCAGGCGGGCACGGAGGGCCGCACTGACCTCAACGGCCAGGAAGGTCCGGATCATGGGAGGCTCCGTGTGAGCGCCCAACGCCGGACCAGATCCAGCGCGGCTTGCGAAGAGCGCTGCTTGATCACCGATCGGTCGCCATGAAAGCGATATTCCCGGGTAATCGACCGGCCGTCGTCTGCCTGCAGGCCGATATAGACCAGCCCCACCGGCTTGGTCGGCGTGGCGCCGCCGGGTCCCGCGATGCCGGTTACGCTCACCCCGGCTGATACGCCGGCTCGCTCCTGAATGCCGCGAGCCATCGCCGCCGCGACTTCGGCGCTGACCGCGCCATGCGTCTCGATCAAACCGGGTGACACACCGAGCAACTCGCTCTTCGCCCGGTTGCTGTAACAAATGACTCCGCGGTCCAGGTACGCGGACGAGCCGGGCACCTGCGTCAACCGATGACCGATCAAGCCACCGGTACAGGACTCGGCGGTAGCCACGGTCAGCTTCCGCTCCGTCAAGAGTCGTCCCACCACCTCCTCCATGGTCTCGGCCCCTTCCGCGTAGAGCCACTCGGCCAGCCGAGATCGCACGCCATCGGCCAAGGCACTCACCATCGAAGCAGGGGAAGCCTGGGGCTTCGTCGTCAGAGAGATCACGACCCCGGTGGGGGACGCAAGCAGACCCAGATCGACAGGAGCGCGCGGGGACACCAGTCCGGTTAATCGTGCATCGACATCCGCCTCCGGCAATCCCCACGTGTGAAACGTCATCCGGGTGACCGGCCGGAGACGAGTCTTGAGTCGCTGCGCCAGCTGCATGGC
The DNA here is from genome assembly GCA_965285965.1 of uncultured bacterium. GTDB lineage: Bacteria > Nitrospirota > Nitrospiria > Nitrospirales > Nitrospiraceae > Nitrospira_D. Next base: position 3,417 of record CBDIWQ010000097.1, on the reverse strand, counting down.
CAGCAGCGGCAGGACAGAGGCGGTCATCATCGCGTCCATCTCGCGCGGCACGCCCGGAAGCGCGATCACCGTCGCGCCTTTCCAGGTGAGCCAGAAGCCGGGGGCGGACCCCACCGGATTGGGAAGCACCGTGGCCTGAGAGGGAATCAGCGCCTGGCGGAGTTGCCCCTTGTTCGGCGTCCGTCCCCATTGGGCGAGCCGGGCCGTCATGCCGTCGAGCGCTTCCTTGCGACGAGCGAGCCGGCGGCCCGCCGCTTTGGCGATAGCCTCCCGGGTGACATCGTCCACTGTCGGCCCGAGGCCCCCTGTGAGAATGACCACGCCGGCGCGTGAAACGGCCTGCGTCAACACCGTCATGATATCGGCTTCATCGTCTCCCACGATGGATTTGAACCGCACGGCAATGCCGAGCGCGGCCAGCGCGTCCGCCACACGGAGAGAATTGCTGTCCGAACGGCCGGCGATCAACAGTTCGGACCCGACCGCCACGGTTTCGGCGATGGTCACACGAGAGGATGACGCAGGGCGAGGCATGGTGAAGGAGAGCCTAGCTAGTTCACCTGCGCAAAGTCGAGCGGGAAGGAGACTTCCCCACCGTTCGCCGGGAACACCGTGATGGTCGTTTTGGCGGTCGGGTCGAAATCGGCATAGTTAAACGACGCGACGACTTTGGCCTTAAAGCGGGGAGCATCCGGCCAGGCGGGACTGCGATTGGCGCGACCGTCGAAACGGACCGTGACCGGCTTGATGGTCTTTCCACCTTGATCTAGCACCATATAACTGTCCACCGCAAAAGCCGGCGAGTTGCCGAAGATGACGGTACTGACGAGCATGGTGGGCGTCTCCAGCACTTGGACGATATCAGCCTCGCTCGGAGTCAGACCGCGCAGGGCCATATGGGTCGCCATGACGGACAGGGCTCCCAGCTTCGTCACCAGGAAGCCGTTGGGATGAACGTCATCCGCCGAGCCAAACCGTACGTAAAACGAATCCGGCGGCCGGTGTTGTTGCGCCGCTTCCTTGCCGCGTTCGAGCGCGGCCTGAATCGCTTCTTGAGTGGGCTGCGAATCAATCGCCGGCGAGGGCGGAACGGGACCGAGCAGGATGCCGAGCACTGAGAAAACCGATGTCATCGTTCGGCATCTCATGCCTTGCCGTACCAGATCGGGGTTTTCCCTGTCAACGAAGAGAGAAACGTCTGTGCGCCCCGTTGACAAAACAAAAGCCGAAGTGCTACAGATTGCAGGCTCATTAATACGCATTTTCAAGACGTTATACGGAGGATCCATGTCAGCCCCCGAACAAGCGCAGGCCCCCAAACGCCAGTATGTGAACTTCGTATTTTATAAGATCGATCCGGCTTGGCGGCGTCTCCCGGAAGATGAACGCACCAAGGGCAAGCAGGAGTTTCTGCGCGCCATTGAGGACTATGCCGGCAAAGTGCTCGTGATCGCCTACTCGACGGTGGGCATCCGGGGCGATTGCGACATCATGCTCTGGCGCATCAGCTACGAGCTGGAACTGTTTCAGGAGATGAGCGCCAAGATCCTCGCCTCCGGACTGGGCAAGTACATCACCACGCCCTACTCTTATCTCTCGATGACGAAGCGCTCCATTTACGTCGATCACCACACCCATGAGGGCCAGGAGAGCAAGCGGTTGACCGTGGTCCCGGGCAAGAGCAAATATATCTTCGTCTATCCTTTCCTGAAGACGCGGGAATGGTTCCTGCTCACCAAGGCCGCCCGTCAAGGCATGATGGACGAGCATATTGAAGTGGGTCACCGGTTTCCGTCGGTCAAGCTGAACACCACCTACTCGTTTGGATTGGATGATCAGGAATGGGTCGTGGCGTTCGAAAGCGATAAACCCGAGGATTTCCTGGACCTCGTGATGGCGTTGCGCGAAACCGAAGGCTCGCGCTACACGTTGCGGGACACGCCGATTTTCACCTGCATCCGCCGTAGCGTGAAGGAAACGCTCGACACGCTGGGCGGCTAAATCCTAGCGACCCCCTAAAGAGGAACGGCCTTCGATCCCGTGATCGAAGGCCGTTTTACTTGTGCGTATGCCTGCGTCCACCGACTCCCGCGCAGCGGTCCTCTCCGCGCTCGTTCCCGGTCTCGGCCAGCTCGTCCAGCGACGCGCCGCCCAGGCCGTCACCGCCTTTGGCGGCACCATCCTGCTCATCGCCATCAGCATGGCCTTGGGCCGGGTATCAGGCCGGGCGGCGGAAGTATTCTTCTTCATGCTCCTGGCCCTCCCGTGGTGGGCCATTCAAAGCTATGATGCGCTCCTAGGCCCCAGCGCGGGCGGCTCCGACTGGCGCCGCACCTGGAGGTCTGTCTGGACCCATGGCCACGACATCCGTTTCCTGGGATTGCTGCTCCTCATCAGCGCCCTCAACGATACATGGATCATCCTCAAGAACCTCGACTACCTGCTGCCGTTCTATTGCACGAAACTGGACGGCCTCCCCGGCTTCATGAGCAAAGCCATTTCGCCCGCCCTGCATCTGGGCGTCGGATACGGCTTCATGCGGTTACGGCGGTGGTCGCTGTTCGTCTACCTGGTATACGCCGCCTACGGTTTTACGAACGGCGCGATCAATCTCACCTGCTTCGGACCCGGACGCATTCGAAACACCTTGCTCGCGGCCATTGTGGTCTCCACGGCTTACATTCTGTGGCGTCGCCGGGTTCTGCTCGCGAGCCGCCCTGGCCGGTAATACAGGATGGAAGGCGTCCATTTCCCTCCGTATCTTCGAAGGAAAGTGGTGGAACCCCCTGTTCCGCCGCTCGATGACCCGGCATCCCGCTTTGACAGCTCCGCGAACCTTATGGTACCTCTACAGCATTCAACTTCCCTCAAAATAACGGATGAAGTGCCATGGCTGATACGACCGCCCTGTACGCGCTCCGCTTTCCCGACGGATCCGTGAGTCTTTACATCGACGAGCACTACGCCAAAGATCGCGGAGTGGACCCCTCAAAACTGGTCCGGGTGGAAATTCCTCGCGAGATGTTCATCAACGGGAGCGTGCAGGAGGTGCGGGAATATGTCGCCCTCTATCTCGAAACGCATCAGCAACAAACCGGGACGGCCTAACAGGATGCTGAAAAAGCCCGCCAGCGGCCAGGCGCTCACCATCTCGCGCCCGTGCGCAAACATGAGGCGACTTATTCGTCGCCTCGCGCACCTCGCATCGTTCAGACCCTCAAGGTACCTCGGGCGGGGAAAGGGCTGCCTTGGTAGCGCGGGGTGGGCGGGTGAGAAATGCGACGCTTCGGCCCAAGACACTGCCGGCTCACCATCTCGCCGGCGCGCACACACTTGGCGTCACTTATTCGTGACGCCGTGCGCCTCGCTGCGAGGGATAAGTCGGAGGCCAAGCGGTCTTAGGAAGACAACATTAAG
>CBDIWQ010000096.1:0-3154 GCA_965285965.1 uncultured bacterium | reverse complement strand
GGGCTTGGAGCAGGTTGGCCGGCAGCCGGGCCGAGCGGTAGCCGTCGTAATAGGCCAGCGCCGACATGAACGCCGGGGCGCTCACACCGTTCTGTGCCGCGAGACCGACGATCCGCCGCCAGTTGGTCTGTCCCCTCTGTATCTGCTCATTGAAGTATGGGGCGAGCAGCAGGTTCACCAAGTCCGGGTCCTTCCTGTACGCGTCGGTGATTTTCTGGAGGAACCCTGCACGGATGATGCAGCCACCGCGCCAAATAGCGCCGATCTCGGCGAAGTTGAGCTTCCAGTTGTATACCTGTTGGGCCTGGCGCATGAGTTGGAAGCCCTGGGCGTAGGCACAGAGCTTGGAACAGTAGAGGGCGTCGCGGATGGCGTTGGTCAACTCCTGTCGGTCACCCTTGTACGCCTCGACCTTGGGGCCCGTCAGGTACCTGCTTGCCTCGACCCGCTCCTCCTTCAACGCCGACAGGCAGCGCGAGAACACCGCTTCGGCGATCGAGTTGGCCGGGATGCCCATGTCCAGCGCGTTGACGCTCGTCCACTTCCCCGTCCCCTTTTGCGCGGCGGTGTCGAGGATGTAGTCCACGAGGAATCGCTCTTTGTGGACGGGGTCTTTTTGCTGCAGGATGTCGGCTGTGATCTGGATGAGGTAGGAGTTAAGGTCGCCTTCGTTCCACTTGGCGAAGACGGTGCCCGCCTCCGGCGGAGACATGCCCGACAGGTTCTGCAAGAGGGCGTAGGCTTCGCAGATGAGCTGCATGTCGATGTATTCGATCCCGTTATGGACCATCTTGACATAGTGTCCGGCTCCGTTAGGGCCGATGTACGCGGTACATGGGACGCCGTCGCTGACTGGCTTGCCGGGGGCGTACGTCTCGATCGGCTTGCCGGTGGTCGGATCGACCTTGGCGGCGATGGCGTCCCAAATTGGTTTGAGGTGCTTCCACGACTCGGAGTCGCCGCCTGGCATCAGGGATGGGCCGAAACGGGCTCCTAGCTCGCCACCGGAGACGCCGGAGCCGAAGAACATGCACGAGCCGCCGTACTCCCGCTCCCGGCGGATCGTATCGGTCCAGAGACTGTTGCCGCAGTCCACGACGATGTCGTCCTTCTCAATGCCCGCCTCGAAGAGCTGCTTCACGACCGCGTCCACCGCCGGCCCGGCCTTGACGAGGATGAGAATCTTGCGGGGCGCCTTCTGCGCGGCGACAAACTCCTTCAGCGTCTCGCACCCGACTAGCCCGCCCGGCGGACTCTCTCGGGCGACGAACTGTTTCATCACCTCGGTCGTGCGGTTGTACACCGCCACGTTATACCTATGGTCCGACATGTTGAGGGCCAGGTTCTCGCCCATCACCGCCAGACCGATCACTCCGACATCCGCGACAGCGTTATGCGCCATCATGTCCTCACCTTGTGTCTCTGGGCGGCACGGCCGTCCGCTAGGTCATCTGGTAGAACGTGGCCTGCATGCTTCGTCCATCCGCTACTGGCAGTGCAATGCCAGCTTGCCGAGGTAATGGGTCTCAAGCGCGCGATGCGCATCCGCGGCGCTTTCAAGGGGGAAGCTTTGCGCCACGTGGACTTCGAACGGTCCGGCCTCGATCAAGCGATTCAGCTTTTCGATGGCGTCCGGGTCCGGCATGCCGTCATAGCTCTTCCCACTGACACCGGGAGGTGACTTCGGCACGGGTTCGACGCCATTGGGATACGCAAGACGCCCGCCATTTCGCACGGCGGTCGCCGCCTTATCGGCCGCATCGCCGCCCGCTTTGAACAGCGCAGCGTCGAGGCCGTTGGGGGCGAAGTTTCGGGCAGCAGTCGTCACGTCCTCTCCTCGCCCATTCACGGTAACGTCCGCGCCTAACCGCTTCGCGAGCGCCACTCCGTCGTCCCCCGATGCCATGGCCAGGACTCGTGCCCCCATCCGCTTGGCGAGTTGCACCGCCATGTGGCCGATGCCGCCCCCCGCGCCGAAGATCATCAGCGATTCCCCGGCCTTGAGGTGCAGCGTGTCGTCAAGCCCTCTCAGTGCCGTCATTGCGTCCACCGGCATGGCGCCTGCCTGCGCGGTCGGCAGCGCTTGTGGGATGGACGAGGTCTGCTCCGCCTTCACCACGACGTACTCCGCGTAGGACCCTCCCTTCCGGTTCATCAGGGTGAAGGCATACACGCGATCGTGCGGCTTGAATCGCGTCACGCCCGGGCCCACCGCTTCCACCGTTCCCGCACCGTCGGAGCCCAGCACGTAAGGGAACGTCGGTTCGACGCCAAACTCTCCGGCGAATCCGCCCTCGCGCTCGAACGTGTCCCAAACGCCCACCCCCGCCGATTCGAGACGAATCAGCACCTCGCCGGCCTCCACCTCCGGCACGGGCAGGCTCTGCACTTTGAGTTGCTCAATGCCGCCAAACTGGCCGAGGGCAACCGCGCGCATCATCTTTCGTGTTGTCGCTACCATGCGATCCTCCTTCTCGCTTCGTCTAGGGGAGATCCGGCGTGACGACCAACGTGCCGCCGGCGAGCGCACGCGGCACCGGCGCATGCGCCCGACTGATCCATTCGCGATGGAGGCATGACGACTGACAGCCATACTCGCAGTTGGGACAGGTGTTGTCGGATGTGGCCAACGAGCCGATCACCAACTGCCCCGCGCCTCACCGATCGTACAAGCTGGTCCAACTTCTTCCACGATGCCGCAGTACTCCTGTCCCATCGGCGTCGGTCCCTTCGAGCCACCATCAGCATCAACCCGTCGTCGACGCGCCTCTTATCGTGATAGGCAACCCTTGAGGGGTAAACGGGCAGACTGTCCAGCTGCCTCCTGTTTTTACCCTGGAGTCGTCCAGGAGCTCAGACCAACGAGCCGATGGGCATGCTGTGATGGAAGGCGGACGGCACTGTCGGCATTCAAGCCGAGTTCCAGCCACAAGGGTTCACTCTAGCTCTTTCCATTTCAGGATGGGCTCAAACTCGACTTTTTTCTTCACCTGTGTTCCTCAAGTCAGGTGATGGAACACAAATTCTAGGCACCGGGAAAGCACCATTACGTGGAGCAGCAGATGAAGGTCAAAGACAAGTTCCTTCACATCGGGATCTCCGGATCCTATGGAGGATTTAATCTTGGAGATGAGGCCATCCTGGCCGGCATGAT
>CBDIWQ010000095.1:0-10377 GCA_965285965.1 uncultured bacterium | reverse complement strand
AATTTATGCCGTCGCCCCGACATCCACGACGGTATTGGTCATGGGCGAAACCGGTACGGGCAAGGAGCTGGTCGCTCGCGCCATCCATGATCGGAGTCCCCGTCGCGACAAGCCGTTTGTGCGGCTTAATTGCGCCGCCCTGCCGAGCGGCCTGGTGGAAAGCGAATTATTCGGGCACGAGCGGGGGGCTTTTACGGGGGCGGTGCAGCGGCATCAAGGCCGGTTTGAACTTGCTCACGAGGGCACGCTATTCCTCGATGAGATCGGCGAAATGCCTTTGCCGGTGCAAGCCAAACTGCTCCGGGTCTTGGAGGATCATCTGGTTGATCGCGTGGGCGGCGTGAGGCCGATTCCGGTAGATGTGCGTGTCATCGCCGCGACCAATGTGGATTTGGCGAAAGCGGTAGAGGACAAGCGGTTTCGAGCGGATCTCTACTACCGGCTCAAAGTATTTCCCATCGCGCTTCCTGCCTTGCGGGACCGCCAGGAGGATATTCCGCTGTTGGCGGAGCATTTCCTCCGGCTCTGCCGGGTCAAGCTCAAGCGCGGCGATTTCGTCTTCGACGAAGCGGCATTGGAGCGCCTGGCTCACTATCATTGGCCGGGCAATATCCGGGAACTCGAGAACGTCATTGAGCGGGCCGCGATCCTGGCGCCGAGTCATGTGGTCACGATTGATGAACGGTTTGTGACGCCGCCGCCAGCCCAAGAGAAGGCCGAGCAGCGATCGGCTACATTGCAGGATTCAGAGCGGCAGCACATTCTCCGTACGCTCGAGCGAGTCGGCTGGCGGATTTACGGGCCTCTGGGGGCGGCCACGGAATTGGGCATCAATCCCAGCACCCTGCGCAGCCGAATGAAAAAGCTCGGGCTGTCGCGGCCGACGTACACCCCTCCGTGAACTGCTGATTTCCAGTCCTCAGTCCTCCTTCCACATCCAGAGCTGAAGAAATCGTCCAGCGCGCGCACAGCGGCCGTCTGTCTTGCAGGCATGGCGGGGGTGGCCCGGGTCCTGCCGATTCGGACTTCTCTGCCATCGCTAGCATGCTGGGCGTTTCGCGGAAACATCAGGAGCTCATGATAAATCGCTACTGCTCGCGACCGGCTGCCCGGATGATCCAACGTCCGCATCCCTAAGTAAGCGAACGGCCAGGGACTTCTTCGTAAGACGATCTTGGCATAGCGCTTGCGGAGTGCTGCCTGATATGTCGACCAGATGCGCTATCGGACCGCTGCTTCTGATGAGCGCTATGCTCAGTGGCTGCCAGCTGTCATGGCCATTCCAAGAGCCGACGCCTCTTTTCGACAACGCCCGATTCATGGCCACGTGGGAAACGTACCAGCACTGCCGTGCGAGCACGGAGCCCAACGAGATTCGGGCCGATTTGGAACGACTGCACGATGCCGTCCATACGGTGCGGGATCAGACCGATCTCCCGTTTCTGCTGCCGACGCCGATACGGTCTCTGTTGACGCCTCTTCCATCCAGGCTGGCGGTGGATCCGTATGCCATGACGGTAGCGTGCGCGCTTCATGGAAGCGAAGTGGCTCAGACGGCAGGGCAGCATGATGTGGCCAGAGAGCTGCTCATGAGAATGGTGTTGGTGGCGAGCAGCCGGCCGTCCACTGTCCCGCCGGACAACAGCCGTCGGCTGCCTAGGATCGGAGAGTCCTCGTTGAAGGGAGGGGGTTGGCCTTGGGCCAGTCGTTGAGGCGCTGATCTGAGCGGCAGGCTCGCCTGGGGCGATAAGGAAAGCCGGATAAGAGTAGGGACCGTTCACCGCGACAGACAGGAGGATATGAATGAGTATAAGAATGGTTGGGAGTGTGATGGTCCTCGCTATGCTGGCAGCCACGGCCGTCTTGGCGGATCAGGACGGAACGCATGGCCCGACATCAACGCACATGACGGTCCACGGCGTCGTGGCCAGGGTGGAGTCCGGCATCACGGTGGTCAACGTTCCATGGGGGACTGTACGGATTGCGTCCTCCGTCACCCCACAGGGCCTTGCGGGAGGGGAAGACGTGACCATGCAGGTGAACGAAAATAATACCGTGATCGATGTCCATCGAAGAGGAGAAAGACACGCTATCCATCGATTTGTGATCGGCAATCTAACCTATGCCTCCCCGGACAAGACCGAGATTACCCTGTGGACGCCGGAGGGGAGTCGGACGTTCGACGTGCAAACGGGACGCTCACAGCTGTCGGCGTTTGAGGAAGGCGCGCCTATTACGGTCGAATTAAATGAAGCGGGAAACATCATCGACCTCCATCGTTTCACCGTCGAAATAAATGTCGACGACCATCCGCGCACGAAGCCCGGCCATGTGCTTCAGGTCCATGGAACGGTCCAGAAAGTCCTGCCCGGGGTGCTGTATATCAAAACGCCGTTCGGGCACTATACGATCAGCACCAAGCGGGCGCCCGCCGATACGGCGGTCGGCGATAAGGTCTCGCTCTGGGTCAATGACGAAAACATGGTAATCGACCATCACGGGTCAGAGAAGCACAAGGCCGGTGTGCACCGGTTCATCTTCGGTCAATTGATCTATGCCGGAAGGATGAACGATCACATCAAGCTGCACACTCCCGACGGTGAGAAAGTATTCCCCCTCGAGCGCATGGAAGTGAAGACGAAGCCCATCGCGGAAGGGTCGAACGTCGTGGTGGAGTTAAACGAGGAGGGAACCGTTGTTGATCTGGCAAAGGTGCAGTAACGCCGCGATAGAGCCGGGGGGTCCGTCACGAGCCACACCCGAAGGAGTGGGCGGATGAACAGTGCGTCAGACTCCAAGACCTACACGGTCACGTTACGTGACCGCCGGACGGTGGCCGACAGCACCATGGCATTCTCTTTCGATAAACCGGCCGGGTTTGTGTTCAGCCCCGGCCAGTTTGTAGAGCTCACATTGCCGCATCTGGCCGATCCGGACCCGGCTCAGACCACCAGAGCGTTGTCGATTGCGAGCGCGCCGCATGAAGAGACCGTCATGGTGGCGACGCGCCTGCGTCAGACCTCGTTCAAGCGCGAATTGCAGCGCATGCCCATCGGCACAGCCGTTCAGATGGAAGGCCCGTTCGGAAATCTGGTGCTGCATCCGGACCAGACCCGTCCGGCGGTATTTCTGGCGGGGGGCATCGGGATTACGCCGTTCCGCAGCATGTTGGTCCATGCGGCCATGCAACGGTCGCCGCAGCGCCTGGTGCTGTTCTACTCCAACCGGCGGCCGGAGGATGCTCCCTTCTTGGACGAGTTGTTCGCCTTGCAGGAGAAGAATCCCCATTATGTCTTCGTGGGCACCATGACGGAGCCGGAAAAGTCTTCGCTGCCGTGGAAGGGGGCAACCGGATATCTCTCAGCTGCGCTGCTCGCCAAGCATCTTCCGGACATCGGCTCCCCGCTCTACTACGTGGTGGGCCCGCCTGGCATGGTGGCGGCGTTGCGGGCGATGCTCAAGGATTGGCATGTGGATGACCAGGATATCCGGACCGAAAAGTTTGTGGGCTATTAGATCCGGAGAGGCCCATCCGGTGGTAAAAACGGGATGGGTGAATCCCTCTGTCCTCAAGAGTCCCGAGGGAGGGCTGTGAGGCCGGCGAGATAGTCATCCATCGCACGCTTCCTTAGCGCAATGCAGTCGCAAACCGACAGGTCAAGCGCGGCCTGGTCGGTAATAGTGATTTTGTTGTATCCCCTGCTCACGATACCCTCCCGTTGGAGATCGTCCAGCACCTCAGTGGTTATCTCCAGGGATATTCCGACCTTCGCAGCCAGAAAAGCGGTCGTGATGAGGAACGATTCCGATCCGGTGCGGTCCCGATGGGTCTTGAGCCACCGGGCCACCTGTTGTGCCGGAGCATGAGATTGGCTGCATGCCGCTACAATCTCGGTATAGCAAAGGAGAAGCCCATGATAATGGGCCAAGGCCGCTTGCAGGGCCGGCATGTGCGGCAGGTGCTCCATCACCGTCGATGCGGCTGTCCGGACGGCTGCTCCTGCGGTGTCTACCATCGACATCGCGGGTGAGAGGTAGCTGCCTTGCGCCAAGGAAGATCCGCTACAGCCCTCTTTCCCTATGACCATGATTTCCACGGTGTGGTGTTCGTTGCGCACACCCATCACACTGATCGCCGCATCGAGCGGGAAGTACAGGTAACGGACCGGCTCTCCAACCTCGTCAATGGTGTCTCCCAATCTGAGACCGACCTCGTCACACAACGAAAGGATCAGCCCGCGCTCTGCCTGCGGCAGACTCGCCAGTATGCGGTTAGCAACCGTTTGCACAGATATCATGTGTTCTACCGTACATAAAGGTAAGAGGCGAGAAGACTGGGTCAGGACCTAAGAAATAGCTTTGCAATACCGGCGTGACTACTTGCCATGCACGTACAGTTCCCGGTACCAGTCCGGCCGACGCACCTCGCCAGAAAACCACCAGGAAGACTTCGGTTCGTTCGGTAACCGGTCCAATATGGCATTGCCCCAATAAAACTCTAGCCGGGCGTCATAGAAGGGGGAGATCCCAGTGAGCCCAGCGTCGTGCGATTACGTTTTGCTGCCACTGAGCGGTATCGCTCATAGTTTGATCCGCGTCCCTGACGGCCATCATGGCCTCGTAGTTCTACGATGGTTCATCATGGCGTACTTGCTAGAAAATCCCATGGGCCCACGGCAGCCAGGGCGCTCGTCGTGAGCGTGGCGTATGAATTGCTGTATCGCGCCCTATGCACGAATGGTCTCGCTATGGTGCGCCTCCATGTGATCGTCTCCAGCTTGCACTGCATGCCTGCAGTCACCTCCCCTGTGGGATCACTCCCCGGCACTCATCGGCTGATAAACCGACCTCGTCCGGTCGCCGCCAGGGGAGTCTTGTCGGGCCACGTGCCGGGCATTCGCGTCCTCACCAAGGGTGTTCAAATACGGTACTCAAATACCGGACCATAGTCCGAAGCCAAGGCAGGAAGCCGGCAGGGGGTCAGTCAAGCTCAGGACTGTAAGGAGCACGCTCATGCAAGGAAGTATCTTCGTGGCGGAAGATGAGTCTGTCGTTCGAAGAGCGATTCTCAAACGGCTGTCTCGGCGCCGCTATCAGGTCCGGGCCTTCGAATCGGCGCAGGACTTGTTAGCTGCACTCGTGCATCACCAGCCGGATGTGATCATCTCGGACCTCAAGATGCCGGGCCTGTCCGGGATCGAGATCTTAAGGACGATCCAGGACAAGGGGCATGACACAGTGGTCATCATCCTCACCGCCTATGGCTGTGTCGAAGATGCGGTCGAGGCGATGAAACTGGGCGCCTATGACTTTCTCATCAAGACGATCGACCTTGAGAACTTGGAGCCGGTCGTGGAGCGCGCCCTCGAACATCTCGCGCGGCGCCGCCAGTCGGCCTCCCACGCCTCCCGAAAATCCGCTTAAACATAGGGGATCCGGGCCGGGGGGCGGCCGGAGCTGATCGGCCCACGGCTCCCTTGCGTTCCGCCGGCGTGGACCATGAGGACGGACTCTCAGGAACTGCTTGGCCAAATGACCGCTCCGCGCTAGCATGGGGCCATGTGGTGTAAAGCCTCCTCATCGATCAGCATGGTGCTCGCAGGGATCCTCCTCGCCACGTCTCTCTCATGGGCCGATATGAAAGTGCGGGTCGTCACTGTGCATGAGGGCGACCGGCTCACGATCTATCACGACGGGAAAACGCAGACCGTCTATCTCCAGGACATCGATTGTCCCGAATCCAGGCAGCCCTACGGCAAACAGGCGAAGCGGGCGACCACCGCATACGTCGGCGGACGGGAAGTCATTGTGCGCGCGCTCAAGCCGGGAGCCCATGGCCGCACCACCGTCGAAATGTTTCTCCCCGACGGACGTAATGTGGGCCATGAGTTGGTGAAGGAAGGCCTGGCCTGGTCGAAGCGAGCCGGATTGAAAGATCGGACCCTCCAGGAAAGCGAAGAACTGGCCAGAGCTTCCGGCAAGGGTTTGTGGGCCGAGCCGAACCCCGTGCCGCCCTGGAAGTGGAAGTCGCAAGCTCGAATAAAACACTGACATCGCCGCTCTCGCTTCTCGCTCGCTTCCTTTTTCCCTTATCCTCTCACGATAGACGTCCCGCCTTTCTCATCGTTGTCATCGTTATCACTGAGCCCCCAAGACGAATTCAGGCCGGAAGAACCGGACCAGCGGGATCTCGTGAAGGTGCCGGTATCAACCCTCGTAGGCGACTGATACCGGCGTTGGGCAATTCGATACAGCATGAGTGATTATTGGCTCCATTGCTTGCAGTTGCCGCTTTTGCCGGCCATTCGCAAACAGGTCGGCGCGGGAGGAGGCGGAAGAGGAGGCGGCGACGTGGGATCGGTCACCAGCGGCATTTGCATCCAGACTTCCGCCGGGAACGCGCTCTCATTGCCTGTGGAATCGTAGGCGGTCACCGTCCAGTAATGGAGGCGCCCGTCGTAGCCGATCCCCATATCTTCACAGGTGAGCGACGTGGCGCGGGTGGTGAAGCTAAAGCCGCCTTCCACATAGCCGTTGCTCGAATACGAATGGTACACATGATAGCCCGCCAGATCGGCTTCTGTGTTCGCACTCCATGCCAACGTACAATGGGACGCCTCCGCAGGGAGGGCCCCCGCCAGGATCATCACACCAAACCACCAGGCTGTCATGCCTAGACGTCTGCACCATGCAATGAGTACTCTCATGCTTTCTCCTAGGTAACGTTGATTGATGGGACTGTATGAGCGACGCCAATAAGCAAAGTTGATGCCCCGTACTCGCTCATGCAAAGCCGTCGATTCACGCGTAAGTAGAAGCATGGCGCCACGAATATGATTTTTCCTTCGTAGGGGAAAGGCTCCACGCCAAAAAAGAAGTACCACTAAATCCTGGGTTTCCTGTTTATGTTCCGAGAGAGGAATACCTACAGTCGATGTTCGGAGGGATGCGTCGGGGATCGGACAGCCCACGTCTGAAGGAGAGTTGTTAAAGGTTTGGTAAAGGGCATGTAAAAATTCTGTTCTTGAGCTCGCTGCTTTTATTGCGACACGGCATGGTGAGGCATCCCGTACTGACTGCTCAGTGCTCTATTGTCGTCCCGCCGGCGGTGTACCATCGTGCCGTCCCTGCGTTCATGCTCCATCCTGCTCTTAAGGATCTTTGTCATCACCGACTCACTGGGCCGGCCCCGGCCTGAAGAGTTCAGGCCGGGGCGAACATAAGCGAGCGGTTAGCTGCCGGTGATGGGGTCGGTGACGGTCCCTGCCGGATCCGATGGCGAAGGCGGCAGGCTCTCGCTGATCGAGCCGGCATCCTCGGCCTGGGACGGATCGGTAGCCGGTTCGGACGGATCGATGGCCGTCGTGGCGGCCGGCGGAGGCAGCGTCATGTGCTCCTGGCCGATTCTCCGGATGTCCAAATGCACCCGGCGGTTCATGTGCCGGCATAGATCGCTCATGTCGACGCAGAGGACCCCTTCTTCTCCCAGACTGACCGCCTTGATCCGGTGTGCCGGGATGCCGGCAGCCAGCAATTCCACTTTCACGGTCTCAGCCCGTTTCATGCCCAGCTTCAGGTTGTAGCCGGACGATCCCAGTTGGTCGGTATAGCCTTGGATCAGCACGCCATAGTCCTCATGGTGCTTGAGCAGATCGGCTTGCGCAGCCAGCGCTCCTTTCGCTTCGTCGGTGAGCCCCTTCCGGCCCACTTCGAAATAGATATCGGAATGGATGATATCCGGCATCGAGCCGACTGGTGCCGTCACCACGCCGGAGAGCATCGTCGAAGCCTCGGCCTGATTCAGCACAGTCGCCTTCTTTAGCATCTCCGATACATTGGCGTTCTCCACCTTCTCCGTACCCGACGTGACTCTGACCTGGTCGGTCATCAGCCCGTAGTACCAGGCGGCGGCAATGAGCCCGGCCAGCACTACGACCAGCCCGGTCAAAATCATCACCTCCTTCGTATCCTTCTGCGGCCCCATAACGGCGGGCGTAATGTTCCCGGAAGAAACCTGCGATGGACCCTTCTGCATGATGACAATCCTCCTTGAGAGCTATGCGGTTAACTCAAAACTAAACACTCAAAACTCGTTTCGGCTTGCCCCATCCACCCCCTTTCCAGCCGCCGTTCAACGTGCCGACGGAGGACTGCTTGAGCAACTGGAGTGCCGGTGAAGGGAGGGAATGGAATCGGTGAAACCGCGAGGAAAGTCCAGAGGTTCGATGAGCGAGTGAATTTATAATAGGATGCGGGGAAGCAGCGCCCACCATGCCATGCGGGGATAGCCCCGCATGGGATAGGGCCAGGACAGAGCGACTGTATCCTCACCTCACGGGCGACCCTCTAGGATTCAGTCAAATTGAAGGGCAAAACAAAGGTGTCTGGTCCATTTGCTTTGTTTTTGTTCCCCCTGGATGAAAGTGAGTCCCTGTGAGGGCGGGTGCAAACGGACCATACTTACAGCCGCATTATTGAAGCGGAAGCAGTTATGGCGTATTGTTCACGGCGCTGACCCATTCTCGCGAGGACCAATTGCGCGTTCGTTCCTATAGAATAGAGAATCGCCAGCGATATCGTAGGTGTGCCGTCTAACCACCGTATGAGAAGGAAAAGAAAGGTGTCAGAAGCTCTGTTTCTGCTCTCGATCATTCAAGGTGTGTAGGCGCATAGAAAAGGGCAGATTCGGTTCTTGTCTAGATCAGCCTAAATTAGCTTTAGGCCGCCTAATGAGTACCATTTCCAATCTCGATAAAGGCCCACGCCGACCCGTCTAAGCATGCCGATCTGCTCACATGCCCATCCCCGACTTCATTAAATCTCTCCGCGCGAAGATCGGCACGGACTTGCTGCAGGTGCCGGTCGCGACGGTCATGGCCTACGACCAGGAGGGTCGGCTCTTGCTGGTGCAGGACAAGCCTTCTGGTCTGTGGGGAGCGCCGAGCGGCATCATCGACCCGCATGAATTGCCGGCTGATGCGGCGGTGCGGGAGACATGGGAGGAAGCCGGCGTGTTTGTCGAATTGACGCACATCCTCGGCGTGTTTGCCGGCGAGCACTTTTCCCATGTTTATGACAACGGCGATCAACTCGCGGCCGTTTCGACAGTATTTGCAGCGCGTGTCATCCGAGGCACTCCTCGACCGGATGGCATGGAAACGAGCGACGCGCGCTTCTTTAGATCCGCAGAGGTCGATGCCCTGCCATGCTCGGCGCATTTCAAGGTCATCCGCAAGGCCACGTCCTCAGTGCAATCCCAAGCCTACTTCAAACCCGCCACCTGGCAGCCTGAAGGTTTGTAGGATTGCGGCTCTTTTCGACCATTAGATTCCCGATATCATGATAGGGCGGTTCCGTAAAAGAATGCAGGGTCAAGAAAAGGGTTCAGCCCTTTAAATGCTTTGTCCAAAGTATCGTCATCCTGCTTGAAGGAATTTATGGCCCGTATTCGGTTTGGAATAGACCCGGCCCCTGGCGACAAATCTCCCCGCGTTTCGGAATGGAAACTGGCCGCGCTGACCTACTTCGATCCGAAGTTTGCAACGACGCAGGGCATCATTGATGTTTTGAATTTGCTCGAAGTGGCGAGCGGCGACCACATTGATGTGGTGCTGCACGGATATCAGGAACAGCCTCCCGCGTGGGTCGATCGGAGGGATTTAGTACAAGTGCGGGTCGGCAAGAGGGAGATGTACTATGATCCCCAAAGGCTCATGAACGAGGTGGCGAGAGTGCAGTCAGAGACGACCTGGACCTTCAGTCTGGAAATCGACGTCATTCTCGTGCGGCAACGTCAGCACTACTTCGGAGACGGGGGCTTTGAGCGGGATTATTCGCAAGCGATCGTCATCAACCTCTATCGCCTGCTCAGATGAGAAGATTACCTCGTACGCGGCATTCTTCTCAGAGCTGATCACTTTCGCGAGAGACTACAATGGCGACAGTCCGGCTTGGGACTTCAGCGATCACAAACTATGGCAGGAAGCGAAACGGTCGCTGTTCGAGGCCTTCAAGGCCTATCTTGGATTCAAGAAATTTCAGGGCAAAGTGGAAGACTACGCGATCCAGAACATCATAAGATGAATGGCCCAACCCTCCGTCGTTCACACCTCAGCCAACGTCAAGGTTTAGTCCCGTGAGTCTCACCTTTCCCACCCATGCAACACTTAAAGATGGTTCGTCTGTTGAACTGGTGCTGGCCGGTGAGTGCGATATCGAGCCGCTCAAAGCGCTCTACCAGGTGATCGTCGGAGAGGGCACGTCTTACCCGCATGACCGGTTTCCGGACCACGAGGACTTTCTGGATTATTGGTTCCGGAACAAGATTACGGTGGCGGCCTATGTGTCGGATCGAGAGCGAGCAGCGGGGATGGCCGG
>CBDIWQ010000094.1:0-14031 GCA_965285965.1 uncultured bacterium | reverse complement strand
GTGTGTCTGCTCGCCTCGTCGACCGCCAGGACACCGGGCGAAATTGAATCGATAAAAGACTTGGAATCGCTCCTTCAATTCCTCGCAGACGCGCAACGCAAGAAGCTCCAGGAAGAAAAGGACCGTGTCCGTGCTCTCACCGTCCTTGACCGGCTTTTGTCATTAGTTCACCGCGACCAAGCGGACTTCCGTCCGCTGGAGGAGGTTCGGGCCAAAGCGAAGACCCTCCGGAATGAGCTTCGGGCCAATACAGAGATCCATCCGGAACTGGTGCCCTTAGCTCAAGGCCGGCACCCGCTCGCCGAATTGCTCACCTTGGCGGAGGGCTATGACGATTTGGATGATGATTTGTGGCTTCTACTGAAACACGCGGTAGCGGAACACTTCGGCAAACCCCTCGCCCTGAGCGCCGCGCGAGGCAAACTCGCTCCCGGCCGGCTGCCAAGCGACCATTACTCCGGCCGCGACGGTCAGTAACCCTCTTTCCCATCTTCCTATTTTTACTGGATAGGAACCGCGCCCTGCGGTACCGTGTCTCCCGATGCAGTGACCCGGACCTCCAGGTCACGCGACCCTCCATGTTGTGTCCCACGGGTCGCTATGGTACGGTCGTACACCGTCTGGTGATGGAAATCCTCCCAGATCCATTCACATCATCGCAACAAACAATAGGAAACATGCTCATTGTGCCACCTTGTCCGCGAAAGCGACCCTCACACTTGTTGAGGCGGGCCCTCGGCGTCACGTGCTTGCTGGCGTCGTTGCTGACTCCTCCGTCCCTCTTTGCCGAAGCACAGCCAGCCAAGATTGCGCTCGACTTCAATGACGTGGAGATTCAGGTCTTTGTGCGTTTCATCAGTGAACTGACCGGCAAGAATTTTGTTCTCGACGACACGGTCAAGAAGCAAGGGGGAAAAATTTCAGTCTATTCCCCCACCAAAGTCACCGCCGACCAGGCGTTCAATATGTTTGTTGCGGCGCTTGAAGTGGCCCGCCTGGCAGTCATCCCGAAGGGCAGCGTCTATCAAATCGTTCAAATGGGGGACTTGCCGCCTGAGCGAGGAGTCTACGTCTACAAATTGAAGCATGCCAATGCCACGGACCTAGCCGCCGTGCTGACCAATCTGGTCGCTCGCTCACAGACCGTGGCGCAAGCGGCTCCCGGCGTCCGGCCCCCGATCCGGCCCCTGACCGAATTCGAAGCCCCGGTGCAGGTGTTCGCCGACAAGGCGACCAACTCCATTATCGTGAGCGCGACGAAGCTCGCGTATAGCCGCATCCAATCCGTCATTCGTGATTTAGATTCGCGGCGCAAGCAAGTTTTCGTCGAAGCGGTCATCCTGGAGGTCGCCGTAGACCGCCTGAGACAAATCGGCTCCGATCCCACGCAGATCGTGGGAGCGGGAAAGTCCGGCTTCTTTCAGGGCATCGGCGGTATCAATCGCCCTCCGGAGGATCTGGCGGCCATTGCGCAGACAATCAGCGGAATAGCCGCGGGGGGCGCCACGGGCGGCACCGTCTCGGTACTCAATACGGTCAACGTGCGAGCCTTTCTTCAATTTTTATTGAGCATGACCGACACCA
Organism: uncultured bacterium; assembly: GCA_965285965.1. Taxonomy (GTDB): domain Bacteria; phylum Nitrospirota; class Nitrospiria; order Nitrospirales; family Nitrospiraceae; genus Nitrospira_D. Next base: position 12,447 of record CBDIWQ010000094.1, on the reverse strand, counting down.
ATATCTTGTCCACTCCGCAGGTGTTGGCCGCCGATAATCAGAAAGCGAAAATCGTGGTGGGCGAGAACCGCCCCTTTCCAACCGGCCAAGCACAGGGGATCACCGGTGGAACCCTGGTCACGATCGAGCGAAAAGACGTCGGCGTGACCCTGGAATTGACTCCGCAAGTCCTGGAAGACGATCTCATCCGCCTGGAAATCAAACAGGAGATCACCGCCATCGCGGAAAACGTCGCCCAAACGATCGGGTCCGGCACTGCCACGGTTCCTGTCGGCCCGACCACCACGAAACGCTCCATGGAGACGACGACGATCGCCAGAGACCAGCAAACGCTGGTCGTCGGAGGTCTCGTCCGGGATAACATCACGATCAGCGAGCGGAAAGTGCCCTTCCTGGGAGACATTCCTTTCCTGGGCTGGCTCTTCAAATTTCAAAGCCGTCAGGTTGAAAAACTGAATCTCCTGGTTTTTCTGACGCCGCAACTCGTCCGGGACGAAAGCGACATGATTGAGCTCAATATCCGTAAGGCGAAGGAAATCAATGTCCTTCAGCGTGAGAATCGGATCGAAGAACCGACCAAGCTCAAGCAGGATGTGCTCGAACGACTGGAACGCTCTCCCGAGACCGCTCCTCTACCCTCCGATCCGGCTCCGGCAAAACTGCCCTAAGCCGCATGGACCCTGTCCCTCATCCGAGGGATATCGTCCATCGTGACAGCCGCGATAGACTACCGGTCCTGGAGGCCTGCCGATGCACCAGCAAGAAGCGGTGATACGAGCGCATCATCGGTTTTCCGTCGCGTATCCGGTGATCTTTCAAGGGGCCCCTATCGTGGGAGAAGGGGAACTGTTCAATCTGTCCCTCACCGGCTGCTCGGTCGCGACCGATCGAACCGTGCTTCAGGGAAGCTACGTCAAGCTGAACGTGTTTCTATCCCAGCCTCCCCTCTCGCTTGTGATTGAACTCGGTCGAGTCCGATGGGTGCGAGAACGGGCCTTCGGCGTAGAGTTCATTCGGCTGCCCACCGTCGCCCGTCACCGTTTGGACCGTGAGTCGTGGGAACGCCTGACGGCTTCCCTCCAGACATCGTGATCTGATTTTCTCCGCCGACGATCTCTTCCCGCCAACAGAGGGATCAGCGGGTCTCCAACCGTGCTCATTCCCACATGCCATCACCGGGTAGACTGGTCTCTTACGCCAAGGCCATCTTGTCCGGCATTCTCCCGAAATGGGACAGGTTGTCCCATCCGAAGCACAACTCCATTTGTTTTCACCCCCCCTGCGAGCTGGCGCTCCGATTGCTTACTCTCGGGCCGATATGCCAATAAACAACCAATCACACCGCTTCGCCTTGCACCGAGCCGCCGCTACGGTCTTCTATGTCGGCCTGTTGTTCACCTTGACCGCGCCTGTTGACCGGACCTTCGCGGATGTCCCTAATCCGACCGTCCCGACCAGCGATGCGGAGAAGAAGGCCGCAGGCGCTTCACAGGCCGGTGACGACACGCTGCTCGCCGAACTGCGGGACAAGCGCCAGAGAGCAGAGGCCGAACTCAGCGCCGTGAGCCAGCCGGCTACGCTGGGGCATGGAGCGCCCCCCGGTATGCCCCAAGAAGAGCTGCTCGAACGGCGCTCACTACTTCAACAAATCGCCCGTGGGTATGATGAGCAGATTGACGATTTGCAGCGACTCAAGGAGGCGCAGCAACGCCACGAGGAAATTTCCCGAACCAGTCAGGAGTGGAAAGGGTTTCCCGAGTCCCCGCCCTATCCGGTATTCCTTGCCGACCAACTTTGGGACATGCTGTTTTCTCTGCGGCTGGCCGCTGAAGGCCTGGAGTCGCAGTTGGGTCTCATTGCGCTGCGTTTCGACCGGGCGCGCGACGCTCTCAAGACAGCGGAGGAACGCCTTCGCCAGGCGTCCGAACGGTTGGAAGCGACCACCGATCCGGCACAAGCCAGCCGGCAACGATGGATCAGGGATCTCGAAGACCTTCGCAGGCGGGCCGCCTCCGTGGCGGTCAACGGGGCCGAATCGTCAAAAAAGCGAGTGGAACAGGAGCTGGCGGACACGCAGGCCCGTCTCGCCTTCGCCCAGCGTCAGCTCGCAGCGGTCGAACCTCAGGTCGAGTTTACGGAGGCGGACCTACACAAGGTGCGAAGTCGCCTGGCCCAGGAGCGCCGCGCCCTGGAGGCGGAACTCCAACAGGTCATCGCCGACCGTCACGCGTTATTTCAAGACTTGCGGGAGAGCGAACGCCGCCTCGAGGCTCAGATGAAAAAGGAGCCGGGCAGAAGCTCATCCGGCACCATGCCCCCTCGAGTGCTGCAGGCTAAGCAACTGGTGGAACTGAAGCGGGCGCAGCTGGACAATCTGATATTAGCCGGCGACCTTCTGAGGCAGTTGCTCGATATCGTCGAGGGGGAGCGTCAATTATGGGACAGCCGCTTTACGCTGGCGCATGCGCCCGAGCCGGCCGAAGCCCGGGAGATCTACGACCGGTTCACATCGCTCTTCACGAATTTCGGCGCATCACAAGAGTATCTGCGTCAGCAATTGGGCGTGGTCTCCGGACAAATCAGTGAGCTCGACAATCGCCTTCGCAACGCCAAGACCCGCATGGAACGCGATCATGTTCGCGAGATGCTTCAGGCGCATCAACAGCGAGCAGCGGCCTATACTCGCTCGCTTCAGCGAGTGGAGCAGGCCACGCGGTTTCTGGAGCGTTGGAAATCCGAATTCAAAGAACAGCGCAAGGAATTGCCTTTCTCAGCCCGGCTGGAAGAATGGCAGCAACGAGCCTGGGACCTGGCCAAGAGGGCGTGGCACTTCGAAATTTTTTCCGCCGAAGACGCGATCGAGGTCGAAGGGAAAACGATTACGGGCCGCCGGAGCGTCACGGTGGGAAAAATCATCACCGCCCTCGGCATCCTGCTGGTCGGCTATTGGATATGTCTGTACCTCGCCCGGCTGTTCGGCCGCCTGGCCGTCAGCCGCTTAGGGCTGACGGAGGACGTGGCGAACTTGGTGCGCCAGTGGAGTCAGGCGTTCCTGATCACCATCCTCATCGTGATCAGCCTGGTCTCAGTCAAGATTCCCTTGACCATTTTCGCCTTCCTGGGCGGGGCCTTTGCCATCGGCGTCGGGTTCGGGGCGCAAAACCTATTGAAGAACGTGATCAGCGGCATCCTCGTGCTGATTGAACGTCCCATGCGTGTCGGAGATCTGATCGAGGTGGACAATGTGCGGGGGCGCGTCACGACGATCGGTCTTCGTTCGTCAACCGTCCGGGATGCGAAGGGAATGGAAACGTTAATCCCGAACAGCAGCTTCCTCGAGCGCAATCTGACGAATTGGACCTACTCAAGCCGTTATAGCCGCTTTTCCCTGCGGATAGGTGTGGCCTATGGAACGTCGCCGCATCAGATCGTCGACTTGCTTGACGGTCTCGCGAAAGAACACCCTAAGATCCTCAAGGTGCCGTCCCCGCAGGTATTGTTGGATGACTTTGGCGGCCAGGGATTCATCTTCACATTGAACTACTGGCTCGAAATACGGCTGGATACCGACCCTGGGGAAGTGGCCAGCGAACTGCGCTTTCTGATCGAGAAGAAGTTTTCGGAAACAGGGCTCAAGGTCCTCCCTGCCGGATGAGCAGCAGACCGGATGGCATTGCGTCGCGCTCGGCAGCCTTAGCCCTACGTGTCACGAGCGGACGCGGTTCCCAGAACGTCATCGTACGTGAGTCGCGGAACGCTCCCCCTCAGGAACGGGTGCGGATGTCCGCGTGCGGACCGGCTTGGAAGAGCAATGACATCCTTGTGCCGGCTGAACCGGGCTGATTGGAGCGGAAGTACGGAGACACACCGCTTTAAGTCCGGCCGCCGTGTTGCGTCGCCGCTCGAAGCGTGGCCGCATGGTTCATGCGCCCGGTTTTCGGTCACATAGGCACGATCCGTTATGGGTCTCCATAAAACATCGCCCAAAGCCGAGCGCGACTTGGGCGACCTTCTTCAGGGTTCTTGCCACCAAGCGATGGCCCCTTGGTGGTGAGGCCGCTGTTGTCTATTCACCTCGACAATGCGCCTTATGGATACTGGACAAATGCAGGCGGCTTGGTCCCCGCTTTGTCCAATTGTGGGAGCGATCAGATCGTGATAACGGATAAGGAAGGGATCATCATGCCCCGTATCAGGCCGACCTCCTCCGGCGGGTTTGGCAGGAGGCCTCCGGTTCCTGTCAGGTCGGCACCGTCAACCGGGAGACCATGGGTAAGACACGACAATTCAATCAAGCTCGATTGATTCCACGTTGGTTCCTCATCACGGCGGCGCTGATCCTCCTGGCGCCCGCCATGACGCTCCTCGTCAATCACTCGGCGGTTCAAGGATTGATCCTGCAACGGCTACAAGCCGAGACCGGGCTTGAAGTGGGTCGAATTCGCATTCACCTCTTCCCGCGGTTCACGCTCGAGTTCTCGGATCTGATGCTTCGCGACCCTCGGCACAAAGACGTGACGTTCCGGAGCCGCCATGGATCGCTCACGCTGCGATGGCTCCCGCTATTAAAACAGCGGCTGGCGGTCATGAAAGCCATGATCGAGCAGCCCCATGTCGTGATCCGGAGAACCGCCCTGGGCGAATGGCGCTTCCCCTCCCTGTCACCAGCCCAGCCCGACCGACGGGAAGGAGGCTTCGTATGGCAGTGGGGGCTGCCGGACCTTCAGCTGACTGGAGGCGAGGTCCTCCTGGTCGATGAATACGATCGGGCCGTGCCTCATGAGGTGAGGATTCACGATGTGGCATTGTCAGTAGACAGCAATGTGCTTCGCACCGAGGCCGACATCTCCTTGACCGCCCGGAGCGAGGAGGGCGGCGTTGAACTCTCCGGCTCCTTGACCTTGGCCCGATCCGCCTCCGGCCGGGAGCCGGATCACACGGTGCCGCCGGTGCGTTTTGAGGGCTCCATTCACCTTGATCGGTTCAATCCCGCACCCTGGTTCAGCCCGCCTAACGGCCGACTTCCCGACGAGGAACCGCAAGGACGCATCGATTTAACCGCCCAGACTGTCATTGAACCGATGCCTGCCGGCTACAGCATCATAGTTTCCCAAATGGAAATCCGCATGGATTGGATGGTGGTTCGCGGTCAAGGCCGGCTGGAGAGTGCGGGCGCCGGAGCCCCCGTCTTTTCCGCAACAGTCTCGACTTCGCAGGTCAGTGTGGAGACGGCATTGCGGCGTGCCCCGGCAGCCTGGATCTCTTCACAGGTTCGATCGGCCGTCAACAGCCATGACCTCGCGGGAACCCTCGAGCTGGTTTCCGGCACGGTGAGCGGACCATTGGCTCAGCCTGAAAAGTTGGACTGGAAAGGGGTGATCAAGCTGTCACAGGGCCGCGGAATCCTCGGGACAAAGCGCATTTCGCTACGGGATCTGTCGGGCACATTATTTGTGACGCCGGTGCAGGTCGAGGGGATGAACCTTTCGGGCAAGCTTCAGGCTGTGCCGTTGTCGAACGGGACACTGGTGCTGTCTCACCTGGACCTGGCGCCGGACCTCGATCTTCAGTTGACCGGCATGAGCCAGGCGGAGGACCTGCTCCCGCTGCTTCATGCTTTTCAGGGGACCGGAGCCGGCGCGACCACCGTGGGGAATCTGCGGAATGTGACCGGTGAGGTGCAGTTTTCCGTCCATGTCGCTGGTCCGTTGACGCCAGAGCCGCAGATCGCCCTCGTGGCAGCGCAGCTGACGGGTCACGGACTCGGTGGCCGCTTGCCCGAGTGGAACCTTTCTGCCGATCACCTCAACGGCGCCGTCAGAATCACGCCCGGCTTCATCGAGCTCCAGCATGTGCAGGGTCATGTCGGACCCGTTCGATTTGACATCCAAGGCACCGTCGCCATGGGGGCCGCGCCCGGCTTGGAGGATGTGAGGGTGGAGCTTTCTTCGGACGGAACCGAATTGATGGACTTTGTGCACGACCGGCTACCGCTCGTCGCAGGGATGGCCCTTAACGGTATGACCCGTGCGACGGTCCGGCTGTCGGGTTCCGCACGCCGGCCATCCTGGAGGGGCACAATCGATTTGGCGGAGGCCGAAATCCGAGTCCCGCCCCTGATCGCGAAACGTCGCGGCGTGGCCTCCTCGCTGGAATTCGAAGGCACGATACTGACGGATACGCGGATGGTGGTGCGCCGCCTCGCACTGCTCCTGCCGGCGGCGCTCGTAGAAGGCCGAGGAGAGGTCACACTGGGGACAAGGCCCGGTTTCGAGGCGCACGTGAACATCGAGCCGCAGAGGCTCGCCGGACTGGCCGATGGATTCTCCATCGGTCCGTCTGTCGAAGGAGTGCTCAAAGCGTCACTCTCCATCCAGGGTCAGGGCGCCGATTGGGCGCGGTGGACGACTTCCGGCTGGATCGAGTTGACACGCGGAGCGCTGACCCTCGATGGGCTGAAAGACCCGCTGCGGGCGCTGTCGTTCCGGATCCTGCTGGATAAGCACGATGCCATGATTGAACGGTTGGCTTTCAAGATCGGGGACAGCGACGTCCGGGTGCGTGGCCCCATCACGACCTGGATGACCAGTGCCAGGCCAAGGCTGACCGTCGAATCCTCTAAGCTGGACATCACAAGGCTGCTTCCGGCTTCTGACAGTGACGAAAAGGGACCACCCATGCTTTCACGGATTCGGCATTGGGTCGAATCCGGTCAGGCAGAGGTCACCGCCCTGATCAGTCAGGCCCATTATCACCGCCTCCAATTCCGGACGCTCTCCGGTCACCTCAGGGTCGGAGCCGGCAAGCTGGAACTCAGCGAGTTGGGTGGAGAAACCCCGAAAGGCCGGTTCTCCGGCCGGATCCAGGCCGCTCCGTCGGCCGGGGACACAATGAAGATCGTGATGGACACAGAGGTCACCGGCATGCCCGTGTATCAACTGCTTTCGGTGCTCGATCCCAATGCGGACACGTTGCGGGGATCGTTCTCGTGGACCGGAAGGCTGGCCGCAACGATGGGGGGGCCCTCTTCGTTCCTTCGGACCTTGCGCACTCTCACCCCGATCAAGCTGCGGATCGTCAAAGGGCGGATCCTTCACGGCACGGTGCTCCCCAAGGTGTTGAAGATCCTCAATCTGCCGTCGCTGCTCAAAGAACGGGTGGATCTGGATCGCGACGGCATGCCGTTCGATACCATCTCGGCCACAGTGACCGCCGGGGGCGGCTTGTTGGCCTCAGAGGATATCGTCTTCGATAGTCCGGTGATGAAGGTCAGTGCCGCCGGCACCCTCGACATGGTCACCGATGAACTTGATGTAGCCGTAGCCGTCAGTCCGCTCGGGGCCTATTCAGACCTGATCGGGAAGATTCCCCTGTTCGGGACGCTGCTCGCCGGCGATCGCCCGGGCTTGTCGACGGCCCTCTTCCAGGTGAAAGGCCCGCGCCGCGATCCGGACATTCACTACTTGCCGCTCGAGTCCATCGCCAAGGGGCTGACAGGCTATCCACGGCTTGCCATCGATGTGCTGATGAATACCATCACTCTTCCCAACAAGCTGCTAACCCCCTCGGCGCCGGAGTCAGTGAATAGTATGCGTGACAAGGACACATCACTCCGGTGACTGTGTCGTTAGCCAACGATTGTGCACTGTATGCAGCACAAGAAGCCTATAGAGGACGTATCACAGTGAGTGGCCGGCGAAGGGCCTGACGTGAAGCCGGTCACGCTGGTTCACGGAACGCACGGCCGCATGGCCTTACCCCTTGCTTTTCTGTAGTAAATGAGGGTAGGCATAGCCGGTTAAGATATTCCAGGCAGCACATCATAATGTCCTAATGGAGGTTTTAGATGCATAAACAATGGACGTCGCGTTCATGGTCCAGAGGTGTCGCCGTCGTCGCTGCCGCTTTGATGATCGCCGCCTGCGCCGGTCCTTCGACCACCAGGACCGGCTCCGTACACGACATTAGGATCGCTGAAGGGCCGGATCCCGCTGACTTGATCGTGCAGCCGGGGGACGAAGTGCGGTGGGTCAACGCACGGACGCTCCCGGTTAGGGTCGATCTGATCAACGTCCCGTCGGACGGCCTAGCCTGTGAGCGAGGGTTCTCCAACTTCTTCGCCAGCATCCAAGAGTCGGCCACCATCAAGCCGAATGGAACGACGAGCGCCTGTTTCACAAAGCCCGGCGTGGTCAATTACAACCTTCGAATGGAATCGGCATTGCCGGGTGGCAGCGTGGTCGTGCCAGGCGTCATACGAATTGGCGGCAAGCCGTAGGTATGATTTTGACGCCCGTCGTCGACCGCGCCGTCTTGGTTCGGGAAATGACCGAACGGCCGGCCCTGCTTACCATCAGGGGCTGCTCATGTAAGCAAGAGCCTGAAGAAGACTATGGAAGGAGCCTGTGATGCGACATCACGTACTGGCAAGCGCCATGCTCATCCCGCTGCTGGCGGCGGGCTGCGTGAGCACTGAGACCCATACCAGGACCGTCGAAGAGTTGGAGGCGGTCAAAAAAGCCGGGGCGGCCGGACTGGAGGAAGCCAAGAAGCAAGCCGATGCGCGAATCCAAGCTCTGGAAGAGGAAAAGGCCAGGCTCGCGCAGGAACTCTCAGCAGAACAGGCGGCCGGCAACCGGACGCGGCAAGCACTCCTCGCCTCCAACGAAAATCTGAGTCGAGCCCTGGCGGCTCAGCGCCAGCGCGAAGAAGAAGCGGGAAAGCTGCAAGAAGATACCAGGCAAGCGCAGATCACAGCCGGAGAATTGCGCCGTGAGCGCGACCTGCTGCGGGTGAAATCCGACGACCTCGAGAGAAAACTCCAGACTGCGCAACAGGAACAGGCCGCCGCATCAAAAGCGGTGACCGAGGCCCATCAGCAGATCGCCGCACTCGAACGGGACAAGGAACGAGTGGAGGCGGCGCTAAGGGAGGCCCAGAACACCGCGCGCGACTTACAGACGAAGTTGCAGTCCGAGCAGAGCCAGGTCGCCGCGCTCCAGCAGGACAAGCAACAGCTCCTCGGCGGCACCACGACGGCACAGGAGGAGATCACCAAGCTTCAGAAACGGGCGGGCGAGCTGGAAACCGACGCCGCGCGCGTGAAAGATTTGGAGGGACGGCTCTCCGAGCGCGATCAACAGATCGGCACGCTGCGTCAAGAAGCGGCGGACCGGAACATGCTCGCCGCTAAAGCGGCCTTGCTGGCGGAGGAATTAGAGAAGAGCAAGCAGCGCATCTCGTCCCTGACCGGCGAGCTGGCGGGACTCGGCGAGGAAGCGGCGCATGCCAAGCAGGAACGCGAGCAATTGGCGGCCAAACTGGAGGAAGAACGGAAGCGGCTTCAGGCCGAAGAGGCCGAGAAGGCCCACCTCGAGCAGGACCGGGCGGCGAAGGAAGCGGAGATTGAGCGGCTGACCCGCACCCATCACGATCTGACCAACTCGCTCAAGGCTGAAATCGAAAAGGGCGATATCAAGATCAAGCAAGTCCGCGACCGGCTGACGATCAACATGGTGGACCGGGTCCTGTTCGATTCGGGGCAGGCCCAGGTCAAACCGGCCGGACTGAAAGTGTTGAAACAGGTTAGCGACATCCTCAAGAAGGTAACCGACAAGCAGATTCGCATCGAGGGCCATACGGACAATGTGCCGATCGGCGTGAAGCTGAAGGAGAAGTTCCCGACTAATTGGGAGCTTTCAACCGCCCGGGCGACCAGCGTCGTCCGCTATCTGATCGAGGAGGGCGGCGTCGACCGGATGACACTTGCTGCCGGAGGGTATGCCGATACCAGAGCGGTTGAACCCAATGACACGGAAGGCGGCAGGACGGCCAATCGGCGCATCGAAATCGTGCTGTATCCCAAAGATCTGGCTGATATGGTCCGGCCTGTTCAGGAGCCGTCACTGAACTCCCGATGAGCGGTCCTCGCCGGCGGAAGATCAAGGAGCGGCCCGTTCCACCTTGTCGGTCGTCGCCTGCCCACCAAGGCTAGACGGCGCGCGAGGGTCAGCACGGGTTTCCTTCCGGCCTTTGGCCTTTCGTCGGCGGGGGAGTATTGAACGGTAGCGTGATCGGATTGGCGCGGAGAACAGGCGCCTGCCCAAACAGCACTTCGGCAGGCACTTTCACCAGGAAGGCATCCAAGCGATCGCTGCCGAGGTTCGACGTCCATAAGAAATATCTTCCGGTGATATCCAGATTCCCTTTCGGCATCTTCCCATAGTCATCGCCCCCGCCGGCGGCATTGAGATCCGACATGACCGGTGCGACGACCAGACGGTTCCGTGAGCCGTCCAATCGAAAGCACACCACTTCATTTTGGGCAAAGGGGTATCGGTCGGCGTTGCTTCCACAGGCATATTGGTCTGATGCCGGGGGCCCGGGTTTCGCATTAGTATGGGACAGGTGGTTCGCATGATCGATAGGCCAGTCAAAATTATAGTGGACCACCGGTCCCAGTGAGGGTGACGGTTCGAGGTTCCAGAGGATCGTCGCGCAGGGGAGCGGATGATAGTTGTCCGCGCCCAACATATAGCCGTATCCCGTATCCATATGCCCCAGAGTCGTATAGGGGCCCTTCAGCCGCGTCTCTTGTCCCGTGGAATTGTCGAAGATCCGATTGGCGATGTCGAGCCTGACGCCAAGATCTTCGAGACTGATTGTCCAGCGTCCCGATTTATCGAGCGTGCATTCGTCAAAGGTGCCGATCTTAGGATAGTAGCGATACCGGCCTGCTCGTTCGAAGAAGACGAGACATCCCAAGTATTCGCCGCTCCCGGTCGCTTGCAAGGTCGCGCTATGCACGCGATCGTCGTCGCTTGAATGCGCTTGCCAGATGGTCCGGTTGCGACCGAACTTCGCCGTCACATCAAACACATCCTCAAGCACGTGGGTGATCACGTCGTACCGAAGGAGCTTCGGCCCATCGGTTATGTAGAGCTTGGTGGGCATAGTGCCGCTGAAATACCACCCTTCGCCACTCTCTGCGGAGAAGCGACTGGACGGCTCGAAGAGCGGCCCGACTTTGGTGATGTGGCCGGTGGTCTTGTCGTACCGAAAAAGTGTAGGCCCTCCGCCGCCGTATGACTTCATCAATGTAAGGAAAATCAGCATGTGGTCGCTGCCGACATGATTGTTCATGTTCCGCCAGTAGGAGTAGGCGACGTACCGGACGCAATCTGTCCCCCCGCAGTCACCGGCCGTCGTGAGACGAACCGCTTCTGTGTTATAGGGGGCGGGAAAAATGAATTGGCCCCGGCCGGCTGGAATGAACGACTGGACCTGGGAACTGGTCCAGCGGGGTCGGGGTGAGGCGTCGTCCTGCTCTAGAAAGCCGCCCGCGGCCTGCAGGCCGGTGTTGGCCAAGAGCCTAAGATCGACGGACACCAGGATAAGCGTGAGGCCGCAGAGAAGCATCGGCACAACAATCCATGGTCGAGTCGGCATATCTCCATCCCATTCAGAGTCTGATCAAGTTTGACCCAGCCACGCTCAGTATAGCTTCTGAGAACTCAAAAAGCGGACAAGGGGAACTGCTAGGAGTGTCCAGACCCGCAACCCGCTAGGATCTTTAGAATGTACCGAACCGCAGGTGCCTATGGAACCATGGATAGCCAAGAGTAGGAGGAGGGAATAGGAGGCCACGATGCAAGCATCGACTGACACCACCAAAAGGCTGCTCACCGGGCATGCGGCGGAAGTTCAGCAAGGCAGACGATTCGAGTTCGGCGAAAATTGGAGCCGATTCCTCGACCTCTTGAATGAAGAACGCATCCGGTCGGCCGAAGAATCGCTGCGGCGCATGTTGGGCCTGTCCACATTGGAGGGAAGAAGCTTCTTGGATGTTGGATCGGGGAGCGGTTTATTCAGCCTGGCGGCACACCGTTTGGGCGCCACCGTCCACTCCTTCGATTACGATCCGCAATCGGTTGCTTGCACCAAGGAATTGCGACGCCGGTACGCGCCAGGCGACTCGAACTGGTCCATCGAACAGCAATCGGTCTTGGATGGCGATTACATGTCTTCCATCGGCCCGTTTGATATCGTCTATTCCTGGGGCGTACTGCACCATACCGGGGCCATGTGGCAAGCCCTCGACCATGTGCAACGCCCCCTGGCCAAAGGCGGATTGCTCTTTATCGCAATCTATAATGACAAGGGGTCGCTCAGCCGCCGATGGCTGCATCGTAAGCAGCGCTACAACAGTCTGCCTCACGCCCTGCGGATACCCTACCTATTGGCCGTGGCTTCGACGTTTGAAATCCGGTATGCCCTCGGATCGCTCAGATCGGGGAATCCCGGTCCCTATTTTCGAACCTGGTTTCACAGCGGAGAACGCGGCATGAGCCGCTGGCGAGACATCGTGGATTGGGTCGGAGGCTATCCGTATGAGGTGGCCAAGCCCGAAGAGATTTTCGAGTTTTACAAAGCTCGTCACTTTTCTCT
>CBDIWQ010000093.1:0-58879 GCA_965285965.1 uncultured bacterium | reverse complement strand
AGCCGTCAGAATGCTTTGCAGTTCCATCACGGACGCATCCGATTCGCCCGTCCGAGCGATGAGTTCTTCCATTCCCGCGCCGAGCACCCGGATCCAGGACTTGGGCGTCAAGGGCAACTGGTGCTCGCCATAACGCAGGCTGAATTCGCCCTGCTGGAACTCCACGATCATTTCCTGATTTTCCAGAACGGTGCCGTATTGATCGGCCAAGATTGGGAGGAGCACTTTATTATTGAGTTCCTGCTTAATGGGATGCCAATCGATATCGAAGGCGGTCGCATAGCGCGCGCTGGGTCCGTTTTCCAGAACATCGCGCCACCAGCGGTTCAACGCCTTGCCGATGCCCATGTGATTGGGCACGACGTCCACCAGCAGGCTCATCCGGTGTTCGTGGACGGTGTCTACAAATCGGGTAAAATCGTCCGGCGTGCCTAGTTCCGGGTTCAGCAGGGTAGGATCGACGGTATCGTACCCGTGATCGCTGCCCGGCATGGACTTGGTGACGGGGGAGAGGTAGCAATCGGAAATGCCCAAGGCATGGAGATAGGGCACAATCTCCCGGGCCTCGCTAAACGTGAAGGAATGATTTAACTGTAGCCTGTAAGTCGATAGAGGTATTCGGATAGCCTGCATCGCCATGTCTTCACCAATCAGGACGCATGACGCAAGGCCTCGGAGTCGGTCCAGGAGGCACGGGTCAGCACCACGAGTCCGGAGGGCGACACATGATACTGTTTCCGATCGTGGTCGTCGTCGAATCCGATGTGCGTGGCGGCCGGAATCACGCTGGCCCGGTCAGCGATCACCCGCCGCAACTTGGTTCCGGGTCCGATAGACACGCCGTCCAGAATGACGCATTCGTCCAGTTCGACTCCCGGCGCTACCCGGACGCCCCGTCCCAGCACGGATCGATGAATGCGGGCGCCGACGCATTGGGTGCCTTGTCCGATCATGGATTCGTCGATTTGGCTCCGGACAAGCGAGGCCATCGGCCCGTTGTACGAACCGGAGAGAATGGGCCATTCGGGGTTCCGGAGATCGAAGGGCGGCTGTTCCCCGAGCAAGTCCATGTTGGCCTGCCAATAAGACTGCAGGTTGCCGACATCCCGCCAATAGCCCCGCTCTTCGTAGGCACGGAGACCGGGAATGTTATTGTTTTGCATGTCATACACATGGACCTTGTGCCGTGCCAGCAGGTCCGGCACGATATTGCGGCCGAAATCGTGGGTGCCGGGGCGTGAGGCGTCGCGTTTCAGCAACGGGACCAGCACGTCCGTCGTGAACACATAGTTGCCCATGGAAGACAAGGCATGATCCGGCCGCCCCGGCATGGGTTTCGGCGCCGCCGGCTTCTCTTCAAATCCGATCATGCGGCCCGCCGCGTCCACCTCGAGAATGCCGAAGCTTCGCGCGTCGGCTAGCGGCACCGGGAGCGCCCCCACGGTCACGTCGCTGGTGCGCTCCACGTGCTGCTGAACCATTTGACGGATATCCATTCGATAGACATGATCCGCTCCAAACACCGCAATGATGTCAGGCCTGAAGTCCTCCACCAGATTCAGGTTCTGGTACACCGCGTCGGCGGTTCCCTCATACCACCCCTCTCGCGCCCGCATTTGAGGCGGCACCACGCTGATGAAGCTTTGTTTGATTCTTCCCCCGATCTGCCAACCCTCCCGCAGATGTTCGATGAGCGATTGCGATCGGTATTGCACCAGGACATAGAGCGCCAGTATCCCCGAGTTCACAAAGTTACTCAGGACGAAATCGACAATGCGGTATTGCCCCCCGAAGGGAACGGCCGGTTTGCTCCGCTCCGCGGTCAGAGGAAGCAAGCGCTCCCCCTTGCCGCCGGCCATGATCATGCCGAGCACACGTAAGGCCTTCATGGATCTCCTGTCCGTTGACTTGAGAATTGACCCGATCAACGCACATCATTGGGCACATCGATCGTGCAGTGTGCGTCACGATAACAACGGGATCACATCACCCTAACTGGGCGACACCCTGGGTTCGAGCGTGGGAGGCCCTTGTCAACAGGTGCCCGGGCCGGTTACTTCTTCGGGAGAGCACTAGTAGGCACTAGGAGAACCTTCTCCTAGAGTCTTGTGATCAAGGGAAAACGGGAGGACGGACACTATGTCAAAAAGTCTCGTGACCGCCTGGGCCTTGTTGGTTGTCTTCGCTTTCCCCGTGGGGGGCGCCGCAGAGAACGTCGCTCCCAAAGAGCCTCAGAAGGAGCCGGAACAAGCTCCTTCCACCGAGCTGAAAAAGAAACCCGAGCCCAAACCGGACGCTCGACCGGCCGAAGAGAAATCACCCACCGAGCCTCCCGCTCAGGAGCTGAAGAAGAAAGGGGAGCCTGACCGTAAACCGGATTTAAAATCCACAACTCCGGAGAAGCAGGCCAACGAGCCCCCGGCTGAACCGAAAAAGAAAACTGAACCGGAAGCTAAACCGGCGCCGGGTGAGAAACAGCCGGAGGCGGCGGCCCCCGCCCCGCCCAAGAAAAAAACGGAGGCGGATCGTAAACCCGATTCCAAGTCCGCCCAAGAGGAAAAACCCGCGGCGGAGCCGCCTCAGGCACCGCCGTCAAAGGCCGAGGAACCTGCAAAAAAGCCGGTCGCCTCTTTGAACCTCACGATAAAACTCGCCCTCATGGCTGAGCCCACCTTGTTCCCGCTGGAGGTAGAAGTGACGGTGGACAAGCAGACCGTCACCTTGACCGGGGCCGTTCCCACCGAGGAAGAAAAGATCAAGGCCGGTCAGATCGCCACAGCGATCGAAGGAGTGGTTTCAGTGGTGAACAAGCTGACCGTGGATGCGGCGGTGCGGAACGCCTGGATCAAGAAACAGGATGAGGCCATCACACAGTTGGTCAAAGAGCGGTTCAATCGCAGCGAGACCCTGAAGGCCGTCGGGTTCGAGGTGAAGTCCGAGCAGGGCGTCGTCTCCCTCAGCGGAAAAACGCACTACCAGGTGATTGCGCTGGAAGCGGCGGAGGCAGCGCGACACGTGCCCGGCGTGCGGGCGGTCAACTCGGCCGGCGTGCAACTCACCGGGAAAGATTAGCCGCGGAATGGCGGAGGAGAAACTCACGAGTGACGCACGAGCGCGTTCCACGCGGACGGGACAGGGAGCGTCCACACGGCGCTGGTTGCTCACCGGCGACTTCACCCTGATCTGGTGGGGCCAAGTCGTGTCTCAGATGGGCGACGGCGTCTCGAAACTGGCGTTGTTGTGGTTCGTCTACTCGGTCACCGGATCGCCGCTCAAGACCAGCGTCATCGGCCTGCTGCAAACCATTCCGCCCATTGTCCTGGGCCCCCTGATCGGCGTGGTGGTGGACAGGCTGTCCAAGAAGGCCCTGCTGATTAGTTCCGATATCGTGCGCGCCGTCGTGCTCGGACTCGTGCCCTGCCTGATGGCGCCCGAAACTTTTTCCGTCGGCACCCTTTATATCCTGGTCACGCTCCATGCCATCGCGTCCGCGGTGTTCGGGCCGGCCCTGACCGCCTCCATTCCGTCGCTCGTCAGGGCCTCCCAATACACCTCGGCCAACGCGTTGCTCCAAAGCACGACCAGCCTCGGGATCATCGTCGGTCCGGCGCTCAGCGGCATCGGCATTGCCGCACTGAGTTCTCAGGAAGTGCTCTGTTGGAATGCCGCCACCTATCTGATCGCCGCCGCCTGTTTCATACCGATCCGGATGGCACCCCCGACCGTGCACTTGGTCAAACAGCCACCCGTCGCCTCGGTCATGCAGGACCTCGTCGAAGGCCTCCGGTACGTGGTTCAAGGCCAACCGGCCATTGTGTTCCTCACGTTGACGGCGGCGGTGTATACCTTTGCCACCAGCGCCTTCACCACCCTCTTTCCCGTCTTCGGAAGAAAAATGCTGGATCTGGGACCGGTGGAAGTCGGCTACCTGTGGTCCATGCTCGGAGTGGGCTTGCTCATCACCTCGCTCGCGCTGACCACCATCAGCTCTTGGACCATCCTCAGGCGAATTTGGATGATCACCATTTCAAGCGCGGTCAGCGGCGCGGCGCTGTTTGCCTTGGTGTGGGTCAGAGAACCGGCGCTCGGGGCGGGGGTTCTGGTGATTTTGGGCGCAGGCATCGGCGTGCTGACCCCGGTCGCATGGGGGGTGCTCCAGGAGTGGTCGCCCGTCCATCTTCTCGGACGATCGTTGGCCTTTTACACGATGGGCGCCATGACCTCGGCCATGGGGGGCATCACCTTCTTTGGATGGGTGACGGGCCGGTTCGGCGAGACCGTGGCGGTCGTGGCCATCGGAGTGGTGATGTGTGCGACGGCACTCATGTCGAGCGTCTTTATTTCCCGGCTGCGCCGTGTCCCGCCGCCTTCACAACGGCCTGGCAAAACTGATCGTTCGTGTGAAATAGCCAACGCTAATGCAGGAGAGAAGAACTAGCAAGGTCCCGAGCAGCACCATAGGTAACCCCGACCCGCGAGACAACTTGTCCGTACCGGCACGAATCCTCAGCAATAGGAACCCTTTCTTCAAAGCGGATCCCGGACAATGTGCGCGTTTGACTGCCTGGCGCCAGGCAAGGTCTGTGCACAGTATCGCCTCCAACAAAGGAGATACCCATGCCGACCACCGTGTATGCTGACGTCCGATCCGCTGATAGCCCCGCCCCATCTCCGGGCCGGCAATTACTCACGACCAAAAATTTCGGCTTTTTATTCTGGGGACAACTGACGTCGCAGATCGGAGACAGTCTGACCCGGGTGGCCCTTTTGTGGTTTGTGTATCAGCTGACCGGCTCGGCGATGAAGATGGTGATGATCGGTCTGCTACAAACCATCCCGCCGCTCGTGCTGTGTCCGTTCATCGGCGTCTACCTGGATCGAGCCAATAAGAAATCGGTCATGGTATGGGTCGACCTGGCGCGGACGTTCCTGGTGTTGCTCATTCCCGTCTTGCACGCATTCGAAGCCTTGACCCTCGACCGTCTCTATGCCGCGGTGTTTCTGCTTGCGGTGGTGTCCACCTTCTTCGGACCGGCGTTATCGTCGGCCGTGCCGCAGATCGTCCGCCGGGAACAGCTGACGGCGGCCAACGCCCTGTTGCAGACGACGGGTAATATCGGCTTGCTGGTGGGTCCCATCGTCAGCGGCGTCGGCATTGCCCTGATTGGGGCGCAAAACGTCCTGTATATGGATGCCGCGACATTCTTCATCTCAGCCCTCTGCTTGCTGCCGGTCACGCTGCGCGCAATCGACAGTACGTCCGCGACCGGAGCCGTCCGCGGGAAGTGGAGCGACGACTTAATGGCGGGCATTCGGTTCGTGTGGTACGAGCACCCGATGGTGTTGAACCTGATGCTCGCGGCGACCCTCTACAGCCTGGCCGCCAGCGCCTTTGCTTTCATGCTTCCCGTGTTTGCCGAACAGAACCTTAGTGCCGGGGCCATGGAAGTCGGCGTGCTGTGGTCCGCATTGGGGGCCGGCATGTTGGCGGCCTCGGCCTGGCTGGCCTCGCGCAGCCAAGGAGACCTCGTCGGGCGTTTCAATTTGATCTTCCGTGCCATGATCGTCGGAGGCCTGACCTTGTGCGGTCTGAGCCTGCTCACGGGACCGCTGGTGGCCGGCGCCTTCATCATGATCATCGGCGGAAGCACCGCCCTCTTCATGCCGATCATCTGGGGCGTATTGCAAGAAGTCACGCCCGAGCCTCTCCTGGGACGCGTCTTCGCGACGTTCAGCACCGGGTCCATGGCGTCGGCGATGGCCGGCATGGCCGGGTTCGGATGGGCGGCCGACACCTTGGGTGCCGACATCAGTTTGCTGGGAATCGGATTGGTGTTGCTCAGCACGGCCTGCGTCGCCGCCTTCTCGAGCCGCCGTTTCCGCGAACGCGCAGCCAAGAGCACGGCGCCATCCTCGGGCGACCGGTTCGTCGCTTTGGTTGAAGCGCCCGCTCCGCCTCACATGCTCGTGTGAGCGGCGCTCCATGACTCGGATAAAAGAAGCGGCAGGAGCTGTAAAGCGAAGAGCCCGGCGGTTAGGCGGCACCGCTCCGATAAAACGGATCGGCTTGAACCCGGCGATCGACGGTTTTCCAATCGATATGGGAAAAGAACGCGTCGATATATTCCCCTCGCTTGGACGGAGCATAGTCCAGCAGATAGGCATGTTCCCACACATCCATGACCAGCACCGGAACAAATCCGGCGACGTTGCCGTATTCGTGCAGCGAGGTCCAATGATTGGTCAACCGCCCGGTCGAGGGATGTTGATAACACATCGCCCATCCGACGCCCCGCATCTTTCCCACGCTGACAAAGTCGGTCTTCCACCGTTCAAAACTGCCGAACGAGTCTCGGGCGCGCCGCGCAAAGGCTGAGTCGGGCGCCGGCCCCGGAGCCGCCGTCTTCCGCATGTTGCCGAAATAATATTCGTGCAGCACCATCCCGTTATACTCAAAACCGAGACGGCGGGTCAGCTCGGAATAGGCCGGCATCTCCTCTTGATCCACCGTGCCGTCCTTGAGGAAGTCCGCGATGTCGCTCGTTAAGGCGTTGGCGGCCTTGACGTACCCCTCATACAGCGCGAAGTGCATTTCCAACGTACGATCGGAAATGCCCTGAAGGCCATGGAGATCGAATGATTTGACGCGATAGGGTTTCTCTCGCAGCATACGGGCGGTCTTTTCTTAACTGGCGGCGCTGCCCGGTGGCTGGACCTCAAGGATTTTCACGTCGATGATCACGTGCTTACCGGCCAGCGGATGGTTGAAATCGACTTGCGCCTCGCCTCCCGCCACGTTCATGACGACGAACGGCACGCCCTCCTTTGTCGTCAGCACCATGCCGGGCTTGACGTCGGACGGCAAATGGTCGACCGGCATGACCGTCTTTTTGCTTTCGTCGTAGGGGCCGAACGCCTCGTCCGCCGACAAATCAACGCGTCGCTCTTCTCCCTTTTTCATCCCCGTCAGGGCCTTCTCTAGATTGGGGAGGAGATCATGATGGCCCGGCACAAACTGGCTGACGTTCTTGGGGATGATGATTTTGGCCTCCGGCACCGTAATGGTGTATTCCATGAGCACTGTCGCCCCGTCCATCACGGGCGCATCCGCTTCCGCGTGGGCCACCGACAGCAGTGCCAGTCCCCCCGCCAAAGCGGGCAACAGCGTCCCGATTCTCATGAGGCGCATACGTACTCCTTTCGCCGTCCATCACCCTTGCCGGAACGATGCCCAAAGTCCTAGTGAGGGGGAATGCGCTCGCTTTCCGTCTGACCGTGTGTGCCCGTGCCTTCTCGTGTATGCGCCACTTGCCCGGATGCCGCCTTCTGACGCCATTGCTGGTACTGCTCCGGACGCAGCACATCTCCCGCCTCACGGAGCGCGGCCACGCCGGCCATACGAAGCTTGCTATGCTCCATGTCCGCCTTTTGAATGGCGGTTTCGACGGCAGTCAGCGAGCTATGCCGGTCATGGATCAACTTGAGAGCTTCCATCTCCGATTGTTGATAGGCCGCCTCTCTGCTGGTCTTCGTCTGGGCATAGTGGTCTTTGATCGTCTTGATCTTGTCCGTTTGTTCAGGGCTCAACTGTAAGTCCTTCGCATGCTCCAGGAGATTCCGGATCGAGTTGGCCGCAAAGTCGTGATCAGGACGATCTGTCGCCTTGGCCGCCGTCTCGATCAGGCCTTGAATCTGCCGCTCGTTCATGACGCTAGCATCCGCAGCCAGTACCCTTTCAACCGGCAGTATGCAGACCGCCGTCAACGCCATCACAGGAAGCACCCCGGCTGTGCCGATCATCCTCATGATCTCTCCTCCAACCTTAAAAAGTTGCTGCTCTCCCTAATCCGAGATCAAATGGAGCAAGCGATATGCCTCGCTGGCCACACAAATGAATGCAGGATTCGCGTCGATTGTGTCGGCGGGGGACTGTCCGGGATTCTGCCAACCTGTCCTTCATCGGACAGACTGTCTTAACCGCTGGCGTGCGGGACTACAGAAAAGTCCGTCAGAACCCTGCCGCATCCTGGGAACCGCCCTAGAGCATGGGGGGCCAAGCGGGGTCTGCGTGCATTGGCGTATGGCTTGCAACCTACACCGGAAACGGAGGTGCCTCATGACGAGCCAACAATTCGCCAAATACATCGGCATTGCGTTTCTGCTGGTGGGAGTGCTGGGTTTTCTGTCCCCATTCGTGAGCCGGGCGCCGATGGACAGCATCGACCTCGCCATCCCAACGGGGTTCGGCTACCTCTTTGGGCTGTTTCCCATCAATGCGCTTCATAATATCGTGCACCTTGGCGTCGGCCTCTTGGGAACCACCGCTTCCCGCAGCACGCTGGCCTCCGTCCGTTTTGCCCGCGGACTGGCCGTCTTCTACGGCGCCCTGGCCATCATGGGGCTTATCCCGGGTCTCAACACGATGTTCGGGCTGGTCCCGATATTCGGCCATGATGTCTGGCTTCACGCCGTCACGGCACTGGCCGCCGCCTATTTCGGCTACTACTGGACGGATGCCGCGATCGCAGTGGATCGGCGGGACACCCGCCGCGCCGCATAGAACAGGTTGATCTCGTTGATCGGTTTGTTTGGTTTGGTTAGTTCAACCAGATAAACCGGACAAACCAATGACTATACAAACGAGGCACTCATGCGGCCGCCCGTTCGGATCGCATCCGGAGGGTATAGGTGTCGCCGTGCCGCAAATACTGAAGGCGGGATTCCAAGCCCGCGGCGGCGATTTCCCGTTGAAAATCGGACAACGGCGACTTAAAGACATCGTAGTCGTTGTAGTGAATGGGAATCGCCCGTTGCGGCCGGATCAGCCGCATCATCTCCACCCCTTGCGCGGCATCCATCGTGACCAAAATGCCGAGCACCCGGGTTCCGCCCAAATGCAAGAGCGCCAGATCGATATCGGGATACCGCACAGGGATCTCTTTCAGATCATCGATCACCAGAGTGTCACCGGTCACATACAGCCGAAACAGCGGTTTGCCAGAAGCGGTGAACTCCCACAGGCTGCCCATCACCTCGGGCAAGACGAGATCGGCGAGGGGCGGTCCATGCCGGCCCGGCATGGACGTGATCCGTACCCGCACGTCGCCCTTCTCCACGGAAAAGGACGACCACGTATCCAGGGGCTTGGTCTGACGGAACCCCCGCTGTTGCAGTTGCCGCGCCGCTTCCTGGGTCGTCACGATGGGCAGCGACTTGTCAAGTTCGCGCTCCGCCACCTGATCGAAGTGATCGCCATGAAAGTGCGAGAGCACGACCAGATCCAAGCGCGGCAGATCCTGTATGTCCACGGCCGGATCCGTCAATCTGGTGCTGTGCATCCCATACCCGATGGAGACCTGTTCATGGCGATGGATGAAGGTCGGATCGGTGAGGATCGTCAAGCCGCCGAAACGGATCAGCACGGTGGCGTTGCCGATGAACAGGATTGTCCCGGTCTCAACCTGAGGCGCACGGTCCTCGGTTGGAAGAATCAGTAACCCGTCCATTCTAGACCCTCCTTGTGTTCAGACGGCTCTCACACCATGCGGCTGAGGCACCATCGTTAGAGAGCGGAGGGACGTCTTCGAATGCTCTGTCACAGGCAAGTGACGGATGCGCGGCGCGAGGGCGCGCCCGTGACCCAACCGGCATAGTGACACCGGCTGGGCCTCCGACCCATACGTTCGCCACCGGCTGATCGACGTTGAGTTCATCTTCGTTTGACATCTGAGTGGCCAGACGTCCTCCGATGTGACCTGTGCTCCCACAGTACGATCTTCGGTTGTGCGAAGGGTCCCGATAATTGACGCCCCCGGTTTTCCTCAGTGTTTCGGCTTCAGGTGTGCCTGAAGGATGCCCGAGTTTTGAATCTGCGGATTGTCCTTGCCGAGTTCGTGCGCAGCCTTGAAATGTTCAATGGCGCTCGTGTGGTCGCCGGCCTTATCCAGCGTCAGGGCCAGGTCGTAATGTGCTTCGGCGGAACGCTGGTCCGCCTGCACCGCTTGCTGAAAATGCTTCTTCGCGACATCCCAATGCCCTTGGTTGTAGTGCGCCATGCCTTCATTGACGGCCACTTCGGCTTTGGAACCGGCGGGCGCGGGAAGAGGCGGCTCCGTCTTGCTCATGTCCGCCACCGCAGCACCTCCGGCCAATACTCCGCATAATGCCATGGATAGGCTCAGTGTGTGTCTCTTCACGATGTCCTCCTTGCGTGGTGTGATCCGTGTTGTACACATGCGCCGCACACTCATTGCGGGCGCCCGGCCCGATGCACATCGATGACCGTGCCGGCTTCGTTCACTTCCGCTGTCACTAAGGCGCCCTCTTCGATGGCACCCGTCTTGATTTCCCGGCGATGAAGCGGAAACGTCTTGTCTCCCTCCGCCGTCTCGAGCTTGATCTCGGGCTTCATTTTTCCGACGTACTTCACCTTGCCCGTCACGAACCGGTGGCGCCCTCTCTCCTTTTTCGGATGCACATCGATCACGGCATTGTTCTCGTCCAGCGTGAGCCTCACTTCTTCGCCGACTTTGGGAATGCGGTGGCCAGGGCGCCCGGAGGCCTTGGTCGCGATGCTCAATTGCGCGCCCGTTTCCGTCTTGACCGTGAGCAGTCCCGAGCGCTCGGATACGACCACTCCACTAATTATTGTGCGGTGCGAGGACATGCTTCCCGGCACATCGGCTTCGGCAGGCTGCGGGACCATTGGAAGCAGGACGGCGAACACAAAGGCCGACGCCCACCGTCCCATACACATCATGTGCACCTCCTGTCAGTGCCGGTACGGTGCTGCCACGTGGGGGCACCGGATCATGCCGCGCGCCGCAGAGCCTGCTCGAGCGTCTCTTCATCGGTATGGCGCTGGCGGTTGAAGAAGAACGTCGGTGTCCCGGTCACTCCCAACCGCATACCGCTGTCCTTGTCCCGTGCGACCCGCGAGGCATAGATTCGACTCTCCACTTCCTCCCGCAGGCGATCCACATCAAGATCCAAGATCGCCGCGTATCCGTAGAGGTCATCGAGATCCAGGGTGTCTTGATACGCAAACAGAAAATCATGGATCGGCCAGAACTTCCCTTGTGCGCCCGCCGCTTCCGCGATTTCGGCGGCCTGTTGGGCGAAGGGATGTTTCCGGTTCAGCGGAAAATGCCGGAACACATAGCGCAGACGATCTGGTAACCGCGCCCGCAGACGTTGGATGATGACGAAGGCGCGCCGGCAGTAGGGACACTCGAAATCACAGTAGGCCACCACCGTCACCGGGGCGATCTCCGGCCCGATAACGTGATCGACCGGTTGAATTGCGAGAATCTGCTCGTTATCCGTCTTCTTGTCGGCCATCCGGATCTCTGGTCATTCCACCGGGGAGAGTCTCTGCTCCAACCGCTCATCCCCCGGCAATCGGAGCTCCTCTGAAGTCCCGGTCAGCGCAGTCCCGCGCACCCGCATGCCATGATGGTAGACGAGATGACCGCCGTACCAGGCGGAGACGAACAGGCCGGCATTCCCGACGGCGGACAGGAGGATCGGCAAAAGTCCCGGTGCGCGGCGACGGCGCCGCATCAACAGGTTCATGCCCGTCAGCGTCAGCAGACCGACGTTCATCACGCCGTGCACCGTACCGACCTTCTTGGCTGGGTGGTCCTCCGGAATGGTTCCGTAATCGGCGGCACCGGCCGCGCCGGCTGCCAGACCGCCCACAAACCCGCCCATCATGGTGTAATACGAGGCGTCCGCAAACGACTGCCGACGGGTAACGGCATAGAGCAGATCCAGAAACAGGCTGAACGGCAATAAGCCGGCCGGCATGACGATCATCTGAGGATGCAGTGGATGTCCGCCCAGGGTGACTTGCGGCATGATGTGCTCCCTTCCCGTCGTGTGTCTCGGATCCGGCAGTCGCGCCCTTACGGGCGAGGCGATCCGGTCTGCACGCCTGCCTCCATGCTCTGCTTGAAGCGCTGCAGATCTTCGGCGATTTTCTGCTCCGGATCCTCACCGATCAATTTTGCGACCGCCGCGCCCATCCGGCCCGCCGGGGGCGCATACTGAAGCGTCACGGTCATCCGCGTCTGGAGACCGTCGCGAACCGGTTCAAACTCGACCGAGCCGGCATTATCCACATCGGCGCCGGACAATGACCGCCAGCCGATGCGCTCGTTCTCGATATCGTTGATAATCTCGGCATCCCATTCCACGGAAGGTCCCCCGGGTATGGTGTTGACCACCCAATGAGACAGCCGGTCATTGATCGTCTGAACGGACTCCAGGTGACTCATGATGCGCGGCAGGTTTTCCAACGCCCGCCAGAACCGGTACAGGTCCGAGGGAGGCCGATTGATCTCAATCGTCTGCCGGATCTTTGTGGCGCGTCCCGTCTCGACCTTGCGTCGGCCGATCCGGTTTGTCATCCGGCCGTCTCCGCTGCTGTCCATCCCTATCGCATCGAAGAGCGCGCAATAGCCGCTGATGCCGCGGTGGAGCAGCGCCGCGCCGATCAGAGATAGGCCCGCTCCTGTCCAGGACCGCCGCGGCACGCCGCTGATCAGAAGCCCGGCCCCCAGGAACGCGGACAGCATCCGTTGCATGTCTCCGACATTCTGCCGAGACGGCGAGGCGGATGCCCGCTCTTCGCTCCAATCCATATCCTGCGTGTTCGTGCGATAGCGTTCTTTTCCAGTCAGTGTCTCATTCATGGAGCCTCCCTCGATTGCTACTGACGTTGACCTTCAGGACTTCCCTGGCTGTCACCGCCAAGGCACTGGATCTCGCGCCGAGCCCGATGCCGCTGTTATGCCGCCTTCTTTTTGTGAGACAGTTTGGTAGGCCTCGTCTCGGACGGCGGGGCTTTCCTGTTACGCGCTTTCCCGATAGTGGATTCCCCCTGCGGCGGCACCTTCTCCTGTTCTTCTTCTTCACGCTCGAGCGGCGCGTTCGTAATACCGGTCGCTTTCGGTTGTCGCTTCGCCGTCATGGCAGTTTTTCTCCTGTGGCTGATGAGGGGTAAAGTGCATGGTCCGGAGCGCTATCGTATGCATCCTATAGCGGCTGCAAGACACGGACCGGTGTTCCCCGAGCAGCATGGCCATCATGTGGTTCGATCTCTGTTGGTGCGTTCGTTGGATCAGTTTTCACTGAGAGGAAGAAACCGCGACACACTCACCAATGCACGGACTCCGGAAACATGGCATTCGGTGGCAGGATGGACAAGCTGTCTCTATGGGGGACATCTCATCCGGCAGAACAGATGCGAGCGGGACGAGGAAACTCAGGGATTTCCCGAGTGCACAGTGAGGGGAGACCTTCGTACAACAACCAAAGGAGAGGTGAAGCCATATGGAGCGGTCACGATGTATGATCCGTCGACACTCGTAAGAAACTACCTGTTGTTTGTCATCCTTCCGATGTGGATCACAGCCGGTCTGGCGGACTACTACCTGCATCGGCGGACACTCATCGAGCATACCAGCGGCACAAGGGAATCGGTGCTGCATGCGATTCAGTTGGGGGAAGCGGGAGTCCCGGTCCTCATGGGCTTGCTGCTGGATATCAATGCCCTGATCATCCTTCTCATGCTCCTGGCCTTGGTGCTCCACGAGGCGACTGCCTTGTATGACCTCTATTACACAGTCCATCGCCGGTACATCAGCCCCCTGGAACAACATGTCCATAGCTTTCTGGAACTGTTGCCGATCATGGGAGTGTCCTTTGTCACCATCCTGTACTGGAATCAGTTTGTCGGGCTGTTCGGACTCGGCCCGGAGGCGCCCCGGTTTACGCTCGCCTGGAAGCAACCGCCGTTGTCGCCGGTCTATTTGGCCGGGTTATGTGCCGCGATCGTCCTTTTGATCCTGCTGCCGTTCGGTGAAGAGCTCTGGCGCTGTCTGAAGGCGGCGCGGCGGGCCAGGCGCCTGGAGCAGGTGCTTAAGCGCGCGGCATAGCGGTCTGCATTTTGCAAACCGAAATGACAGTGCATCCACCTCACATAGCGAATACATAACCATTCAACCTTGGAGGCGCTCATGAGATTTTTTCACCCCGTGGTCTTCGTCCTGGCCGTTAGCGCCCTTGCAACCGGTTGCGGCATGGCTCAGAAAGCCATGCCCGGCACCATGTCGGACGCCAATGTCGTCGCGGTGCTTAACACGATAGACGCCAGTGAATTGGAAGCCGCACAGCTCGCGAAGCAGAAAGCCCAATCTCCTGAAGTGCGGAACTACGCCGCGCGCATCGTGGACGAGCACACCAAAATGATGGCGCAAAACCGGCAAGTGGCGAGCCGGATCAACGTGCAACCGGAAAATCCCGCCTTGGTCTCCACGCTGAAGAGCACGCACCAGGAAAACATGGAGGAACTGCGCCAGAAGTCGGGACGGGACTTCGATCGGCGGTATATCGACGATCAGGTTCTGATGCATGAACAAGCCGTTCAGCTGGTCGAGAAAACCGCGGACTCTGCTGACAACTCGCGATTGAAACAGCATTTAATGCAGACGCGGCCGGACTTGCAGAGTCATTTGAGCGAAGCGAAGACCATCCAGCGCCAGCTGGTGGCGAGGCAGTAGGACATCAGATCGTCGCGCCGTTCGGCGGCGGGTCGGTCCATGACTGACCGCCGCCTGCCGGATACGCATTCCGCGCTATTCTCCAACCCGCACCAGCAAGCCGTGCTCCTTGCAATAGGCGAACGTCCGATAGAACCACAGAATGACAACGCTCAACAAACAACCCGTTAAGCGTTGAGGCCCACACCAGGTGTGCCAGCGGAGGCGCTCCTGTTGTGAGCACGGTCCGCATGCTTTCGAAGATATGCGAAGCTGGGTTCGCCCAAGCCAACGGCTGGAGCCATCGGGGCAACACGTCCAGGGGATAGAACACACAGGAAATGGGCTGAAACAAGAACACCATGCTCCAAGCAAGGATCGCTGATTCCTGCCCGAACCGCATGATGAGCGACGTGGCGAACAGGCCGATTATCCACCCCGTCACAACGAGGTTCATCACGAACGGCAGTACGGTGACGAATGCCGGCACCTCGGCCTGGTGCCCGACCAGATACAGTGTGATGAAGCCCCAGATCGTGAGATCGAGAAACGGCCAATAAAAGATTTCCAGGGCGCGCGGCAGACTTCGCCGGTACAGATAGAGGTGCCGCGCCATGAGGGCGGTGATCCGATGAAGCCTCATACGGTTCCTTGGTGGTCCGCCCTCTGACCCCATACCATCGCGGAGTGCGCCGGCGATCCCGTCGCCGCCATACCGTCCGGCACCGCGTGGTCAGCCGGCGCAATGCAGATCCGTACGTGACTGACGCGCAAGTTGCAGGAATACATCTTCCAGATCGTCCTGACCGAACCGGGTCACAATCTCCCTGGCCGTCCCGTCCGCCACAAATTTGCCGCTCTGCACCAATACGATGCGATCGGACATCTCTTCCCTTCGCGCATATTGTACGACGTATAGAGGACGCTCAATCCCGACGATCGCGGCTCTTCCTTCAGCACGGCCCTGATCTTATGCGCGGTGTCCGGGTCCAGACTGGCAGTCGGCTCATCCAGACAAAAACATGTTCGACTCGTTAGCAAGGGTTTGCCAGGGTCAGCCGGGTCAGTGAGAACACGTACTCTCGGCCCTCTCGCATCGGGTTCTCGGCAGCAGCGGATCCCGATCGCCGCTTGGTCCGTCACGCCGCGACGGAGGCTGGGCGATGCATCCAACGCCAGGCGGAGTCCAGAATGTCGTCAAGCCGCTGCCGCCGCGGATGCCACCCCAGCTCCTTCTTCATCCGATCGGAGGAGGCGATCAGCACCGGTGGATCACCGGGACGGCGCGCGACTACCTCTGTCGGGATGAGGCGACCGGTCACCAACTGCGCCGTGTCGAGCACTTCACGCACGCTATACCCGCCTCCACCGCCCAGGTTGTAGATGGAGCTGGGGGCCGGACCGGCTTGCATGGCGCGCAAGGCCAGCACATGCGCCTCCGCAAGGTCCTCGACATGGATATAGTCACGCACACAGGTGCCGTCCTTCGTCGGGTAATCGTCGCCGAACAGGCGCAGGACCGGGCTTCGGCCGGCTGCGACATTCAGCACCGACGGAATCAAATGCGTCTCGGGGTCATGGCGCTCGCCATTGCGCGCGCTGGCTCCGGCGGCATTGAAGTAGCGCAAACTGACCGCTCGCATGCCATACGCGCGCCCGTACCACTGCAGCGCGCGCTCGAAGGCGAGCTTCGTATCCCCGTAGGGATTGGAAGGCCGTAGCGGATCCGTTTCTTCGATCGGTTGTTTCTGCGCGTCCCCATAGACCGCGGCCGTGGACGAAAAGACCATCCGGCGGACGCGGCACAGTTTCATCATATCGAGCAAAGACAAGCCGGCTTGCACGTTGCTGCGGTAATACTTCGCCGGATCCTCCATCGATTCACCGACCAGCGAGTCGGCCGCCAGATGAACGACGGCATCGATCGGATACGTTTCCAGAACATCGCGGAGGGCGCGCGGATCCAGGAGATCCGCCTCGACCAAGACGGCCGGCGCCACGACCGCGTCCCGGTGCCCTTTGGACAGGTTGTCGTACACCACGACGGCATGGCCTTCTTCCAAGAGCGCCTCGGTGACCACGCTGCCGATATAACCCGCGCCGCCCGTAACCATGACATGCATGCGGGTCCCTCCTTTCGCGACCGCTCTTGAGCCGGCGCGCGTAGCCACCGATGGGCAATCGTCACGAACCCTTTTCAGCATCCGCTAGACGCAGGCGGCGCGCCCGCGCGCCGCCCCGTCCCGACGTTCATGCAAATACCGTTCAAGCGACTCTTCCCATACCGGCAGCAGGAGGCCCCGCTCGCTCCCCAAGGCGCTATAGCTCGGACGCTTGGCCGCCCACCCGAGTTCGCTCGCATCGCACTCTTCCACCAGCGTCTCATCGAAACCGGCCATGGTCGCCGTAGTCCGCGCAAAATGGCACCAGGAGACGGCCCCGCGGTTGGCGACATGCCACAAACCCTCCACGCCGTCGATGATGAGGTCCAAACTGGCATGCACGAGATCGGGCACATAGGTCGGTGAGACCACCGATGCGCCGGCGCGCACGCTGCGCCCTTCCATCAAGTCCCCCAGGACGTTCGCCACGAAGTTGTATGAGTCCCAAGGACCAAAGAACGCACTCGTGCGGATAATCAACGCGGAGGGCATGGCCATGGAGACCAATCGCTCGGCTTCGGCCTTGCTATGCCCATAGACGTTCAACGGTGCGACCGGATGGCTTTCAAGATAGGGTTCGGCCTGCGCTCCGTTAAAGACCAGGTCCGAGGAAAACGTCAGGAACCGGATCCCGATCCGTCCACAGACGGCCGCCAGCCGCTCGGCCCCTACGGTGTTATCCCGCAGGCATCGGTCACAATCCCCCTCGGCCTCATCCACGCGAACGTACCCCGCCGCATTGATGACGGCCCAGGGGTGGAGATCCTCGACCAACCGGCGCACCGCGCCCCCATCCGCGATATCGAGATCCCTCCGGGACAGGGCTACATAATCGATGCCGCGTTCCGTGCAAAGCCGTACCAGGGCGGCTCCCAACGTCCCCTTGGCACCTGCGATCACCAGAGGCTTCCGCCGCCCGACACTGGCCGGAGGCGGAACCACGGCCGGTTCAGGCGGCATGGGCGTCCGCTCGTCCGGTCCGACAGCCGGAAAATGAAGCCGCGCCGGCCGGCGCCACCACCCTTGGGTGGTGAGGAGCGGATGCTCAAACCGGCCGTGCGCCCCGAGCGCTTGCATCATGTCGGCCAGCGCAGTCCGCCGCGGCGCCGCACCGCGCACATCGAACACGCCGGACTCATACCAGCCGGCCTCTACGGTCACAAGCCGGTTCCAATCAAACGCGCCCAGCAGCGACCAGGCGGTCACTGCCCGGACATCGGCTCCCTTGGTCCGCGCCCTCCGGGCATCGTCCCAGGCTTCACCCAGCCAGCGCAGTTGCTCCTCGCGCGTGCAGCCGAGGTGCGCTTCCGTAATGGCCAGCGGAATCCGGTAGCGCTGCCAGAGATCGATCAGCAGCGACTCAAAACCGGCGATGCCGTCCTTCCAGGCGTGGACGGCCGAGATGTCCGCATAGGTGTGGCGTCCGTTTCCTCCATGCGACCAGGAGGGATACCGTTCCAGGCGTTCATCGAGCAGCCGGTCGCTGGTCAGATAATAATTGACGCCGAGCATGTCGGGTGGACAACCGGCGGCGCTGAACCAAGCCAAATCGTGCTCCGTGACGCCATGCTCGAGCAGATAGGGCCGGAGCGGATGGTCCTCATCCACCCGTCCGGTCAACAAGTCAAAACCCACGAGACGCCGGTGATTCTGGAACTCCGCCTCATAGGCCAGCGCCGGCGTGCTGAACGTCCGGCCATAGTCTTCGGTCTGAATCAGCTGCGCTCCGGGATTCTCCGTCCGGATGGCCTGCATCGACAGGATAATGGCCCGGCATTGCACGGTCAGCGCCTGCAGGAACGACCGGTCGTCTCTGGCATGCGGATACCAGTGGCCATAGAGTCCGCTGAACCGTGCCGTCGTCAGCGGCTCGTTCACCGGCGTATACGCTGTCACCCAGGGATACCGGCGCGCCACGGCGCCGGCGAACGCGGCCAGCCTGGAGGGAAAATCGGGATCGAGGAGGGACGTGTCGCGGGGTCCGCTCCCATGATGCACGAGCCCGATGATGGGACGGAGGCCGAGCTCGGCCAGTCTGGCCAGACGGCGATCCGCCCAGTCCCACGAGGCGCGCGCCAGGCCGTTGGGCGCCGTCCGCTCCCACAAGACGGGATAGCGGATCGCCGTCATGCCGAGTGTCGCAAAGCGATCCAGATCCTCTATCCGGAATTCATGTCCGTTTCTGGTCAGCTGCTCGAAATACCGAT
Organism: uncultured bacterium; assembly: GCA_965285965.1. GTDB lineage: Bacteria > Nitrospirota > Nitrospiria > Nitrospirales > Nitrospiraceae > Nitrospira_D. The sequence goes on along the minus strand of CBDIWQ010000093.1, from coordinate 39,967 downwards.
CCCCGACGCGGTTAACCGTACACTCGACGCCCCCCCACAACTCCATGGCCATTCGCTGACACCTCCATTAGTTCATGGCGTCGCTTGCCGGTCAGCTTCGTGCACAAGGACAACGACTGGGCCACGACTTGATCCATGTTGTAGTACTTATACGTCGCCAGCCGCCCGACGAAATGCACCTTCGGAGTGGCGGCGGCGAGTGCCTCATACCTCTTGTACAGCTCGGCGTTTTCCGGCCGCGGCACCGGATAGTACGGGTCGCCTTCGGCCTGCGGGTACTCGTACACCAGGCTCGTCCAGCCATGCTCCTGCCCGGTGAGGTACTTGAATTCCGTCACCCGGGTGTACGGATATTCATTCGGATGGTTGATCACCGCCACCGGTTGGTGCACCGGTTGCCGGACCGTTTCGAAACGGAATTCCAGGGATCGGTACGGCAGCGGCCCATAGCGGCATTCGAAATACTCGTCGACCGGCCCGGTGTAGATCATTTCCCGATAGCCGAACTCGTGCCGAACGTCCCGGTAATCGGTGTTCAGCATGATCGTAATATTGGGGTGCGCGAGCATGCGCTGGAACATCCGCGTATACCCGTGCAGCGGCATGGCTTGATAGGTATCGGTAAAATACCGGTCGTCGCGATTGGTGCGCACCGGCACACGAGCCGTCACCTGCGCATCCAGTTCCGACGGGTCCAAGCCCCACTGCTTACGGGTATAGTTCCGGAAGAATTTCTCGTACAGCTCGCGCCCGACTTTCCCGACGATCACGTCTTCCGATGTGCGCGGCTCGGGCACGCATTCCGCCTTGGATGCAAAAAACGCCTCCAGCTCGAATGACGTCAACCGCAACCCATACAGCCGGTTGATGGTATCCAGATTGATGGGAATCGGCAGCAGTTGGCCGTCCACCGAAGCGAGCACCCGATGCTGGTACGGACGCCAGGCGGTGAACCGTGACAGGTAGTCGAAGACGTCCCGACTGTTGGTGTGAAAAATATGGGGGCCGTACTTATGGATCAGCAGCCCCTGGTCGTCGTATTCATCGTACGCGTTGCCGCCGATGTGCGGCCGCTTATCCACGATCAGTACACGCTTATTGAACCCGTTCGCGAGGCGCTCCGCCGCCACGCTGCCCGCAAAACCGGCGCCGACGATTACATAGTCAAACATGAGGACCTCGCGCCGGCATTGCGGAGCGCACTATCCAGGACGGTTTGCATCCGGCTCCAGGTTTGTTCCCATGATTGCTCCTTCAAGAGCGCATCCACCCTCGTCAGGCGCTCGAGCGGATCGTCGAGCAGGCTCTCTTCAACCGCCCGGACGAACTGGTCCGCCGTATCCGCGATGCGAACATAGCCCGGCTCACCGTAGGTCCGCACGACGTCGCGAATGGACGTGGAGACCACCGGCTTGCCGGCGGCCAGATATTCCGGCGTCTTCGTCGGGCTGATATAGCGGGTGGATTCGTTGCGGGCGAACGGCATGAGCGCCACATCCCAGCCTGCCACATACGCGGGTAGTTCGTCATAGCGCTTGGCGCCGAGATAATGGAGGTTCGCTGCGCGGGGCAGATCGCGCTCATCGATTTTGGTAACGGGTCCGACCAGCACGAGGTGCCAGGCGGGACGGGCACGAGCCACGGCGGCAATCAACGGCAGGTCGAGCCGTTCGTCGATGACGCCGAAGTAGCCCAACCGCGGACGTGGCACGCTCGCCTGATCCCGGGGCTGCGTCGTCCCCTCGCGGGCCGCGGCAAAGTGTCCGGCGTCCACGCTGCTGGGGAAGCAGTGCACGTTGGCGTGGAGCGCGCGCTTTGATTCGAAGAGACTCAGTCCTCCGGTAAAGACGACATCGCATCGTGACAGCAGTTCCAACTCCAACTCGGCCAGCCTGGCCGGTGCGCCGGCGAAAGCGGACAACTGGTCCATGCAGTCATAGACGATCCCGGACGGCGAGAGGTGCCTGGAAAAGGGCAGCGCCATGGGCGTGTAGTACCAGAGGATGTAGTCGGACACATCGTGCGACCGGAGCAGCAGATCCAACAAGCCCCGCAACACCTCTTCACGCGCCGTGTCGTTCAGGTCTTCGGGTAGAGATGGCGTCACCACGATCACGTTCGGGTGCGGGCGTGCCAAAGCAAGCCGTGCGCCGTCGATGCGATCGACGACCGGTTCTTCGACAAACCACACCCGGTGGTCTTTGGCCGCACGGGTCAAGAGATGCTGAGGCCGCTGAAACACCCAATCCCAACGCAAATGCGAGAGACACAGGATGTCAGGAGCTGACGATAATCCACCCTGTGATACCGGTGAAACGTTCATGCTCGCTTTCTCCCTATATTGGTCACAACAGGCAGCTGATTAGCGCTCATTGATTCTGGTTGCGGCACAGTGGGCCCTTAGCAACCAGGGGTCCGTCAGGCACCCCGGTACGGCCGGTGCGGAATCGGATAGCGGTCTTTGGAAGCGTGGATCGCAGGCAGAGCCGGCTCGACCTAGGGCAACCAGCCTCCCGGCTCACTGACAGGGAGGCGATGTTTCCGCTTCAGATGACGGATGCTGTTAAGCAAGAGGCAGACCACCATTTTCGCGGTTTTTTGATGGGTTCCTGATAGGCAGGAATGCGAAGTGCGGCACCTTGTCTTCAAGACGGGACAGGATGCGCCGGTCCGTAACGATGGATCCCTGTCACAACCTGATGATCATCCCTTCGCTGCCGCGCAACCGAACAGCAGCTTTCAAGGGTGTGCCCTCGCCATCCAGGTAGGTCGACAGGAGCAACACCCCGGCGCTCGCGTTTTCGAACATACGGGGCTGCTCCATCGTGTTGAGGGCAACGAGCAGTTCCTGGTTCTCCCAGCGACGTTTGTAGAGCAAGACGTCGTTCCGGCTGCGCAGCGGCACGTACTGGCCTTCCAACAGCGCCCGTTCGATGCGCCGCACCTGGATCAAACGGCGATACAGCCAGAGCAACGAGCGCTCATCCGCCTGCAGCGTGGCCACGTTGCGCGCGGCGACATCCGCTCCCATCGGCAGCCAGGGCTCCCCTTTTGGTGAAGCCCCGGCCGGAGTGCCGTCCCAGCGCATGGGACTGCGTGCTGGATCGTTCAGGCCGTAGCCTCCGACCAGCTTCTCGAAGGGATCCTTGACGCGCTCCGGAGGGATGGGGACCTGCTCCATGCCGAGTTCATCGCCCGCAAAGAGGAACGGGGTGCCCCTCAGCGTCATGACCAGCACGGCGAGAATCCTCGCCTGCGCTTGACCGATTTTGCTCGTCACCCGCCGCTTGTCGTGACCGCCGATCACCCAGTCGGGCCAGGCGTCCGCCGGAAGGGCGTTCACATACGCATCGATGTGCGCCTGAAGCGACAAGGCATCCCACGGCGTGTCGAGCAGCGCAAAATTCAACGGCAGATGCAGACGCGGCTTCGCCTCGCCGTAGAAATGGCCGATCCGGTCTGTTTTGCCCTGCACTTCCCCCGCCAGCACCCGGTCGTCGAACTCGTCCACCACCCGCCGAAGTTCTTCCAGGTAGTGCATCGACTCAGGCCGGTCGTCGGTGAAAATGCGCTTCAGCCGCTGCGGGGGCGGCGTGTCGTCACGGTAATCGGGATTGGGAGAATCGTCGCGCAGCAAATCGTCTTCGGCCAGCACGGCGCTGGCATCCACGCGAAACCCATCCACGCCGCGGCGCAACCAGAAGCGCAGCACCTCGGCCATCGTCTCGCGCACCTCAGGATTCCGCCAGTTCAAGTCCGGCTGCTCGATGAGAAACGAGTGATAGTAGTACTGTTCGGTCTTTTCATCCCACTGCCACGCACTGCCTCCGAAGCGGCTCAACCAGTTGTTGGGAGGCCCGCCGCCGAGGCCCGCGTCGGCCCAGACATACCAGGCGCGTTTGAGGCCGGTTCGGGAGGCCCGGCTTTCCAGGAACCAGGGATGCCGGTCAGATGTATGGTTGGGGACGAAATCAAGAATCAGGCGCATGTACGATCGAAACACCGGCGTCAGCCAGATGCATCCACGCCGAAGTGGAAGTAATCAATGCGATCGAGGAGTCGCGGCAAATCCCCCTTGCCGTCTCCGTTGGAGTCTTGAAATGAAATGGGAGCGATTTCATAGATGACGGCCCGCTGCCACCACAGGCTGTCCCGAGCGTTCCGGCGCATTGTCAGCGCCGAACCTTCTCCGTTTGCCTGAGGGTGTTTCATGACCCGTCCGTTCTTGTCAACACGATGGCACCGGCAGAAGAATGCTGGGTTCGCGCCCGGAATGCGCGCGATACTCGCCGGCCACATGGGATGCCAGGTCCGCCCCCGTCCCGGCCTCGGCGGCGATGACGACGGATCCTCCGAACCCGCCCCCCGTGAGACGGGCGCCATAGCACGCGTCCTCCGCCTGAGCCAGATCCACGAGGAGATCCGTTTCGGGCACGGACACGGCGAAATCATGGCGCAACGAGGCATGCGACGCATTCATGAGGCCGCCGAACCCCGCCATCTTGCCCTGCTCCAGCATCTCCACTGCGGTGAGGACGCGTTCGTTCTCCGTGACAACATGGCGGGCGCGGGCATCCAACGGGGGGGGCAGCTCGTCGATCCGCGATAACACGGCCTGCCGGCCGGCTCCTTCCAGATCGCGCATCCAGCGCAGTCCCAACAGGGCGCTGGCTGCCTCGCATTCCCGGCGCCGCTCTTGGTAGGACCCGGTCGCATGGCTGTGATGCAGGCCTGAATGGATGACGACCCATTCGGCTTGGGCGGGCAGCGCGATATGGTCGTATTGCAGCGTCGCCGTATCGAGAAAAAAGGCGCAGCCCGGCCGCCCAAGCGCGCAGACCATTTGATCCATGATCCCGACCGGCGCGCCGACAAATTCGGTCTCGCCGCGGTGGGCCGCCCGTGCGATGGCGATATCGGACACGTCCAGGGCAAGAAGCGAGCGGATCGCGCGCAGGACGGCCACCAACAGCGAGGCGCTCGAGGAGAGTCCGGCGCCCAACGGCACCTCGGAGCAAATCCGCATGTCCATGCCGGGCAACTCGTGCCCGTCCCTGCGCAACAGCGACGTGACGGCCTGGACATAGTCCAGCCAATCCTGCCCGCGTTGTTCCTGGCCCAAGTGGAACTCCCGGTGGGCCTGAGAGCCAGCGATGTTGGCGCTCCACACATGCATCGTCCGGTCGGGTCGCGACGCGACTTCGACATGGGTCGTGTACGGCAGAATCATCGGGAGCACGTAGCCGCCGTTATAGTCCGTATGATCCCCCATGAGGTTCACCCGTCCGGGCGCCTCGGCGGAGGATTCGGGGAGACGTTGGAACAGCGCGGCAAAACTGGGTTGTGCGACGTTGTGACGGACGACTGTGGATGGATTAGTCATCGATGTGCACCTGTACCCCTTGCAGTTCAGCCGCTTTGGCTTCCGGCAAGGTATCGGAGGTGAAGACACCCGCGCCGATTTCGCTGCCGGCCAAATACTTGAGCCGGTCCGGCATGCGATAGGCCGGATAACATTCGATGTGGCAATGCGCCTCAGGGTGAACCTCGCCGTCGGTCGGGGCCTGATGAACGACCAGGATGTAGGGAAAAGGCCGGCTCCATAGGCCGTCATATTTCTTCAAGACCGTTTTGAGCGCCCGCGCCAGGTCCTGCCGCTCTCCGGGATGGAGATCGGCGAGGGAGGGGGCCGCGCGGCGCGGCGCGATCCAGACTTCGTAGGCATAGCGGGCAAACACGGGCACGAATGCCACCGCTTCGTCGCCGGCGTAGAGCATCCGTCGTCCGTCGCTCAATTCGTCGTCGATATGCGAGACGAGCAACCCCCGTCCGTGCGCCCGGTAGTAGTCCGTCTGCCGGCGCAATTCGAGTTCGGCAATGGGCGGCACGAAAGGAAACGCGTAGATCTGCCCATGCGGGTGATGCAGCGTCACGCCCACTTCGACGCCTCGGTTTTCGAACGGCATGACATACTGGATGTCCGGACGGCTCCCCAACTCGCGGTAGCGGTCAGCCAACGCCTCCAGGACGACCTCCAGATGATCGAGGGGCAATGCCCCCAAGGACGACTTGGCATCCTGCGTGTATACCACCACCTCGCAGACGCCGGTGCCGGGCCTCGTGGGCACAAGGGCGGAGGGCGCCTCCCCGGCGTCCGGCCGCAACGTCGGGAAACGATTTTCGAATACGCCGACGTCATAGGTGCCGACGGGCATTTCCGTGGGATGCTCGGGGTCGGTCGAGGGCGCGAGCGGGTTATATTCAGGCGGCGGCAGAAACGTCCGGTGTTGCCGATGAGCGGCATACACGACCCATTCGCCGCGGAACGGATGCCAGCGGAAATGGCTGTCCCCTTCGGGCGGATCGGACGAAGGGCTTGGCGCGCTCGCCACGTGGATCGGCTCCCGTCCGTAGAGGATCAGCCGCCGCCCGTCCGGCTTGGTCATGAAGTGTTTATGCAGCGTCAGGGCGGACGATCGTGTGGTCATACGGCTGGTGATCCGGGAATATGTGGTTGCCTGCGGGTCCAGGCGGGGCCGCCGGTCGCCTGCGCCATCCGCTCCAAGGGGAATTTGGGCCGGCGGTCGGCGTAGAGCAGTCCGTTCGCCTCTTGATAGGTATCGCTGAACTGGGTGTAACAAAATCCCGCCAGGAGTTGCAGGCTGTGCACGACCGCCAGTAATTCGGTATACCGTCGCTCGAACGTCTCGGTTGTATCAGCGCGCGAATAGCCCCAGGTCTCCCCGTCGTGAACGGCGATGCCGCCGAATTCCGACAGCACCACCGGATGGTCGGCGTGAGGATGCCCCTGCAGCATCAGCAACCGGCCGCCGGGCCGCTCGTGTTGGAACAATCGGACCCGCACGTCGGAGGTCTGATACCGGACCGCCATGCGCCTGGGTTCTTCGTCGTAGTCATGGATGCCGATGATGTCGGTCGCGACGCTCTCCCACCCGTCATTGCCGATGACCGGCCTCGTCGGATCCATGGTTTTCGTCAAGTGATACAGCGCCTGCACATAGTGGCGTTCGGCCGCGTTATCCGGCAGGTTGGGCACTCCCCAGGACTCATTGAACGGCACCCAGGCAATAATGCAGGGATGGCTGTAGTCGCGGCGCAGCACCTCCATCCATTGTTGCGTCACCCGCGTGATCGATTTCATCGTGAAGCGATAGGCGCTCGGCATTTCTTCCCACACGAGCAAGCCGAGCCGGTCCGCCCAATAGAGATAGCGCGGATCTTCAATCTTCTGGTGCTTCCGCACCCCGTTGAATCCCATCTCCTTAGCGAGTTCCACGTCGCGTCGCACAGACGCCTGATCGGGAGGGGTCATCCCGGTGTCCGGCCAATAACCCTGGTCGAGGACGAAACGCAATTGAAACGCCCGGCCGTTTACAGTCACGCGGTCGCCCTGGATCGCCACTTCGCGAAGCGCCGTATAGCTGTCCACCACGTCGACCACCTCATCACGCTGGTTGAGCAGTTCCAGCCGGACGTCGATCAAGGTCGGCGAGCTCGGGCTCCAGAGCAGTTCGTTCCGCGAATCGTCGATCCCGGGGTCCGATAAGGCAATGCGGCGGTGCACTTCACCGGCGGATAGACTGTAGACGTCCTGCGCCAGCGTGCGAGTCCCTGCCCGGAGAGTGGCGCGCAGGCGCGACGCGCCACCTTCGGGGCCCTGCACGCCGACATAAAGGCCGATCTCCCAGCGGCTGAGGTTCGGCGTATATCGCAGCTCCGCAATGTGCGCCGGCGGCAGCCGTTCCATCCACACCGTTTGCCAGATGCCGCTGGTCCGGGGATACCAGATCAGATGCGGCTCCGGCTGCCAATCCTGTTTGCCCCGCGGTTGTTGCAAGTCGTGCGCGTGATCGACCGCGCGCAGGACGATCTCGTGTGTGCCGGTGCCTGACAGAAGATCGGTGATGTCGAACGAAAAGGGGGTGTACCCGCCCTCATGTTGCCCGACGCAGGTCCCATCGAGCCAGACGGTCGCGGCATAATCCACGGCTCCAAAATGCAGGACCCAGCGCTCCCCGGGACGAAGCTTCGGCGGCTGGATAGCCCGCCGATACCAGCAGGCCTGATACCATCCGGAGTCTTTGATGCCGCTGCGGGCCGTTTCCGGGCTGAACGGGACTTCGATCTTGCTGCGCCACGCCACTTCCGCCGGCCGTTGCCACACCCCGTACGTGTCGAGGGAAAAATCCCAACTTCCGTTCAGACTCCACCACTCCTTGCGCCGCAATTGCGGCCGCGGATAGTCCACTCCCTGCTCATCGGACCGTGGTTCCATATAGATAGTCAGACAAAGTCCCCGCTGAGTGATGCCATCTTCAAGGAGTTACGATGGTCATCGTTACGGCTGCGGCTCACCTTGTCTGCCGGTGGACAAGGTGCCCGGCCTTCCCCGAGACAAGGCCGGGCTCACTGTCACGCGCCGGCTTCGCTCAAGCACATCTGCTCCATCACCTGCCGGATCACCGCGAGATGGCGGTCCTCCTCCGCGAGCGCCTGCTTGAACTGAGCTGCCATGTCATCCTGGCCCAATTGCAGGGCGAGCTTGATGAGGATCTGCCAGCCGTCATTGTCGGCCAATTCCGCGATGTGGATAGCATGGATGCTCTGCGCGATCGACATGCGCGGATCACTGATGATTTGCATCAGGCCGATCGAGGCGACGGCATTCGTATCCGCCATCGGGGTGACAGCGGTCGGATCCGCTCCGAGCTGCCTCAGCGCGTCCCATACGAGTCCGATGTGCGCCGCCTCCTCGGCACGGAATTGCTGCAGTTGCTCGATCGGCAAGGATGGCGCTTCATCGGTCCGGATCTGGTACTTGCTCAACAAGGCATCGTAGAGACGCGTTCCGGTTCGTTCGAATGCCAGCCGGCCGCCGAGTTTGTCGATGAGGACTTCCGCATGCCGGCCCAGCAGCTTCTGCATGCCGGCCTTTGCGGCGCCCTTCAGCGTACCGGGCATCGGGACGGTGCCGATGGGTTCTGCCTCCGTGACATAGGAAGACCGGTACTCCGCGAGGGTTTGCTCCCCGCCGGGCGAACTGGGCGGAAACTCGCGGACCGCCTGCGCCATTTGCTCCGCGCCTTCGGGCGCCATGTCGATCCCGCTGCGATTCATGCCCATGGATGTCGGTGCATTCATGCCAGCTCCTCCTCTGCGCCCACAGGGCGTTCATAGTGGTCTATCGGGTGTGAGGTCTCTCATGTCTATCTCGTGCGGAGTCTCTCTCGCCTGTCTTGTCCTCGCGAGTCTCGTGAGGTCTATCTGGTGCGGAGGTCTCTCCGGTCTCTCTTGTCCTCGGACCAGACAGACAAGACCGACCAGACAGACTAAACAGACCGATCCATTGTCAGGCGGCCTCTTTCAAGCCTCGTTGGGCGGTGAGTTCGCCGCCTGGGCTCCACCGCCATCCGGCCGCGACGGTTTGCGACGGAGAGCCGTCTTGATTCATCCGGCGCCGATACGCCAGCGAGCGCTCGGGTTCCTGGCTCTTGTTCACGAAGCGCGGGCCGTCGGCCCGCAGATCCACCTCGTCGCGCAATACCTGCCGCACATACTCCCGGTTACTCTTGTAAGCAATCGGTTCCGGGAGCGACTCGGGGAGAAACTCGGCCGGGTCCCGCCGTTCGAGTTGCTTGCACACATCCCTCGCGAACTGCAGATGGCCGAGTTCATAATCCAGGAACCGTTCCCAGATCGCTTTGATCTGGGGATGTTCTTCCTGCGTCATGCAACTGTAGTAGTTATAAACTTCGTTGGCCTCATGGAGCAGCCACTTCTCGATCCAGCTTTCGGTCGGATCGATGATCGATTCGTATTGCGTGACATGCTGCTCTTCAATCGAGGCGATTTCCGCATAGAGCTGGCGGGCCAGTGGATCGGCAAACCAGGGTCCGTAATGCATGTAATAGTCGTGCGTCTGATGCTCGCCGGCCATAATCGTGTAGGCGTGCAGTTTCGTCAGCGGCGCCGCACTCTTTTTATCGTAGTGTTCGCGGAGATCGTCCATCGGATCGCGGTGCTCGTCCACCGTCGGACGTCCCGGCACGATATCGGTGTAGCCCTGCGTAATCGAGTTTGCGTCGATGCCCTGGAGCCGGTCGAGCAACGCCGAATACCGGTACAGATGATCGAAATCCTCCAGCAGTCCGAACCGCAAGACCTGGGCAATGTACGGATCCGGTTCATTTTGCGCGAGCGCGGCGGTCACCTCGATGGCGACCTGCTCATACCCGATCGTCGTTTCGAGTGGCGACTGATCGGCGGGCAGCAGCCAGTTAACCAGGGTTTGCTGATGCTGCTCGTTGCGCCGGACCCTCGCCAAAGAGGCTTGCAGGTCCTTGTTCATGCGGGCACAGGAATGGCTGAACCGGATCGACTCGGATTCGATGCCGTTCATGAGGATGATCCGCACCCGCGTGAAGGCATCGATGTTCATCTTGCTGACCGGCTTGTGCACCACATCCTTCCAGGTGAAGTGCTGTTGGTCGACCGGCGTGCCTTTATCTTGCAATAGATTGATGGCCATATGGGCTCCTAGTGGCTAAATTGGTGAATGAACACGTCCCTGTATTCGCACGGCCTTCGTCGCCTGGCTCCCCCGTACACACGGTCGGGGTAACCGGCTACGCCGCTGCGGCACCCAGGTCCCGCACGTCCACGACGCGATCCACGGCGCCGCTGCGGCAGTTATCGCACCGCCCGCAATCCTCAGAGATTTCGGCCCCAAAATACCGGGTGAGAAGCCGCGCCCGGCATCCGGTGGTCTGCCCGTACTTCATCATCATCTCCAGCCGGTCTCGATCGGACTGATGACGGCGTTCGTACTCGCTGAGATAGGCCATGAATTCATCCTGGTCCGCAAACCGCCTCGTCAAGGTGATCCGGCGGCCGCGCTCGATGATGCCCATGGCCTGCAGCAAAGCCGTGACGACCTTCACGCGGGCTTCGGCAATGCCCGTGGCTGCCGCGAGCCGCTTCAGCGTCAGGTCCCCGCCATGCTTGTCATCCACGGCACGAACGATTTCGCGGTAGACTTGCGCACTCTCCTCGCGGCGCGGATACTTGCCGCCCAGAAAATAGGCCTGCACGCGCCGGTCTTCCAGCCGGTACAGCAGCACGCCCCACGCCGGTTTCCCATCACGTCCGGCGCGGCCGCTCTCCTGCACATAGCTCTCAATGGAATCCGGCAGCGCATAGTGGACGACCATGCGGAGATTCGCCTTATCGATGCCCAGTCCGAACGCCTTGGTGGCCACGACCACGCCGAGGCGATCCTCCATGAAGTCCTGCTGCGTCCGGTGCCGTTCCTTCGCCGGCATCTTCCCGTGATAACAGCCGGCCTCAAACCCGGCTTCCCGCAGGAACCCGAACAGCTCCACGGCTTGGCGGATCGTCGCGACATAGACCAGCGCCGGTCCCTCCTTGAGGCCGCGCAACAGGCCGGTGAGATGCCGGAGCTTCTCCGCTTCGTTCACCGTGCGCCTGACCTCATAAATGAGATTCGGCCGATAGCTGCCCAGGTTCACGACGATCGCCTTGGGAATATCGAGCTGGTTCAGTATGTCGGCCGCCACGTCCGGTGTCGCCGTCGCCGTCAACGCCAGGACCGGCGGCCGACCGAGCGCGCGGACGGCTTCCCGGATGGCCAGATACGCCGGGCGAAAGTCATGGCCCCATTGGGAGACGCAGTGCGCTTCATCGACCACCATGAGAGAGACGCCCGTTCGCCGCAGCATCGAGAGACACTCGTCCTGCTCCAGCCGTTCTGGAGTCACATAGATCAATTCCGGCTCACCGTCCCGGATGGTATCCACCGCGTCGCGCTCCGCTTGCGCCGATAACGTGCTGTCGAGTTTGGCGACGGGAATGGCGCGGTCTTCAAGCTTGTCCTGCTGGTCTTTCATCAGCGAGATCAGCGGAGACACAACGACAACGGCGCGCGGCATAAACAACGACGGGAGTTGGTAGCACAATGACTTGCCCCCGCCTGTCGGGAGAATGCCCAGGGCATCACGCCCCTGCATCACCGCCTCGATGAGGGCCTCCTGACCCGGTCGGTAGGACGCAACGCCGAGGCGCCGCTTGGCCTTATGAATATTCTCGGCCGACCAGCGGAGCGCTTGATTCATCTATCCCCTTCGGCCCGCCGGCAGGCACACCGCAACGGTGGCCAGGGCTCGTGGGCGCGAACTGCAGTCCGGCATGTCAGCCACGCTCATCATGCAGCTCCATCCTCAAGCGAAAGCGACCCGCAGCGAACACCAGCCGCTGCGCTCGCAAGCGGCCATCCGAGAGGTTGTTAATCGGCATGGGTCACGCGCACCGCCTCAACTTTGATTGGGCATGATTCGCGACGTTGTGAAACGGGCGTGCTCTGACGAGGTGCGGACAAGCCGGTCAAAGCCTGTGGCCCTCCCAGTGCCGCATGAGCCTTGTCCGCCAGGAGAGCGGCGCAGGTGCCTGCAGACATGGCGAGACGAAAAGAGAAGACATGTGGCCTCCCTGTGACCTCGTCTTTCGACAAAAGAGGAAGCAAGCGATATGCCCCGCAGTCGGCCCAAAGTCGTTGTGTCGGCGCGAGCGCTCTTATGAGAAATCCGGGATACCGCGCGCACCCGGTGCCCCGAGAGCCGCTCGTGCAGACAGCGAGCAGCAAATCCGCCGGGACCATCATGTCTTCGGACGGACGGACTGTCCGAGGACTGTACGAGGACGATAGATGAGAGCGACTCTCAGGCCGGCTTTCCGAAGGACAACGACTCTTCACCGCATCGGATGCGGCAAAGCAGCCGACGACAAGTACGTCGCGTCACGGTGCTCTCTGTCGGCAGCCGGCCGGGACACCGACGCTACCGGGACGGTGACTCGTGGAGCATAGCGGTCGTCTTGCCGTCGAAGTGATCGTCCCGATCCGCTTGAGCCTCTTGCTTCGTGCGGTGTACCGTGCCGTCCTTGTGTTCCGGCGGACTATACAACGTGTACAGCTTCAACGCTTCATCGCGGCCGGTATTGATGACGTTGTGCCGGGTGCCTGCGGGTATGACCAGGGCACTGCCGTCATGGATCGGATAGTCCTTTCCGTTCAACTGGGCGGTGCCGCGGCCGGCCTCAATGCGGATGAACTGATCCAGGTCGTGCGTTTCGGCGCCGATGTCCTCGCCTGGCTTGAGCGTCATCAGCACCAGCTGGCTGTTGGGAGCCGTGTACAGCACCCGGCGGAAATCTTCATTCTTGACGGTGGCCTCCTCGATATCGGTCACAAAGTGGTCCATGGACGACTCCTTTCGCGATGCGGTTTCACGGGCAGGCGACCAGGTGGCCGACGGGGCGTTGGCCGGTAGACCCGCAGCGCGAGTCAGCCACACAATGCCGGTTTGCACATCCTCACGGGCTTCATTCAGGCGACCCTGGTGCGCTCGGGTCAACCCTTCTCTCAGAGCATGGATGGCTTTGGCCATCCGATGGCTCGGCGCCTGCGTGCCGGTCCTGACCGCAATCTCCAACGCCTGATCAATGTGCCCGGTGAACGACTCGAGGTTCTTTTCCGCACCGGCGGCTTCGGCCTGCTTGGCGAAGCGCAAGGCTTCTGTGGCACTCAAAGCGGGCGCGGGGCTCTGCCCCGTCGTCCCACCGGGCTTGGGCGTCGCGGGGCCGGCATCCGCTACGGCCGTTCCAGCCGCACCGATAAGGACTGAAGCGGCAATCAGCATGACATCTCTTCTCATGGCACGACCTCCGATCTCCGGACTCCGTCGTTGAATAGTTCACCAGCCTACGGCGTCATGACGACTTTCATGCAATCCTCTCGTTTCTGGTTGAACAATTCGTACGCCTTCGGCGCATCGGACAGCCGCAGACGATGCGTGATCACGAAAGCCGGATCGATCGCCCCTTCTTCGATTTTCCTCAAGAGCGGCTGGAGGTAGCGCTGTACATGGGCCTGACCGGCCTTAATAGTCAGAGAACGGTTCATCAGCGCTCCCATGGGGAACTTGTCGATGAACCCGCCGTAGACCCCTAGGACCGACACCGTCCCCCCGTTGCGGCAGGCCATGATGGCTTCCCGCAGGGCGATCGGCCGATCCGTCTCGAGCATCACCGCTTGCTTCACGCGATCATACGCATATTGCAAGCCGGGCGCGTGGGCCTCCAACCCGACGGCATCGATGCAGGCATCCGGTCCCCGGCCGCCGGTCATGGTCTTCAACTCATCCAACACGTCGCTGTGCTCATAGTTGAGAATCTCCGCGCCTTGCCTGCGCGCCATCTCCAACCGATAGGGAAACCGGTCGATCGCGATCACCCGTTCCGCGCCCAGCAAAAAGGCGCTGGCAATGGCAAACTGACCGACTGGTCCGCAGCCCCACACTGCGACGAGATGGCCGGGTTTGATGTCGCAGGCTTCCGCGCCCATGTAGCCGGTCGGAAAGATGTCGGAGAGAAACAACACTTGCTCGTCCGAGAGACTCTTCTCAATTTTGATCGGCCCGACGTCGGCGAACGGCACGCGCACATACTCCGCCTGTCCTCCGGCGAAGCCGCCCAGCAAGTGCGAATAGCCGAAGATGCCGCAGGGAGAATAGCCCCACAGGGTCTCGGCCATCCAGGCGTTGGGATTGCTGTTCTCACAGGTCGAGAAGAGCCCGTTCTGGCATGACCAGCACCGGCCGCAGGCAATGGGAAAGGGTACCACGACGCGGTCGCCGACCCGCAGCTTGGAGACTCCTTTCCCCACCTCCACGACTTCACCCATGAACTCATGCCCCAGCACGTCGCCGCTCTCCATCGCCGGCACAAACCCGTTGTACAAATGGAGATCGGATCCGCAGATCGCCGTCGAGGTGACTTTCACGATGGCATCCTGCGCATTCAAAATCGTGGGATCCGGCACGTCCTGCACTTCGATCGTCTTTTTGCCGATCCAACAGGTGGCTTTCATCCCGCAGTTCCTTTCCTGGTTCGAACCGGGCGGCCTCCCGGCACGTTAACGGCTCACGCCGACCCGCGGCGGCTGCGCGGGATGCATCCCGCGGTGGATGCTCGCGTCCGACCGGACAATTTCACCGGTTTCCATGATCTGCTTAAAAGCTCGCAACCCCTCATAGACCTGTTGGGCCGGCTCCGCCCCGAACAGCATGGCCACCGCGGAGCCCAGTCCGCCGGCGGGCGGTACGTATTCGAACGTGACGGTCACTTCGGTACCGCGCCCACCGGGAGCCGGTCGGAACCGCACAGACCCGGCGTGGCGGATGTCGGCGTCCGGCAGCGCACGCCAGGCGATCATCTCGTTCGGGCGGTCCTCAATGATGTCCGCATCCCACTCCACCGCCGTGCCGGCGGGCCCGCGCACCACCCAGTGCGAGCGCGTCTCGTTCACCGCTTGCACCGACGCGAGATGCGGCAGCATCGGCGGCAGATTTTCGAACCGCCGCCAGACCCCATAGAGGTCCTCCGCACGACGGTTGATCGTGACCGACTGCGTCACACGGACGAGGCTGCTATCGGACGCCCGAGTCAGACGCCGGCTGACCATGAAATCCGCCATCGTGACACCGGCGACAGCCGCCGCGGTCAGCGCAACCCGTCTTTTGCCCCGCCCGCTGACGGGAGCCCGAAAGGCGGCGCCGAGCAGGGCCAGGTCCATCGCATCACCGGCGACACGCGACCACATCCAGCCGGCCGGCTGGCGCTGGGTGAGGATGCCGACCCCGCTGATGATTTCGCGCACGCCCAGCGAGCGCAGCAGCAATCGGCGTTCCTCCACGCCTATCAGGCGCGCCAGTCGCCGGGGTGCCGCCACCTCGGCCAATCCTAGTCCGATGCTGAACCACCCAAGCGTTTTGCTCCAGGCCACATCATCTCTCGAAGGCCCGCCTTGCCTCGCATGAGACTCCCCGGAGCCCGGTACGACCGCCTGGGTGTCTTGTTCGCCTTGCGCCGAAGATTGCGTGATCATCGTATCCTTTTCTCCGGCGATGCCGTCGCCGGTCAGTCAAGGCACCGCTTCGTGCATTGGTTGCGCCCTGCCTGCCCTCGCCTTTACTGCCGCACTCATGGGGTGGAGGGGTCCTGCGCCGCCTTCTGAATCGCCACGGCACGACCTTGCGGCGTAATGATGCCGGTGATGACATCCCCCGGATGCAGGTCGCGATCCCCGGCGGTGCGGGCATCCACAACCAACGTCGTATCGTCGCCGGTCGGCTGGCGGACGACATGGGTGTCCGCCTCTGACTTGATGATGCGGCCGCGCACACTTCGCATGCCGGACGACTGGCCGGGATTCACACTGGGATCTTCCATGCCGGTGTCTTGACGAGTGAGCCCATGCGAGGGTCCGGATCGGGAGTCATCCGAGCCGGCCGACGCTTGAGGCTCTCCTTCGACGCGGTAGTTCGGTCCTTGTCCTTGCTGCTTCAGCCGGTTGTCCCGGATCTCCTCACGTCGTTGCGCCTCCCGGGCCTCATCGCGTAGCCGGGGATCTCCGTGAGGCAGAATGGCTTCCTGCCCTGACAACGGAGAGGTGTGCGCCCCACTGACCACCAGCGCGATTCCTACCAGTGCCGCCGTACGCATATCGCATGCTCCTTCGTTACGATGCGCTTGTACTCGCGTTCGCCATCCACCGTCGCTACTCGGGGTCATCCTCCGCGCGGGATTTCCCGTTAGTCCTCGGACACTCCGTCCAGATCAGCTTTCATCTGCCCCTTCACCGGTTTCCTGGAAGCTCGACACCATGCCGCCGACGATGGAATAAGCAGGCCGACAGCGAGGGCGCCGTAGAGCCAAGGAAAGCTGCGGCGCAAGAGGCTCAGTTCGAACCCGGGCGTGAATCGACGCGGCACGACATGGTAGTCGGTCACATAGGCGAGGACCGAAACGCCGATCGCGCTCAGGGCGGCATTCACCATCGAGCCCGGCTGTCTGCCGATCCCGCGGCCGAGCTCATAGACCCAGGACCAGAAGGCACAGGCCGCCCCGTTCAGTAGCAGACCCAGCCCGGTATGACGCAGACTGAGCCCGCGCGCCGCTCCGGCCGCTGGTCCCCAGACGATATGGCTGATCGCGTTGACCGGCCTCCAGGCCGAGGAGCCTTCGACGCGGCCGCGCCAGGCCGCAACCCCGGCCACGGCGACACTGCTGGTCAGCGTGCTGAGGGCCACCCTTTCCAAACTACTGCTCATATTTCTCAACAACCTGCGGCGGACGCACCTGGGCCTTGTCCGGATCCTGGCCGCTCGCACGGAGTGCCCGTCGCTGACGGAGTAGATCCCAGGCCTGATCCAATTCCACTTGCACGGTCCGTAAACGGGACCGGTCTTCCTCTGTCTCAGCTTCCCCCTGGAGCCGATGCTCTCGAGTCACGAGTTCTTGAATGTGGTTCAACAGGGATTGATCGGCTGTATCCATGACTTTCCTCCTCACCAACCGGCACTGGACGACACGTCCTGTATACGCGCCTCTGCCTCCGCGATGGGTCAGCGGGAAGGCTGCATTTCGGGAGTCGCGATCTCCATCACGTACCCCTGCTCGTCCATCAGCAGTACGACTTCTTCTCCCTCTTTGATCTGTCCGAGCTTGGGGAGCGGGGACCGTATCGGAACCAGCCGTTCCCTTCCTTGCTCAGAGATCTTGATCCGGTCGCCCTCGCTCGTTCCATGAAAGACGGCCGGGACCCGCGCGTGCGCGCCTTTGACCTTGGCCTTGCTGTTCTGCGCGGAGGCCTGCACCGCTTCCCGGCTGGCCAGCTGCGCATCCACCAGCTCGCCGGTTTCATCCGCCATGAACAGGGCTTCCACACCGACCGGAATCACCGTCAGCTTTCCCTTGGCGCGGTCGGCCACCATAAACGTCTTTTGGCCTTGATCCGTCTCGATCACCGCCTTGTCGAGTCCGACCGTCAAGGGGGTGCTGAGCTTGCCACGGAGGACCTGATGGTGAGACTCCTCGTCAGGAGCATGAAAGTCGACCACCGCGTTGTGATCGTTCAGCGTCACTACAATAGGATCACCGGGTCGGAAGGTCTGTCCTTTTTTTTGCGCCGGCTTCAGCGGAACGTAGAGAGGCTGAGGGTGCCCGATATCGATTTCGATTTGTTCGCTCCTCACCTCGTTGATACGGCCGAGTACGAGCCGATTACCCGGCAGAAGATTGGCCGTCGGCTCCCTGATGATTCGCTCGCCGTCTGAGCCCTGCACCGTGCCCTGGGGCTGAGCCTGTTCTCCTGCACGCGTGGCGGAGTCCTGCCCACCAAATACCGCCACTTCCCCCATTGCCGTCACCACGGTCGCTGCCAAGATCATGTGTCTGCCCATCCGTTTCATCCCGCATCCTTTCTTGTGTATGTTTGGTGCACAGAAAGGAGCAAACCTCGGACCGGAAGCGGAGATCTTGTAAACTGCGCTCTTTAAACTCCTTCACGCCCATCCGCGGTATGGTTCCTCGCAAAAATGGCAGACAGCCTGTCTTGTTCCGGACAGCCTGTCCGGCATCTGGTTCGGAAGATGACGCGCCACCTTCGGTCTGCATGAAGAAACACTTCCACCGGCCTCACAAGGCGCGCATGAAGGCGACCAGCGCTTTCTTGTCTTCCGGCTCCAGACCCAGCCCGCCGACCACGTTAAAGAACTCCACCGTATCCTCCAGCGTCGGCAATCGCCCGTCATGGAAGTAGGGCGGTGTATCTTTGATGCCTCTTAAGACGAACGTTTTGATGGGCCCATCCGCGGTTGCGCCGAAGCGTTCGAGATGGAGGTCATGCATCTGATGATCGGTATAGGACGGGGGCAGATGGCAGGCGGCGCACTTGGCCTTGCCGAAGAAGAGATCTTCGCCGCGGGTTTCCAGTGGCGTGGCCTTGGTCCGGTCCAACCGTCCGGTCATGGGATCAAGATGCGGCGCCGGCGGGAAGTCGATCATGTTCTGCATCTGGCCCATATGGGCCACCGGCACACGATCGATCAGATTCATGCCTTTCTTCATCGCGCGTATCGGATCGCCGTTGAAATAGGCCGTGCGCTGCTCGAACTCGGTAAAGTCCTCGACTGAACGGATGGACCGCTTCGAGCCGTGGATCTGCTGGTTGAACATGCCTCGCAAGCTCGGCGTGTCGAGCCGGAGCCGGTCCATCTGCGGGCGCGTGTCCGGATTCAGATGGAACTGGCCTGTCGTATGGAAGTTCACGTGGCAGTCCAGGCAGGTGACCCCCAGACTGGGCTTGGCTGATTTTCGGTCGTGCGTGGCGTTGAACTCCTCCTGTGCAAACTGCGTCACGAGCATCCGCAATCCGTCCAACTGGGCGGGCGTCACGAGGCCGCGAAAGAGCCGGTCGAAATTCTCGGCATGCAGCACCTCTCCTTGCGACACGTCGCCCAGTTCAGGATGGATTGTCAGGAAAATCGGCGGAGGGAACTCAGGGAGAAAACATTCGGGAAGATCGAAGTCCACGTCGAACCGTTCCAGCCGAGGGAATTGCTTGATCTGGAGTTGCGGAAAGACCTGTCCGCCGACCGCCTGTTTCACATGCGGCAGGCGGTCGAAGCCCGCCGGAAATCTGCGCTGCGTCTTGATCTCTTCCGAGGAAGAGCGCCCTAACGCCTCCCAGGTCGCTCCAGCCGGCAGCTTCACGGCGGGTCCGATCGGCTGTGGCTTTCCCTTGGTCATCGTGATGCCGGATGACTGCTTGCAGCTCAGGTCATACCGCTCCTCCAGCCGCTTCCGCTGCTGTGCCATGACCTCAGGCTTTTCCGCCATATCTTTCTTCATGACCTGCTCGAACGATTTCTGCGGATCCTGTCCCGGCGGGGCGCCAAAGATGTCGTAGCTGAAATCGACGCCCTCAAAACCCTTCTTCTTGGCTTCCTCGATCGTGACCACCTGCGACTGCTGCCGTTTTCCCTCAGGCGTGGGCTGAGCCAGGCCGGACCGGTTCGAGAAGGAGACCCAGAGGATTCCGGACGCGATGAGAGCGGTACAGACCACGGTGACAGGCGAACGGTGCCACTTCATATGACCTCCACAAGTTTTCAGATTCCGGCCGGCCGCAACCAGCGTCGCGTGACGCCGAACCATGGCGGCGCAACCATGGTGCAGGCCGAATCGCGACTGCCTGAGGTTGACATGAGAACTCCTGGATCGGTGCCCTGCCTGCCTCTGCTCTCAATCCGATTAAAAAAGATGGCTGGTCTGACTACGGAGAGGAGTGGCTGCTTGACCGTCTCCACCGCCCCTCATCAGCGATGCCAGCGTCAGCCCCACCATCGCCATCACGGCTCCGGTCATCATGGGATGCAGTGAGGCGTAGGTATAGAGGCTGGACTCCGATACATGGCCAGGATGGCCCCCCCGTTCCTTCAATTCCGACGTGGGACCATACAAGCTGTTCTTGCTGCGGTCGCGTTCCGGCTCATCGGATTGCTGTAGATCGAACATCGTGGTCTGCATCAGCTTGTCCATCAGCCGGGGCGCATAGTAATTGGCGGCCGACATGACCTTCCCGCTCCCCCCGGCGAACACGTCACGGACCGGATGCTCGGCACAGTGAAGAATGGCGGCGGCCACTACCTCCGGCGCGTACACCGGCGGAGGGTACGCGGGTTCATGGGACAGATAATTTTTGGCGTGCCGGATGTACGGCGTGTCGATGGAGTAGGGTTTGATCAGCGTCACGGCAATGGGAAGACGGTCGTGCTCGAGTTCGAGGCGCAACGCATTCGTATAAGCCTTTACCGCATGCTTGCTGGCACTATAGGCGGCTTGGAGAGGCACGGGGACATCAGACAGCGTGCTGCCCATATTGATCAGGGCACCACCCTGTCCGCGCAAATGCTCGACGGCGATCCGGCTGCCGTGCACCACGCCCCAGAAATTGGTCTCGAACACCTGCCGTTGATCTTCAAGCGACACATCCAGGGCCCGGCCATACAACGAGACGCCGGCACAGTTGACCCACGTATCAATTCGGCCGAACCGCCGAACCGCTTCATCGGCCACTCGCCTGAGTGCGGATTCATCGGACACGTCGGCCGCGACCGCCGCTGCTTTTCCACGGCCGCCGGCCTCGATTTCACGGGCCAAGCGCGCGAGCGCCTCCTCGTTACGGGCTGTCAGCATCACCCGGGCTCGGCGCCGGGCCGCGAGACGAGCCGTCACCAACCCGATCCCGCTCGATGCACCGGTGATCACGATGACCTGTTCAGGCACCGGCTTCAAGCACAACGTCATTGCAGGTCTATGTCTCCCTTGCCCTTCACAATGCGTCCGTCATTTAGTCGAATCTCTCTACTATGAGGGCCGTCTCGCCCCGCCACGACTAGCAAGTGCCCCAGTTCAATCGTGGGTGCGGGAACAGCACTACGCGTGATCGAACGTGAGCCGCTTGCCGTAGGCGGCCTCTGTAAAGGCGCCGATGGCTTCCCGTAGTGTCAGGCCGCGAAATTCCATGCGCTCGAGGTCGCTCTCGCCCACGCTCAATTGAGCCGCTTCCCACAGATGCCGCACCGCTTGGACAGTGAACCCCAACAGCCGCGCGCCGACGACATCCGCCGCCAAGGCGTCGCGGCTCGCAATGACGAGCCCGGTTTCCACGGCATGTCCCCCCAGCGGCCCGGTGCCGATCATGGCGGGATGGCCGACTGTCACAGCGAGGTCGATGGGAAAGCGTCGGGCCATCGCGGCAATGAACGAATGCATATCGTCAAAGAAATGATGGCGGTGTTGCTGGCGAGAGCGAGGATGCCCGTAATAATCGGCGGCCGGATAAGACATGGCGATGTTCTTGAGCGCCAAGGTCACGGTCGCCGTCTCGTGCAATTTAAGCTGGTTCACCGCGACCAGCGTGTCGTAGCCCAGCACCTGCGGATTGACCATCACCTCGCGTTGCGGACCCGCGACCTCGCCGGACCGGCCATACTCCAATGGCACCGGAACGAACGGAGGTCGGTTATGGTCGAAGAACCGCACGCCTTGCTCTTCGACCACGGCCATCAAACCCGCGATGCGGAACACCTCCTCTGTTTCCGCCGCCCCCGCCCCTCCCGTTACCACCAGGTCGCGCGGAGACCATTGTTTGATATACCGGATGACCGCGCGGAGCGTGTCGGGCTGGGTCACGCCGGTACAATCCTCGGCCGAGGCCCAGGTTTCGTTCGGCTTCACGGCGACCAGTTTGCCGGTGAACAAGGTTTCCATATCGAGCGAGGCTAAACCCTGGCTGATGGCCAGCTCGATATCAGCGTGTCGGGTTAGCGCAACAACGGTCGTTGGGCTCGTCTCCACTAGTCTTCTCCATTAGTCTATGGAGGTACGAGTCTGGACCGAGTAGCTCAAAGACGGCGACTAGCAGATGCCCGTGTTCGTCGAGATGCCGGGGCCGTATCAATCTCGACGGAAGAATCCAATCTGATTCCTGGGAAGAATTATTTTTGGTACGTGGCAGGACAGGCTCGGGACCGCACCCCTGCACAATTCCCTTTGCTAGAGCAACATTTCACACATGGATTGGACAAGAGTCACGGAGTGGAGCACTGGTCTGAGCTTTGCAAAATTACAAGAGCACAAGGGCTTCCCAATCCAATGTGGACAGGCAATCAGCGGATGCGAAGGGAGAACATCATGGAGTACGGTTTCATCCTTCTGATCAGCAACACCCTCATGGCCATATTTCTGTATATCCTGGTGAGGATGATTTGGCAGGACTGAGCAAATGCACGCGAAACGAAACCGTCACAAAGTCGTCGAGCTGCCGGCGCAGCATCAGCCGACAAGGAGACCCCGGCCTATTCCGCCGGATTCGGTCGCGGATGCCCCTTTTACCATCACGACCGTCGCCTGGACGCCGACAGCCTGGGAGCCGCCTCTTCATCCATCACTGGAGAGGCGGCCGTCCAAAAGAAGGAGAAGCGTAGATCTATCAGAGAAAGGCGGGAAGTTTCTCACTTTGCTAACGAGCTAAGGGCGGTCCCGCTCGTCCCAGGCTCCGTATAGACGTCTTCGCGTGCCTGTCTGCCAAGACACCCTGCCTCTACCAATAATCGATGTCGCATAGCCACTTGAATAACCTTCACTATCGGCGATGCCGGGTTTGCGTGGCCGTGAAACCTTCGTACCACAGGTCAAAGAGCCATGGGGGTCTGAGCCTAGGCCCTTACGCTCCTCAGATGACACATTCATCGCTACTAATAGAATAGAAAACTCCGAACAAACGGCGGTGCGCCTCTACTTCTGCCTAGAGGCGATTTTCTGTTTTCCTAGATAAAGATGACCTGGATCATATTAGATCCAATGAGAATTCTTTTAGATACCCTTAAGACCTCCACCGGTTCGCAATCCTTGAACAATAGAATCTTGGCAACTCGAGACCTTCCTCGCGACTGAGCAATCGTTTCGTTGGGTTTTCCTGCATCCCATTCTTACGTAGTACTAATTGGTCCGCGGATTGCAAAATTGTCAACGGCGAGCCGATGAGTGGACACTTGTCTCGGGAGATCATGGCATATGTTGCACACATACGATGGTCGCGCATTCCGCTTCAGCTATCTCAAGCCACGCCTGCTGTATGGGCGATTTGTAACCCCACAACCATGCCCGGCCCATTCCCATATGCCTCTAAAGTGTTATTGCAACAGAGAACCAGGAAGCATATTGATCATAACTGGCACCACCAATAATACTACGTAGTGCCCTCGTCCGGATTGCTTTTCAGATCAGGTAATTGCCTTTAGGCGATGGCCCTCTTAAGGTTCGCATGAGCAATCCTACCTCTCGCTCTTCATACACACAGTTTGCTTTCCATGTCGATATGAGTGCCCGGGGAGAACAGGTTCGGGACTGCTTTTCTTCGCCAGCCGGCACACTGATTCTTGCGCTACTGACTGCCACGGTAACCCTTGAGAATCCGCTGCTTGCGCTGTCCCAAACACCCCCAGGTCCAACGCAAACAGAGCGCCGACACCCGTCGATCGGACATGGAGATCAAGACAGTGCAATTCTCCTGATCATGAACGAGGAGACAGAGAGTATCTCAAGAGGGGGGCTGAGGGATGAGCAGAGAATCTCCGAAGCACCAGCCAATGTATATGTGATTACAGAGGAGGACATCCGACATTCCGGCGCCACTGACATCCCGACGATCTTACGCCGCATTCCCGGAATGGAAGTGATGCAGATGTCGGGGGCCGACTACAACGTTAGCGTACGAGGAGACAACCAGGCGGCAGCGAACAAACTGCTAGTTTTGATAGATGGCCGCCCAATTTATGAATATGCGTTCGGAAGTGTCTTATGGACGCTGTTGCCGGTAACGCTTCCCGAAATCAATAAAATCGAGGTTATGAAAGGACCCTCCGCGGCCATTTATGGGTTCAATGCTTTTGATGGAGTCGTGAATATCATCACGAAATCACCTCGGCAGATGAAAGGCAGCACGAATGGCACCTTCGCACAGATTGGAGCAGGGGAGTTTGGAACGATTCGCTCCACCGTGATTCAAGCCGGAATTCATGGCGATTTTGGATATCGCCTATCTTTTGCCCATGATCAGAATCAGCAATGGAATAACCGCGACGCCCTTGCGTTGCGATCTAACAAGTTTAATCTCCAGACCGAATATGCATTAAGAGATAGTTCTAAAATCATAGTTTCCGGCGGATTGGTGGACTCAAACCGATTCGATGGACAAGTTTTTGATGTCGTGCGTGAGTCTTCGAAGATCACTAACGGTTACGTCAATGCAGCTTACGAACGGCCAAATTTTTTCATACGAACAAGTTGGACCAGGTGGGACGAATCGAGATTGGAGCTACTGAACCCCGCCATCATTAATACATTCGCGGCTATTACGGATCGCAATGGAAATAACAACCAAACATTCATTCACGACGTGTATACAACCTGGATCCAACATGCCCTAGACCTGACGCCCACCAATCGTTTCACCTATGGTGCGAACTACTTTCATAATGCCACTTCCGATGTGAACGTCTTTGATTCCGAGAGCGCCAGTGAAGACCGACTTGGTTTCTATCTTCAAGATGAATGGCGAGCGACGAAAACGCTGACGTTCGTCGCAGGTCTTCGATGGGATATGCATTCGGAAGTGAATTCTACTTATAGCCCGCGACTCGCCGTAATCTACAAACCTCATGAGGACCATACATTTCGTATTTCGGGATCAGTGGCCTACCGCCCCCCGAACCTGCTTGAGACTCGCAATGATACACGCCAAGTCATTATTCCGTTTGCCTTCAGTACCACCCTGCTCGGGTCACGCAATCTTCACCCCGAGAAAATCGTCTCATATGAAGCAGGGTACCAAGGATGGTACTGGAAGCATAGAATTCGAGTACGGGCTGATGCGTTCTTCAACCATCTGTCCAATTTTATTGGTTCAGCGTCAACTGCCGATCCGCTTGTATTTACGTTTGGAAATTTAGGCCAAGCCGATATCTATGGAGCCGAGGTCGGAGCAGAGTTTCTTGCCACGTCTTGGCTGACCGGATTTATCAATTACTCTACCGTGCAAATCCATCAGACGGGCGATTTGATCGCCCAGCAAGGTTTACTCACACGGGGGGCGCCATCCTATAAAATTAATGCGGGGCTGCGTGGAGAGTGGGACAGTGGATGGAGCGCCGAAACACTGGTCCATCATGTGTCGGCCGCGAGTTACCCCATTTCACCTGGATACGCATTCTTTGCCGACACGTTTGGTGGCTTCACGCCGCCGGTCAATGCAGTCGGCGGCTACACCTTGCTAAATCTTCGTGGCGCCTACCGCTTCTGGCACGACAAAGCTGAAGTGGCCGTGTCCGTCTTTAATGCACTCAATGATCATCATCGAGAAAATCCGGTTGGCGAAGAAATCGGCAGTCGTGTGATGGGATGGTTGACTCTCAGATACTAAACAGTGCGAGGTCACATGACGCATGAAGATCTGCCCCGAATACACATGTCTAAATCGTTCGATGCACCGAGACGGATCTCCATGGTGAGAAACACCGCTGCAAATATCGCAGGAAGAAAGGCTTCACTTAAACGAAAGAGCGACGTTCCCAGCGGAACATTGAACGGATTCTGCGATGTCGACCGTTCCAAAGACCCGCACTCTTTCGTTTCCTATCTTGATAAAGCAAACACTAATGATCAAGTCCGGCTTACTAAACGACATCTTCTTACAAGGCTCCTTCAGCCCCGGAAAGGCGACTATATTGTAGATGTTGGGTGTGGCGTTGGACATGATGCACAGACCCTCGCCAGATTAGTCGGAAGCACCGGTCACGTCGTGGGCGTCGATCGGAGCAAGACTATGATTGAGGAAGCACTCAGGCGAACCAAAAGTCTAAGGCTCCCTTTAGAATTTCGAATCGCCAACGCGTATCACTTAGGCTTTCGAGACAAAATGTTTGATGCCGGTCTTGTAATCAGTACGTTCGTACACTTAGAAGATCCCGAAAAGGCGCTGTTTGAAATGATTCGCGTGCTCAAGCCCGGTGGACGCCTCGTCGCGTTAGAGCCAGACTGGGAGACTCTTGTTATGTCAGCGGACACTGCGGAAACGTCCGAGGCAATTGTGAATGCCATAAGACAAAGTGTCTGTAACAGTGGCATTGGCCATCGCTTGCCTGGTCTATTCCGACAGGCAGGACTGAAAGGAATCACCATAGAAGCGGGGATCCTCATGGTAACGAATTATGCCACTGCGAATGACGCATGGAGAATCGAAGCCAGTCTGGAACAGGCCATAAGGGCAGGCGCCTGTTCCCAACATCATGCTTACGTGTTCTTGCAGCGACTCCAGGCAGCCAGCATCCATAGACGATTTTTTGGAGCGTCCACCGGGTTTGCCGTCTCCGGATTGAAAACCTAGCTGGCAACATGACTCTGATTAGAGCAGCCGAGAGAGGTATCTCATCAATCCGGTAGAAAGGAGGGATTAGGTTTCTCGCTTGAAGGACCGCTCGAGGGCAATATTACCAATTTCAAAGGAGGTTAAGTATGCCTACCCCGCAAAGGAGGATATCCGGCAGCCTCAGGAAAAAGACGGTCTATTCTGTGCTGCCACCAAAGTTAAGAGAACCCTTGAAGAAGCGTGGGTTAGAAAACTTGACTTTTGCTGATTATGAGACGATTGAGGCACAGCTCGACGAATACTATGCCACTGACCAAGGAAAATACATGATATCAGCTTGCGGCGCCTGTGGTGGCTGGCCATAAAGCGGAGTGTCTGAAAACGTCCTAACAAATGGACGAACGTCGAAAAATCTAGGGGAGCCTCGTCTGTCGAGCAGACACAATAGCTGCTCGACAGACGAACATTCCTGCGCAGAGAATCATTGTGCTCTGATACCCCAGAAGATAAATGCCGCCTCACAATTCCAAAAAACTTATGGCTCTTCCAGTCCAGGTCCTTGAAGTTCCCGATGGTGCCATCCTTAAACGCGGATGCACCGTCGTGAAAATTACCGGACCACAGGCTGCGACAGCTATTAAGACCGTGCTTTCTGCAGCCGGTGCCAATGGCGCATCCATCGAAGATATATGCCGCCTTTTCGCTCGATCTGCCGCGCCACGCGTGAAGGAACTGATCAAGCAACTGACAGCCCGACGCCTCTTGGTACCCACTAACTCCGCATCACGTCGTAATCGGCGGGAACCGCACTCAGAGGTGTTCTACTGGCACTTTGGCGAGACAGCGGAGCGCGTCGTTGAGAGATTTGAAAACCTCCACGTATCTATCCTTGGTGTGAACTATATCGCACGCCAGCTGGCCATTTCCCTTATCGCGTGCGGCTACACTAAGTTTCAAATCCTTGATCATCCTCAGCATCGCAATCTTCATTTTTTTGACAGAACTGGGAAGCTAAAACTTCAAGAATGGCCACTATCCTTAAATCGTCCGCAAGACTGGCGGGAAGGTCAAGAACTCGACGTTCGCGGTTGCCTGGTGGCAACCAGTGACTTGGGCGATCAGGAGGCGTTGCGTCGATGGAACAAATTCTGCAGTGAGAAGAACCTGCACTTTATGCCACTCATGCTCAAAAACATGATTGGGTATGTGGGGCCACTCGTAGTTCCCAAGGAGACTCCCTGCTATGAATGCCTCGTTTCCCGTCAGCGTAGCCATGCGACCTCCAAGACTTTTGAGCTAATGGAAGAAAAGGCCGCTTCTGAGGATGAGTCCGTCATCGGGTTCCATCCTTCTATGGTGTCCATGATCGGTGATATTGCGGCCTTTGAGTTGATGAGATTTTACGTTGAGGCTTTACCAAGTAGAAAGCCTGGCAGCTTTCTAGAGATTGACCTCATTACGCCCAGAATGGTGGAACGGACAGTGTTAAAAATTCCTAACTGCCCTACTTGTAGTCCTCTTTGCCACAAGGCATGTAGGAACATCAGCAAGGCTCCTAGCGAACTGAGTGTTCAATGAACCGGTAGGTGTATGTGGCCAATCTCCTGGATCTCTGTAAGTTTCTTGTAGATGACCATGTGGGTATCATTAAACATCTCCAGGAGGATAAACCGGAGGCCGGCGCTCCTGACTTTGTATATTATATGGCTCAAACATGCAGTACGAAGGCTCTCAACCCAGAACATGATCAAGGCAGTGTTTGGGCAAGCGGCGCGTCAACTGATCGAGCAATGGCAAAAGCCAAGGCGGTTGGCGAAGCCATCGAGCGTTATTGCGCTGCAATTTATCGTATTGATGAGTTGCCATTAGCCAGTTTCGATTCTGCTCCCTTCCCGTGCGTTCGACCTCAAGAATTTGCGCTGTTCAGCACCAAACAACACAGCCAAATTGGCTTCCCCTATCGGCCTTTCGGAACGCAGTTACAAGTCAGATGGGTACCCGCTTCCGATTTGTACACCAAAGAGACTACGTATGTTCCGGCTGCGCAGGTTTTTCTGCCATATCTCTGCAAGAAAGAACGGGGAGAGCAACCCTTTACTCCACAGATTTCTACGGGGCTTGCCTGTCATACGGACTCCACATTGGCGGCTGTTTCAGGCATCTGCGAGGTAATCGAGCGCGACGCATTTGCAATAACCTGGCAGGCCCAACTCTCTAGAGCCAAGATTCGTCTCGACACTTTGAGCCCGCGCAATATTGATTTGCTTGCGCGATTGCGTCGGCCAGAAGCTACGGTCATCCTGCTACATCTCGCCATGGATCACGAAATTCCAGTGATACTGTCGGCGATGAGAAGCACGGTCGCGGACGCTCCGGCTCTTATAGTAGCTGCAGCCGCCCATTTAGATCCCGAGGTGGCAGTCCAGAAAAGCCTTGATGAACTGGCACAGCTCGCGTCTTTTTCCCAAAGAGTAAAGTCCATGCGTCCAACATTCTCACCTGGCACGAGATGGGAGCGCGTCGACGATCCCACATCTCACGCCTCTGTTTATTTTGAGCACACTAATGCATATCTTGCCGATTTCCTGTTTGCCTCAAAAACCCAGATAGACTTCAGTGAGATCAAGAACGTTTCCACCCAGAATCCGGCGTCCGACCTTCGCCTCCTTGTTGACACAATACACGCGAGTAAACATCGGGTTCTCATTGCAGATGTGACAACGGAGGACGTGCGAAGTTTTGGAATTGTCGTCCTGCGCGCTCTCATTCCCGGATTTCATCCGCTCTTTATGGGTCATCGCTTTAGAGCGCTTGGAGGTGCACGGCTCTGGGAAGTCCCTCAGAAACTGGGGTTGAGGGCAACAAGTCGCAGGCGCATCGACAATCCCTTCCCACACCCATTCTTGTGAAGAGGTCCTCGATGTCGGTTAGACGATGGAAGGAGACAGCATTTTCTCTAGAGACGGACTCTCCGATCTGGGAGCTGTTCCATGAGAACTCCAAGCTTGGGAGGTCCTCTCCGGTTCTTTCACAAAAACAGCAACGCGAATGGCTTCGGCAGCTTAATGAGTCACTACCATACGATGGCTATCCTGCCGTTCCGCTTCCAAAGCACCTTCCCTCTCTAAAGATATCCCTGGGGAAGGCTATCCGGTCTCGAATTTCCGTTCGCGAGTTGGTCCCGCGTCCCCTAAGTGTAGACAGTCTAGCAGCCCTTCTACATTTCGCTTACGGCATAGAAAGAGATAAGGTCGTCTCAAACTTCGCACGGCCACTTCGCGTCGTTCCATCTGCAGGCGCCCTCTATCCGCTAGAAATCTTCTTCCAAAGCAGTACCATTCAAGGCCTGCCCACTGGGCTGTATCATTACAACCCGTCGAGGCACAATGTACGGCGCGTCCGCGATGGTGGGCAGGTCCAGCATGTTTCCCAATGCTTTGTTCAGACCGCTATTCCGCTACAGGCGTCCTTGCTAGTCTTCATCACTGCCATATTTGATCGTTCCGTGTTCAAGTATGCAGACCGAGGATACCGGTACGCCTTTTTGGAGGCTGGCCATGTGGCACAAAATATGAATCTTGTGTCGTCGGCTTTAGGGCTCGGATGCTTAAACATAGGAGGGTTTTTTGACCGTGAAGTTGATGCTTTGTTGCAGCTAGACGGCATCCTTCACTCGACCATCTATGTGATTGCCATAGGGGGGAAGCAAGATGACCCGCGCCACCACAAAAGATAACAGGGATACTAAACATGCGCTCCTGCGTGACAGATTTCTCGTGCTCTACCATAAACTGCAAAGCAGGAACGATTTTTTCGAGGCTGGGCGCGTGAAAGTACCTCCGTTGGGAAGGCCGAATCTGCCGAAGCTTAGACGGAAAATCCTCGCCGGATCCAAAACGCTACCTGCGTACCACGACACCTATTTCGACCCACTGCTCAGCAATCTTGAAGCACTCACTAAGAGATTGGTGATATTGGGACACCCCCAAGCAGCTGCCCTTTACTTTTTTCTGACGACTCTGGTGAATGCGGCAATTCAACTCGGTCCTACGAGCCGCGTGGCTGTTGATATATGCCGCCTACGAGCGGTTATCTCGGACATCTTTACGTCGTATCTCTACTCTGAACCTCGAATGAAGATGGTCGGTTCACCCGCTCACAAAAGGCTTCCTCCGCTTGGAGCATTTGTCGCGCCGCACCCCGTTTTCCCCGAGTACCCACAACCCTATATGTTGGCGCCGGATCAATTGGCGGATCTAATGAAAGGGTTATGCAAACAGTTCGGCATTGGCGCAGTGAGCCTGCCGTCCGGTTACAGGAATCATCCTATTTTGTGGGGGGTCCTCGCGCATGAGATCGGTGGCCATGACGTCTTACACGCTGACGATAACTTAGTTTGTGAATTGCAGACGGAGGTTCGAAACTTATTCGATGGCAAATGGCCGAAGTACTTGGGACCGCTTTGGAGCCATTGGTGCGAAGAAGCCGCATCCGATGTCTGTGGGCTTCTAAACATCGGACCGGCGTACGGCATAGGAGCAGTAATTTATCATACGGTGATTGCGCCTCTGGCTAAAAAGAAGATGTACAAGCGGCCGGAGCTCGACCACGTACTTACCACGGACTACTACAGAACTCAGGCAGAACGACATCCTGTTGCTGTTGTGATCCCCGATCTACTCATAGGGGCCACAGAACAGTTGGATGGGCTCACACCTAAAGCCAAAGTGCGATACATTACTCAGCTGGAGGAACTGGCAGAGTTCTGTATACGTGCTACCGCGGTACAAGTTTCAGAAGGAGTGGTGCTCCCCGGTTATGATGAGCAGTTGCCGAAAGAATTGCCCCTGGATGTTCTCCGGGCATCAGCACGGAAAGTGGGGAGCCATATAGCAAGAGTGGGGCTGCCATCACTGAAGAACAATTGTCTAATCGATATCGAGACATGGGACCAACCAGATGAAGAGGCTGCGCAACGTGTCGCAAAGAAATTGCAGGCACGCCAATCCCTCAATAAGGATGGCGCCGATGATGCGCAGCTACTTGCAGGAGCCATCTTCGCGATCTTTCGCAATCCTGAGCTCTACGATAGTGTTAGTAATGCGCTTCGCAGGGCATTTCATCAAAGCTACAAAGAAGATTTACTATTGAGTAGGGGGCCTGTTCAGCAATGCTAGGCACCCATTGGCGCACCAGCGCGCACCAAATCACATGACACAGGAACTTATTGTCTGTGTCCTCATCATGCCGGATAGATCACATGCACTGAGTTGGGGGGTCGTTTCTTACAGTACTCCAGTTCGACAGATCGGGAGTTGCCGGGTGTGATAGTTTGAATGCCAGTTCATGCCGCATCCCTCCTCGAACTCCTTATTGACTGATTCCTATTTGATTCACTGGCGAATCCAATTCGATGCAGCCGCAGGGGTAAGGTCCAACCGCGTAGTCTGTTCCTGCTTCATTCCTTCTGAGAAATTGCACAAGTGCCATGCCGGAATCACCATTCAGTGATGGCATGAGCATTGCTGAATCATCGCGTGGTCCTGCACCAGAGGTAGAAAGGAAACTCCATCATGACTCAAGAACTCATATTCTGGGTGTTGTTGCTCGGATCGGTCGGACTGGTGTGGGTTTTCACCTGCGCCATCCTGACACAAGATCGTTCAGCGAATCTGCAAGCGAAGGAGAGCGTGCCAGAGAACCAACAGGAGTCGGACGCGGCAGAAGGCTCTTCAAGGAGGGTAGCCGCATGAGTGATCATTCACTGAACGCTCGGACAGCGACAGGAGCCATGAACGGCACAGCATCCAAGCCGGTCCCGACCCGTCCCTCCCGTCAACGCCTGACCGTGTTCCTGCCCCTTCCGTTAATCGAACGCCTGCGCAATGCGGTGTATTGGACCGAACAGCGGCCGCTGGCTCAAATCATTGCGGAAGCGATCAACGATGCGGTTTGCGAGATGGAGCACGCCAATGGCGGCGTCTTCCCGCAACGCCTGTCAGCACTCAAACCGGGGCGCCCTCGCCGGTCCCGTCCACCCTCGCTTTCTACCCGCTCGCTCATGTCTTGACCTAACGATCATCCCTTACGAACCACGTGGCTTTCTGAAGTCCTAGGCAACGTGGAGTGCGACCTGTCGCCTGTTCTTTAGCACATGTCTTGCTTTGAGAGGGCACGGGCAACGCCTTTAACGGCGCTTGGGGACCCGCACATGAGTGAGGAAGTCGCGCGCTTTGGACCGTCTTTGCTGGCAACCGTACTGACAGCCTCTCTTTCCTCGTTCGCCGAGGCGGAAGGGCCTCCCTCCCCGGCTCCCGACAAGAGTGTCGCGGAAGAACTGGCCCTGATCAAAGAAGAAGAAACCGTGAGCATTGCCTCACGGCATGAACAACCTATTTCCCAAGCCCCTTCCAACGTCTATGTCTTAACGGACGATGACATCCGGCAGTCCGGGGCCACCGATATCCCGACTCTCCTGCGACGGATTCCCGGGCTGGAAGTGATGCAAACGACCGGCGCCGATTTCAACGTCAGCGTCCGTGGCGATAATCAGCTCAATGCCAACAAGTTGCTCGTCATGGTGGACGGCCGATCCATCTACGTCGACATGCAGGGCGGGCTGTTCTGGAAAAACCTACCGGTGACCTTGCCGGAGATCAAACGCATTGAAGTGTTAAAGGGCCCGGCCGCCGTGGTGTACGGCTTCAACGCCTTTGACGGCGTCATCAATATCATCACCAAATCGCCGGAAGAGATGAAGGGGACGACGTTGCAGTTCGGGGGCGGCGAATTGGGCACAATTTCAAGTGCGGCCGTCCATGCGGGCAGACAGGGCAAGTTCGGGTATCGGCTTTCGGTCGGCCATGACCAGAACGAACAATGGCGCAATCGCGACGCCCTGGCGTTCCGAACCAATAAGTTTCAGGTGCAGTCGGACTATGCGCTCACCGGCGATTCCCGGCTCCGCGTGGCAGGTGGCGTGGCTGATGCGAACCGTTTGGACGGACCTGTCTTCAACTTGCAAACTCCATCCACCCCGGTGACGCAGAGCTTTGCCGATGTGGCCTATGAACGTCCGAATTTCTTCGTCCGCGGCTGGTGGTCACAAAACGACCTGCTGGCCGATCTCATCATGCATCGTTTTCTCAATAACCGGCTGCAGGAGTTCAATCAGTTCGGGGAGCCGCGTCTGGGCTTCTTGGCGAACACGTACAACGTCGAGGCTCAGCACACGCTCGACCTTTGGTCGGCCAATCGCATGACATACGGGGCGAACTATCGGCTCAACACAGTCTCGGGCAGCGGCGTGCTGCAGGACAGCGAGGAACATCGCCTAGGCTTGTACCTGCAAGATGAGTGGAAAGTTCATGACAAGACCAGCATCACCGCCGGTGTCCGCCTGGACCTGGATTCCTTCATCAATCCCACGGTCAGTCCGCGATTGACCCTGCTGCACACGCTCACCCCTGAGCACACCCTGCGGGCCACCGTCTCCGTGGCCTATCGGCCTCCGACGCTGTTCGAGCGCGACAGCATTGCGCGCTTTGTGACCACCCTTCCGCCGCCCTTTCCCTCTCCGCCTCCGTTTCCACTGGTGGGATCCCAAACGCTCAAACCGGAACAAATCATTTCCTATGACCTGGGCTATCAGGGCTGGTGGCTGAAACACCGGCTGAGAGTGCGAGCCGATCTCTTCTACAATCATATCTCCGACCTCATCGGGTTTACGACGATCGGCACCACCCGCACCTTCATGAACGGAGGCAACGCGGATATTTATGGAGGCGAGGCAGGCGTCGAGTTCCTGGCCACTCAATGGCTCAGCGGATTTGCGAACGCCTCATATCAGCACATCGGCCAGACGTTTGAAGGGGCTGTCCGGCGAGGCGGTCCCAATTGGAAGCTCAATGCGGGCCTGCGGGGAGAATGGGACAACGGATTAAGCGGCGAAGCAGCCGTTCACTATGTGGGCGCAGCCACGTACCCGGTCGTCGAGACGTATCAAGCTCTCGCTCCGTTCGGAGCCACCATACCGAATACCCACGTCCAAAGTTACACGCTGGTGAATCTCAGAGCCGGCTACAAATTCTGGAAACAGAAGGCTTCGGCCGGCTACCTCCGCGATGCGGAAGTGGCCGTGTCCGTGTTCAATGCGTTGAACGATACGCACAACGAACATCCGCTGGGCGACACAATCGGCAGTCGTGTGATGGGCTGGCTGACCGTGCGATTTTAGCGAGGCGGCATGGGAGGCGGCTTACGTCAGCTGGGGCATCCGATGCTGGCAACGATTTTGACCGTTGGTATGACCGGAATCGGCCATGCGGATGAGTCCTCATCCGTTCCACTCGCACCGGCCGAGCCGGTCCTCGCGGAGGAATTGGAATTGATGAAAGAAGAAGAAACGGTGAGCATCGCGTCACGATACGAACAGCCCATCTCACAGGCGCCCTCGAATGTGTATGTGATTGCTGATGAAGATATCCGCCATTCAGGCGCGACCGATATCCCCACGGTGCTGCGCCGAATACCAGGGCTGGAAGTCATGCAAACAACCGGCGCCGACTTCAATGTCAGCGTCCGAGGCGACAATCAACTCCAGGCCAATAAACTGCTCGTCATGATAGATGGACGTTCTATTTATGTAGACAATTCCGGCCTACTTCATTGGAAGCTATTGCCTGTTACTCTTCCGGAGATAAAACGCATTGAAGTTCTGAAAGGGCCTGTATCGGCGGTGTACGGTTTTAATGCCTTCGACGGAATCATCAATATAATTACCAAATCTCCGGAAGAGATGAGAGGAACCACAGTGCAATTCGGAGGCGGGGAACTCGGAACCATTTCCAGCTCCGCAATTCACGCCGGAACTCGAGGCAACTTCGGTTACCGCCTTCATACCCTTCGGCGTCGTACCTCCAGCGCCTCGGGTCGGCAACTACAACCTCTTGAATCTTCGCGCCGGCTACAAATTCTGGAAACAGAAGGCTTCGGCGGGCTACTTCCGCGACGCGGAAGTGGCCGTGTCGGTATTTAATGCGTTGAACGATAAACACCAGGAGCATCCCCTCGGTGACATAATCGGCAGCCGCGTCGTGGGGTGGCTGACGGTGAGGTTTTAGTAGGTCGATAGTCCTATAACAGGCTTGAATTTGCGGTTGCTACAATTTCGCGCGGAATGAGAATCGGGAGGGCTCGGGCGACCTTTTCCTATGAACCATATGGGGCAGCAGAATTCGATAAAGGCGACTTTGTGGGTCGCGTGCCTCTTGTTGGCTGTTTTGGCCGACATTCATGGCCCATCGGTCTATGCCGCTGCTCCCGTTGAAATCGCCATCCTGAATTCGTCCGACATCGCCGCGTATCAAGAAGCCATGGCGGGCTTTAAAGCCACCGGTCCAAGTGGCGCTCTCTACACCCAATACGACCTGCACGGCGATTTGGAGCTGGGGAAAAAGCTCGCCCGCAAGATCCGCGCATCGGATGCCGCACTGGTGCTGGCCGTGGGACTTAAAGCCGCGCTGGCAGCCAAGCTGGAGATCGTCGATACCCCGGTCGTCTATATGATGATACTGGACCCCTTGAAACATCAGCTGATAGCGCCCAATATGACTGGTACGATGCTGGAGGTGACGACCGATCGTCAGCTCAAACTCATCCGCACCTTCCTGCCCTCCATTCATCGCGTCGGCGTCCTCTATGATCCGAACAAGAGCGCATCCAAGGTGAAAGAGGCGGCCCAGCAGGCCGCCGCCATGGGCGTGACGCTTCAGGGATTCCCCGTGGACAGTGAGAAAGAGGTTCCCTCGCAGCTCCGCCAACTCCTTACGGAATCTGAGGCGCTCTGGCTCTTGACCGACTCCACTGTATTGACGAACGAGTCCATCAACTTTCTGATCCAATCGGCCCTCGCCCAGCACGTGCCCGTCATTGGCTTTTCTCCGGAATTCATTCGCCTCGGAGGGCTGCTGGGTATTTCAGTGAGCTATGGCGAGGTGGGACGTGAAACCGGGGCCCTGGCGAAACGCATCTTGAACGGCGAGCGGATCAATCCGCTCCGTCCGGTGCCGATCGAGCGGCTTAAAATCAGCATCAATCTCAAAACCGCGCGGTTCCTAGGGGTCGCGGTGCCACCGGAACTCAACAGGTTGATCGATGAGACCTATTGAGCGAGGCTTCTGATGAGATCGGCCCACACACCCATTTCCCCGTCGCTCATGACAACGCTGCGGTTTGTGAGCCTGCGCACGAAGTTTGTCGTGTTTTTTGCGCTCATTTTGATCGTGACCTGCTCCACCTTGAGCTGGTACTTCCTGGACAGCCGGCGGGTCTTCATGACGGATAGTCTGCACCAGCTGGGCCGCATTCTCATCACGAGCATCGTAAATAACGGCCAATTCCGGTACGGCGCATTGATCGCCGAGGACCGGATGACGTTGCAGCAGTTCACGGAGAGTCTCATCGCGCTCGACGATGTCGTCTATGTGGTGATCCGTGGCGCCGACGGCATGATCCTGGCTCAGCAGAACAAGCTCGTGCGGGAATCTCCCGGCAATCTCACCTTCACACAGGAACGGCGCTACTACCCCGACGAGCAAATCGCACTCCGCTTGTATGAAGCCCCGGTCACCGTGCCGCTCATCACGCCGGTGCGGCTGTCCCCCGATAAGATTTTGGTGACCGACATCGACTCCTCCCCTACCTTCCCTTCTGTTCCTTCTGTGACGGCGCAACTCTACGACATCGCCATGCCGATCCTCAGACGCGCCGCGACGGATCCGTCGCTGTCGGCCTTGCCCTTGGAACTTCAAGAAGGCAGTGCCTCGTCCGGTGCCGAACCTGTCCCCGCGACAGTGCAAGGCGTTCTGCAGATCGGTCTGAGCGATGCGCAGGCCAAACAAGCGCTGCTCTCCGTGATCCGCAACGCCCTCATCCTTACGGCGTTCATCATCGGCGCTGGGATTATCGGAGCGCAAATCCTCACCCAGCGTGTCACGACTCCGCTGCGCAGCCTCGCCTCCGTGGCACGTCAGCTCGCGGAGGGAGAGACCCCCCAGCCGCTGGTCCCCACGACGAACGACGAAGTGGGCCAATTGGCCGGTCTGTTTAATACGATGACACACACCCTGCACGAACGAAACCGGGCCATCCACGCGAATCTGACGGTGATCCAACGGCAGATCAGCCAACTCTCGGCGGTGCATCAAACGAGTGCGGCGATCACCAGTACGTTGGATCTGCATCAGCTGCTCGATACGGTCCTCCAACTCCTCATGGCGAATCTGGGATTCGCCCGAATGCTGCTCATGCTCCGGCGGGATAACCAGCCGATGGCGTACGTCGCGCAAATCGCCGGCGTGCCTCCGGACATCGCCGAGGCGGCGCGGGCGATCGAGATTCCGATTGAAGAGGGTAATAGCCTGACAGCCGACCTGCTCCTCCATGGCAAGCCCGTGCATGTGCATGATCTGGAGGCCTTCGCGGCCCACATGCATCCGCACGTGTTGGCGCTGGCGAGACAGGTGCACGTCACCTCGTTCGTCGCAGTCCCGCTCCAAACCCGCACCGGAACATTGGGATTCCTGGCAGGCGATCGTGAAGCCTCAACATGCACGGTGGACGATCTGTCTATTCTGGTCACCATCGCCAGTCATGTCGCCTCAGCGATTGACAATGCCCGCGCCTACAGCAGTCTCACGGAACTCACCCAACATCTCGAACAGCGCATCCGCGATCGGACGCACGAGCTGTCCTTGGCGAATGAACGGTTGCAGGAGCACGACCGCCGGCGCTCCATGTTCATTTCAGTCGCTTCGCATGAATTGCGCACGCCGATGACGGCCATTCGCAGCTTTGCCGACAATATGTTGGACGGCGTTGCCGGCGCTCTGACCGAACGGCAACACACATACCTTACCCGGATCGGCCATAATCTGAACCGCCTGACGCGCATCATCAATCAGCTACTGGATTGGTCGCGGCTCGATCTGCACAAAGAGGAAATCCTGCAGCTGGAACCGGTCTGTCTCCGTCAGCTCACGGGTCTTGTGGTGGAAAGCCTGCGGACAGTCGCCGACCAGAAGCAGGTGCAGATTGAGTTGCATCTGCCCCACGACGTGCCGGCCATACAAGGGGACCGCGATAAACTCGAGCAGGTGCTATGGAACCTCATCGGCAATGCCGTCAAGTTCACACCCGCCGGCGGACATGTCAGCGTGCACATCGAGCCTGCATCGGAGGGATTCATACAGCTGTGCGTGGCCGATACGGGATGCGGCATTCCTCCGGAGCACCTCGACAAGGTGTTTGACGAATTCTCGAAAGTGCCGTCTGCGATGCCGACAGCACAGGGTGCCCAACTCGGCCTCTTCATCACCAAGACGCTGGTAACGATGCATGGCGGACGGATCCGGCTGGAAAGCACTCAAGCGATGGGCACACGGGTGCTGGTAACCCTGCCCTGTGCTCCAATGGACGCGGCTGCCCATGACAGTCCCTGCCGCACACCCTGATTCTCTGTTGCGGTTGGAAAGAGTATAGTTGCAATGATCCATCGACCGGGAGGGCTCCATGCAAGCCAAAATCCTCATTGTCGATGACGACCCTGATATCGTGCTGGCCCTCGAGAATCGTGTCACCTGGATGGGACATGAACCGCTGACGGCGGACAACGGGAAAGACGGGTTGCGCCTGATTCAGCAGGAGCAACCGGATCTCGTCCTGCTCGACATCCAATTGCCCGCCCTCTCCGGACTGGATCTGCTGCAGCAGCTTTATGCTCTCACGCACAAAAACGAAGCGCCCTCCCGCTGGGCCCACGGGTGCATGCTACCCCCCGTGGTGATGCTCACGGCCTACGGCACTATTGACCTGGCCGTGAAAGCCATGCAACTGGGCGCCGCCGACTTCGTCACGAAACCGTTCACCGGTGATCACATCAGCGTCGTCATTGATAAGGCGCTCCACCAACTTGCGCTCTACCGTCGCGTTGAGATTCTTCAGCAGGAATTAGACGCCCGCTATGGGCCGATCGTGGGAACCAACTCTAAACTGCTCGCGGAACTCAAACTTGCCAAACAGGCCGCGGCCTCGACGGTGACG
>CBDIWQ010000092.1:0-11252 GCA_965285965.1 uncultured bacterium | reverse complement strand
AAGACGTCAACACAGCGGCGGCTTAGCTCTGGCTTCCGATCAGATTCCCGGAAAGGACCAAAACAACATCGGTTCAGGCCTTGTCACTCTCAGTGCTTGTCTGCCAGGCCTTTCGCAACCAAGCGTTCTCATGCTACTCCAGCGCAAAGAAAAAAGGCAAGCTTATCATCACCCTTAAACCATTCCGCCGTTAATACGCGGCCGGAGACGACAAGGGACGATGAGAAAAAAGCGGAACCGCATGGAAGCTATCGAAAAGAAAGGCAGAATCGCCATGAATCAGCAACCCAACCTGACCCAGGCCAAACGACTGATCCTCGACTGACAGGACCAGAGTCCCATCCACAAAAGTTTCAATAAAGTCCTTACTGATGATCGTATTGCGCTGCACTCTGAGTGAATGCCAGTCCACCGCCTTGAGTTGTATCGGAGCTTGAGCGAGCAGTGTTTCTTTCCCTTCCATCATACGAACCACCTGTGCGGTCTTTCTATCCATATCCACCAGGACCGCATAAAAGTTCGCGGCGTCCTTCGCGCCAAACACCATTCCGCCGACTGCCGCCGTCCCCTCGATGCCACGGAACCGGATGGACAGGTCCGGGTATTCATAATTCAACCCCTCCGCCAGCAGCAACTGATAACAGCCGGCGGCACATTGCGAGCGGCCAGCCACCACATAAGGCCGGGAAGGCGCCGTCTCGTCCTCGCGCACCGTCCATGTCGCCCCCCTGCCTTCACCGGATACACGTCCGGCAAAACCGGCAGGCAATTGATCCGGTTGGTCCTGATCGAACGTCCACTTGTGAAAGAGCCCGCCTTTGGCCTGTTGGTTGAGATTGGCTTCTTTTTCTTCGCGACTCTCCCGTTGGACAGCCTGAGCCGGATATTCGACCGCCACAGCGGTGAACGACACAATGGCAAGCCCTATCATGCTTCTCAGACAGGTTCGTTTCATAGCAGTCATCACCTCGTTTTAAACACGGCGAACATTAGCCCCGTGGTTGACGAATCTTCAAGATGTCTTGTTGCAGGCGATCCCGCTCCGCCAGGATCTTTTTTCGCCGTTGCCACCGGTCCCATGTCCACCATCGGAGTTTCTGACGAAACGTCACGGTAGGCGGCGGGACACTGCCTCCCGGAGCGTGCTGGAACTCATATCCTCGTGATGCATCCCGCCGCTCAAAGAAGCGCGCATACAGATGATCATACAGCCCGTTCCCGGATCCTCGAGCCACGGTCACTCCTTCTTCCTATCATTCATAATAACGACACCAACTGCGCACTCTCCGTCACCGGCTGGGAACAAGTGAAGCCCTGACAGACATAGGCCGTGGGCAGCCCGTTCAGGCGCACTTTGTCGTCGACCCGGGAAAAGCGGTTGGCCTGGTCGCGGCAAGAATCGTCCGATAGCAACACCAGTTTGTTCGGCACATACTGTTGGTGCACGGCGGCGATGAGGGCCTCCGTCGCGCAGTCGCCGCGGCGGCCGACAATCACGACTTCTTTGGGCTTCGACAGATTCCAATCGAGCGCACACAACATCGCCGCACTCCCGTACGCGTTCCGGTCGAG
Organism: uncultured bacterium; assembly: GCA_965285965.1. GTDB lineage: Bacteria > Nitrospirota > Nitrospiria > Nitrospirales > Nitrospiraceae > Nitrospira_D. Next base: position 9,680 of record CBDIWQ010000092.1, on the reverse strand, counting down.
CAGTCCTCTGAATACCCGCAGGGTCTGTTCGGCGCGGTCATCATACAGTCGCTCACCCGTCAAAGAGAAGAGCCTGAGCAGTACCTGAACGGCGACGGCGTTGCCCGACGGAACGGCGCTGTCCGTCCCCGACTTCATCCGATGGATCAACGGCTCATGGTCCCCCCCGGTAAAGAAGAATGCCCCGGTCGTGTTATCCCAGAACTGCTCCAGCAGGCCATCCGTCACGATACGAGCCTGGTTGAGATACCAGACATGGGACGTGGCCTCATAGGCATCGATCAACGCCGCCGCCAGATAAGCGTAGTCATCAAGGAATCCGGCTATGCGTGCCTTCCCGCCGGTCACGGTGCGAAAGACACGACGTTCGTCAACGGCGTAATCGATCAGGAACGTCAACGCCGTTTCCGCAGCCGACAAATAGGAGGTCGTGCCGTAGGTCTGATACGCGTCCAGAAAGGCCGAAATGGCCAACGCGTTCCAACTCGTCAGAATATTCTCATCGCGCTGGGGTTTGGGACGCCTGTCTCGTGCCGCTAATAAGGTTGCGCGAGCCGTCGTCAGATCGCGGTCCATTTTTGTCTGCTCTTCGAGTGGCAGTGCCAAGACTCCAAGACGATTCAAGACACTCTTGCCGTCAAAATTGCCCGCCTCCGTGACGCCATAGGCCCGGCAAAACTGCTCTCCGAGTTCCACCCCAAGAATAGCCAGGATTTGTTGCGGCTCCCAGACAAAGTACCGTCCTTCTTCCCCTTCGCTGTCCGCGTCCTGAGCTGCATACATTACTCCGTCCGGATGGGTCAATTCACGACGGAGACAGTCCAGCGTCTCCTCCACCACTTGCCGGAATCGAGCTTCTTTCGTGAGCCGCCATCCGTCGAGATAGATGCGCACCAGCTGCGCGTTGTCATACAGCATCTTTTCAAAGTGCGGCACCACCCATTGCGCGTCCACGGAGTAGCGGTGGAATCCGCCGCCCAGATGGTCGTAGAGGCCTCCGGCCGCCATCCTTCGCAATTGCAATAAGACTTTGTCTTGATATTCAGGCTGCTTCGTACGGTAGGCGTGACGCAGAAGGAGGCTCAGCGGCGGCACCGTGGGAAACTTCGGGCCTTCCCCGAACCCGCCATGCACAGGATCGAAAAAGAGGTCCAGATCTTTCGCCGCATCGTCCAACAAACGATCCTCGAGGGCTTCCTGGGACGGCTCATGGGCGCTGACCCGGGCGAGCCCCGCCTTCACGCGCTCAATATTCCTACGGACATCGTCGCCATGCTTCCGGAAAGCCTCGACCACGCCCAACAGCACCTGCGGGAAGCCCGGCAGATTGTGACGGGGCACGGGAGGAAAGTACGTTCCTCCATAAAAGGGCTCTTGATCCGGTGTCAGGAACATCGTAAGAGGCCACCCGCCGCCCCGACCCAGAATGACCTGAGCCGCCTTTTGATACACATCGTCCAGATCCGGTCGTTCTTCGCGATCGACCTTGATATTGATGAATTGCTCGTTCAATAGCGTCGCGATCGCCTGATCCTCGAAACATTCGCGCGCCATCACATGGCACCAATGGCAGGCCGCGTACCCGATGGAGAGGTGAATCGGCTTTTGTTCGGCCTTGGCCCGAAACAAGGCTTCCCGGCCCCAGGCATACCACTCGACCGGATTGCCCGCATGTTGGCGGAGATACGGACTCGCTTCCGAGGCAAGACGATTGGAGCTGTTCAGATCTTTGGCTTCCACGTCGGTTCTAGTCAGGCACGAATAGTACCGCGCCGGCAAAGACCGTGCAACGGCGTTTCCGGAGTGGCCCTGTGCTATAGTTTCCGCCTCATGACAGACTTGGGGAGGAGGAAGGGAGACATGAGCCGAGCGGCAGCCTGGACCGTTCTCTTGTGCGCCGTTCTATTGACGGACGGGATCGTCACAGCCGACACCTCCCCCCATTCAACCCTTGCGGCGGACCCAGGCTTGCAAGATGCACTGGAGCGCATTTCTCTCAACCGGATGATGGCCGACGTGGCGAGGCTCAGTAGTGCTGAATTTCACGGGAGACAAGCGGGCACAGAGGATGACCGTCGCACGGCCGCATGGGTAGGCGATCAATTCAAGTCGTCCGGTCTCTCTCTCGCTGCCATGACAGGCATCGATTCGTCCGGCTCTCCCACCGGCCTGATGACGTCCATCGTGAGCGTCACGACCATTGATGCAGATCCCGTCTTGGGCATCGGGCCTGTGCATGCCGCGCAAACCAAGCAACTCAAGACAGAGTTTATGCCTGTCCTCGATTCTCCCTCGGCCGATATTCACGCGCCCATCGTCTTTGTTGGATATGGAACCCTCGCTGACTACGCCACCGTCGATGTTCATGACTGCATCGTCTTGTTTTTGCGCGGAAAGCCGGATCACTATGCCACACATATGAGTCATGCTGAAAAAGTGCAGTTGGCCAGGGCCAATGGCGCAGTGGGCTACCTGACGGCTGTGGGACCAATCTTGAACAGTTATGAGGCTCGGAAAGGAGTCACGGGATCACCCACCGCATTTTACGGGCAACTACCGGCGACAGAGGCCATTCCCGGCGCCTGGATCAGCACATCATTGGCGGAGGACATCCTTGCGCCAAGTGGAGCCGACCGGACAGGACCGCTTCGAGAGATCCAAGTGCAGCTCAACAGGAGTGCTGCTCCACGGTCGCTTCGGACCGATCACTACGGCCTGTTGCGCTGGGAGACCCGCGTCACGGACGGCCTTTTGGCCAACGTGCTGGCGCGTTTGCCCGGAACAGGGCCGGAGACGGTCGTCATTGGAGCCCATCGGGATCACTTCGGGAACACAGCGGGCCTGGTGTTTCCCGGCGCAGACGACAATGCTTCGGGCACGGCGGTGATATTGGAGGTCGGTCGGGTACTGGCGCAGATCGGATGGCGCCCGACACGCAGCCTCCTCTTTATCTCGTTCAGTGGCGAGGAAAAGGACCTGCTCGGCTCACGTCTCTACATCGCCCGTCCCGCAGTTCCTCTCACGACAACCACTGCCATGATCAATGTCGATCACGCCGGTGTGGGAAATGGCCGCCTCACCGTCGGCATTACCGGATCGGAGAAGAGCCTCGCATTGGAGGCGGGGCAGTCTGCGGGCTTGGGGGACAAACTCGACCTGTTTGGCTTCTTTCCCGGCGGTGACCATGTGCCGTTTAAAGAAGCGGGCATTCCCACTGTGACGGTCGTCAGCGGAGGCGTCCACCCTCACTTTCATCTGCCCACCGATACCGTTGAGACGATCAATCCGGAGATCCTTCGCAGTATCGCCCGCTACGTACTGGCCTTGGCATGGCGGGTCGCCGGCCCACAGTAGAGATCTCCTGCAGGCGACAATGGCTGGAACCGACGAATTGGGGTCGAGACTCGCTACGGAATTTCGTCGAAGAGCGTGGACTCAATCGGCGGCAACGGCGATGTTTGCCGTGGCGGACCCGGCAAGACCACCGGAGGGCCGATTTGGTTCGCCCCCTGGATCAGACCGATCGAGAGCTGCGGGCCCAACGTCATGACGGCTCCGCTCCAGGCCTGGCCCGTGGTGGGATTCCGGAAACTATAGGACTGGAAGTTCTGCCCCGGCGTATACAGGTAGCCTTGCGTCCCTTGATTATCCAGGTACAGATTGCCTGGACCGACAAGACCGAAGAGCGGCGCCACTCCGCCGTCAAAAGACCGCACCCCGGACACGCTCTGAGCCGAGGCGGCAGACAGGCCCATCCCTTCGAACGGCGTGAGGATCAGACCGGTAAGGACCATGGCACAAGCTGCCCCTTTGACAAACATCAATAGGCCGTCCTTTCTGACGACTTCCTCGTCACGACTATAGTATGATCCCGTCCAATTTTTCGATCAAGGAGGAGTTATGCCCGACCGACGACACAGGATGCCTGCCTTGGCTGCCGGCCTGGTGTTAGTCACTGTGCTTGGCTCGACACCGCCCGCCTACAGTCAGGATCCCGTCAAACCGGCGGCGGAACGCCGCGAAGGCATTTCACTGGACGATGCGGCGATGCAGGCGCTCAAGAACAACCTCGACATCACGATCAGCCGGCAAACCAAAGAAAGCCGCTTAACGGACATCATCGTCGAACAGGCGAAGTTCGATCCGACCTTCAGCGTCAACGGTCAATACAACCGGACCATCAACCCCCTGAATCGGCCTGTATTCGGTGGAACCGGCTTCTTGCAGGATCAGATCATCACCTTCGACCAGCGCAGCCATTCCGTCACGGTCGATGCCACCCAAAACCTCATCACCGGCGGCAACGTCGATGTGAACTATAGCCCTGCCCGTTCCGCGGTGAATCAGAATGTCGCCACCGGATTCCTCTTCAATCCGGCTTACACGGGAGGCTTGGCGCTCACGCTGACTCAGCCGCTGCTGCGGAATGCCGGCGTGGAGGTGACGAAGACTTTCATCCGCGTCGCCCAAAACAATGCGGAGGTGGAACAGCATGTCTTTCGCGATCGCGTATTGACCGTGCTGGCGACCGTCGAACAGACCTACTGGGAGATGGTCTTCTCCAACGAAAATTTGAAAGTGGCCCAAGCGGCCATGAAGGCGGCCGAGGAACTGTTAGCCACCAATCGCGCCAAAGCCAAGGCTGGGATCATGTCCATCGTTGATGTTCTCCAGGCGGAAGCGGCCGTGGCCTCTCGCGTCGAGCAGGTCTTGATCGCGGAAAAGGCGATTCGCGACCAGGAAGACCAGCTCCGCCGGCTGCTCAATCCGGGCGAGGATGAACTGCGGCAGGACGTCCGGTTGACGCCTCTCGATCAGCCGGTCACCGTCTTGGCACCGATCAGCGTCCAGGAGGCGATCGATACCGCGATCGACCAACGGCCGGAAATCGTGCAGGCGAAGCGCAACCTGGACACCAGCGACATTAACAGCAAATTTGCGCGCAATCAGCTCCTGCCGACGCTGTCGTTTCAGGGCACGATGGGCTTGGCGGGACTGGGTAGGGACTATGGAGATTCGCTGAATAGAAATTTTAGCGGCGACTACTATAACTACGGTGCCGGGTTGGTGCTGAGCTATCCGCTGGGGAATCGGTCCGCGATCAGCACGTATAATAAGCGCCAGCTCGAAGCGAAGAACGCCGAAGCGACTTTAGCGAGCGTCCGGCAACAAATCATCGTCGGCGTCCGTGAAGCCGTTCGGCGTGTGCAGACCGACTTCAAACGCATCGAGACGACACGTTCTGCGCGCATCATGGCCGAAAAACAGCTGCAGGCGGAGCAAGAACGCCTGAAGGTGGGACTCAGCACCACTCGGTTCGTGTTGGACTTCCAGCGCGACCTGGCCACGGCGCAAGGCAACGAACTGCGGGCGATCGTGGACTACAACAAGTCGCTGTCCAACCTCTCGCGGCATAAAGCGACCACATTGGAACGCTACAACGTCGAGGTGCAGTAACAGGCTCGGGATGGCGACGGAGGCGGATCGTCTTGCATCGCCGCGCCCAGCTTCAGAGCGGGGGACGGCGCTGGCGCTGCTTCCCATCGCCGCCACCCTCGCCTATTACGCCCTGCCATCCTCGCTCCAGGACTACACGACGGTCCAATTGGCCCCGCAGTTGCTGGCCTACGCGGCCATGGGGCTCTGGGCGGCGCACAACACCACCATCCGAGCCGGCCTTGGACTCAGCGCCGGGGCGGTCCGGAGCGGCCTCCCCCCGGGACTCCTTGTAGGCCTGCTCCTGGGCGGCGTGAATACAATCGTCATCCTGGCCGTCGTGCCGTCCCTCGGCTATGACATCGGCTTCTTAAAGGACACGCCCCACGGGCGGCTGCCTCTCCTGCTCATGGTGCCCTGGTTCATCTGCGGCATTGCCCTGTTCGTGGAGCTGAACTTCCGCGGTTTTCTCCTGGGCCGTCTGGCTTGCCTTGAATCAGCCTTGTGCCGATCACCACTGGCCGGCCGCGTTTCGCCCTGCGCCCTGCTGATCAGCGCGCTGACGTTTGCTTTCGATCCTTTCATGGTCAATACTTTCAAACAGCTTCACTGGATTGCCGTTTGGGACGGACTGATATGGGGCGCCATCCGGCTGGTCACCGGCAATCTTTGGATCACGATTGTGGCCCATGCCGTGGAAGTCATCGTCATGTACCTGGCAATCAGGGCAGCGCTCACCATCGAATAGCATCCGAAGGGGGCGCAACAACAATGCAAGGATGCAGGGTGAAATGCAACGACAGGCGTCCCCTTCGCGGCACGTTGAGGATTGCAGCGACCCGAAACCGCCGCAGATTGTCGTGTATCGTTCGGCGACTTTATGAACCCCTCCTTCTCCAGCTATCTGGTCAATGACGTCTTCGGGGATCCCGGGGTCTATGTGGAAATCCGCTGGTCTCGGCGAGCGCTGCTCTTCGACCTGGGACACAATGACAGTCTGGGACCAACCAGACTCCTACGAGCGCACGATATTTTCGTCTCCCATACGCATATGGATCACTTCATCGGATTCGACGCCCTCCTGCGCGTCGCCTTGGGACGAGGCACAACCCTCCGGCTCTTCGGTCCTCCCGGCCTGATCGAGAACGTGGAGGGGAAATTGCGCGGCTATACGTGGAATCTGGTGGACGGCTATCCGCTGACCATTGAGGTGCAGGAGTGTCATGGGGGCGAATCACGCCGCTGTATTTTCCCGGCGGCCAACGGCTTTCGCCCTTTGCAGCACTCGATCCGAACGGCAGAACTGTCCTCCACCGATCGCGTTCCCGTCTTGGAAGATCCCATGTTTACAGTGACGGCGGTCTCCTTGAACCACCGGATCCCCTCGTTGGCCTACGCACTCGAAGAACGCTTTCACGTCAATGTCAACAAACAGAGGCTGCATGACGCCGGCTTGCCGGTGGGCGCCTGGCTCAAGGAGGTGAAGCAGCATCTCTGGCAGGGACGAACCGACGACTTCCGGTTCACCGTCACCCTTTACGATGAGCACCGCCGCGAAGACCGCGAGTTCGTGTTAGGGGAGGTCAAAGAACGGTTTCTGACGATCTCGCGCGGACAAAAGATCGTGTATGTCGTCGATGCTCGCTATGACGAGGACAACGAGGCCAAAATCGTCGCCCTTGCCCGCGATGCAGATGTGTTCTATTGCGAATCGCCCTATCTGGAGGTGGACGCGGAAAAGGCGCGCGACCGATATCATCTGACGGCGAGACAGGCCGGCCTCATGGCGCGCAAAGCTCGGGTGCGTGAGCTGGTTGTGTTTCACTTCTCACCTCGTTATACAGGTCGCGCAGAGGCGTTGGAGCGAGAGGCCATGGAGGCGTTTCGCGGAGCGTAAGGAGGACCGTTCTGTGAATGATCTGGGGAAGTATGCCGTGTATTTTCTGCTGGGCGGCTCGATTGTGAGCCTGTCGACGTACCTTGGCTCTCAGGGGAGGCCCTATCTGGCCGCCTTCGCCAGCACCTTTCCGGCGATCACCGGGGCCACCTTTGTCCTGCTCTACCTGAACGGAGGCAGCGATGCGATCGTGGCCTATGCCGAGAAATTGTTCTGGTTCGTTCCGCCATGGATTGTCTATGTCCTGGCCATGATCTTCGGGGTCCCGCGTTTTGGCTTCTGGCCCGCGAGGGTGGGTTCGCTGATCGTCTATATGGGTTGTGTCGGATTCGTCAAATGGGCCATCCAATACCTCCGCTAGCATGAGGAGGCGGCTGAGGGAAGCTACACCGCCCCGCTGAAATGCAGGCGTTTTATTTCCCCGACGGCGGACAGCATCTGATTCAACGTGGCCGTGACCGAACGGCTGGCCCGTTGCGCGGGGCCGTCCGTCCCGGCCCAGATGTCGGGCGGCATGGCCAGCTGGCGAACGTTCTGGCAGAACTGTAAGATGGTGCTCTTCCAGTGCAGCATGTCGCCGGATTGATCAAGGAAGATCACGCGGTCTTCTGCAAAGGGACGATCGAACTGCCCCGCCCGCAACTGCCAGAGGCGCTCCATCGCCGCCTGCCGTTCCGAATCGAATTTCAGTCCGGTCGCCCGTTCATCCAGCGCGGCAAACAGTCCGGACACCACGTCATCGGTTTCGGAATCCGGAAACACTCCTACGCAGGCCTGGACCAGCAGGTACTTATAAAACAGGAACACCTCGGCGCTGATGCGTGACTCGTGGGCGGAGGGGTCGTACGCCCGGGCGAGTTCCCGGAACAGGTCGGCCGACGCCTCTTGTAAACTCGCGCCCAAGAATTGCGCGAGCTGACGGCCGATGGGCAGGTAGCGAGAGGATGGATTTGAGGTCATACGACCCTATTCAACCACCACAGCCGTGCCGCTGGCACTGACCATCAGCATACTGCTGTTGGCTCCGATCGTTTCGTAATCGATGTCGATGCCGACAATCGCATTGGCGCCCAGGCTCCTGGCTTGTTCCCGCATCTCCCCCAGGGCAATGTCTTTCGCCTTCCGCAGTTCGGCTTCATAGGCGGCGGAGCGGCCGCCCACGATGTCACGAATGGACGCGAAGAAATCGCGAAAGATATTGGCGCCGAGGATTGCGTCGCCTGAGACCAGTCCGAGATACCGGACGACTTGCTTGCGCTCGATGTTGGGTGTGGTCGTGAGAATCATAGTCCCCTCCGAGAGGGCCTATCCTCTCATCGCCGGACTCATTCACCAAGTCTTTCCCGAATCGCCGTTGAAGCCGCACACCGAGGTTGCTAGGATCACCTGTTTCGTGGAGAGGATCACCCTGTTGGAACCAAGCCCCCTATCTCCCGTATCGCACGACCTCATCATTGAGGGCGCACGACAAAACAATCTGAAGAACATCTCGCTCCAGATTCCGCATAACCGGGTGACGGCCATCACCGGCGTCTCGGGATCGGGCAAGTCGTCCCTGGCGTTCGATACGATCTTCGCGGAAGGCCAATGGCGTTACGTGGAATCGCTCTCCGCCTATGCGCGGATGTTCCTCGACAAGGTCGCCCGTCCGGACGTGGACCGTGTGACCAACGTCCGGCCGGCCATCGCCATCGAACAAAAGAATCAGGTCCGGACCGCCCGATCGACAGTGGGAACCACGACCGAGCTTTCCGATCTCCTGCGTCTACTCTTTGCCAAGATCGGACGCCCGACATGCCCGGACTGTCGCCAGGAAGCCCGCTCTTTCCATCCTCATACCGTCGCGGAAGACCTTCTTGGACGATTTCCTGACGCCCGGGCGATGGTCCTTCAGCCGATCACCCGGCCGTCCGCCGAATCGGAGCAGAGCGTCGTCGAATCACTCCTCGTCCGCGGCTATACCCGAATCAAGGCGGATGACGAGATCCTGGATCTGCATGAAGGCAAGCCAACCGAGTTGCATACCTACACGACCTTATACGTCGTTCTCGACCGCCTGGTCCTGCGGACGGATAACCGGTCGCGCCTGGTGGAAGCGGTGGAAACATCATTCCGCGAAGGAGACGGCCGCTGCGCCGTCGACGTGATCGGGCACGGAATGCACGTGTTCAGCTCCAGCTTCCTCTGCCAGGGTTGCGGCCGGGCTTTTGAATCGCTGAGGCCCGTCCTGTTTTCCTTCAACCATCCCCTCGGCGCCTGTCCCGAGTGCAAAGGATTCGGCAACGTGCTGCGCTACGATCCGGACCTGGTGATCCCGGATCACACCAAGTCGCTGGCTGAAGGCGCG
>CBDIWQ010000091.1:0-11010 GCA_965285965.1 uncultured bacterium | reverse complement strand
CTTGTGAAGATTGCCGTCAAACGTCGTCAGGCCATAAATCACGGTCGGATCGCTCTGGAGCGGGATTTTTCTCTTCAGGCGATTATGAAAGACCGAGGAGATCTGCGGCCGCTCGTCCCCCGCTCCCGTTTCCTTTTCAATGACCGACGCCAAGGTCAACACCTCATGCTGCGTGAGATCGAGATCTTTCGCGCGCGCCTTCCACTCCTCGTTGAAGACATGGCCCAACTGATCGACCATGGCCCTGACCACGTCCCTGGCCTGAGACGGCCTGGGAAACCGATAGGTATCGGGAAAGAGATAGCCTTCGAGGGAGTCAACCGAGATCCCCAAGGTCCGGATATAGCCCGGGTCCTTGACGAGCTTCAGGAATTCCGCCCGATCCGTAATCTGCTGTTGGGCCAGGACATCGGCAATCTGCAGCAACGTGTACCCCTCGGGAATGGTCACGGGATGGAGCACGACGCGACCGCTCACCAGGATGCCGAGGATATCGGCGGGACGCATGGCGGGACTGAGTTCGTATTCGCCCGGATGGATCTTTCGTTCCGCGTCCTGCACCTTTCCCATTACGATAAAGGCGATCCGGCTCTTGATCAGCCCTGCACGTTCCAGCAGCGTCGCGACCTGCTGAAAAGGAGCGCCTGGCGGAATGATGACGATTGTGGAGGAAGGATGAGCCGAGGGGGGAACGGCCGGGCTGTTAGCCCATCGAATCGTCTGATAGCCGGCCAGGCCGGCGGCCACGGCGGCGGCCATGAGAAGCGTGAGGATCAGGCGCGGTTTCATCAGACGGTTCGACCGGGTTTGAATAATCCCACGCGTCCTCGCTCGGGATCTGAGCTTCGCCCGAGTCGGCCGCGGCCGGCGGGGACGCCAGAACTTCCAGGTAACTCTGCAGCAAAATCGCCGCCGCGACGCGATCGACGACGCCTTTGCGTTTCTTGCGGCTCATATCGGCGGCGATCAACAACTCCTCCGCCGCCTTAGTCGTCATCCGCTCGTCCCACGTCACGACCGGGACCGGGAGCGCGTCGGCCAGCCGCTCCAGGAACTGGTGCACCGCTTGAACGGCCGGTCCCTCTTCGCCGTTGAGCCGCAACGGCAACCCCAAGAGCACCTGTCCTACGTCATGCGTCCGCACGAGGTCCTGGATGTGGGCAATGTCCCGTTCCAGCGTCCGTCGTTCATACGTTTCCAGCGGCTGCGCCGTCCACCCCAGTTCGTCGCTCAGCGCGATGCCGATCCGCTTCGTGCCATGATCGAGAGCTAGAATACGGCCTGGCATGAGTTTACCGCTGAAGGGTGTTTTCGACTAGACCAAACACCTTCTCGAGCGCCGCATCCAGGCGAGCCGGATCTTTGCCTCCGGCCTGCGCCATCTCAGGACGCCCGCCACCGGTGCCGCCGACTTCCGCGGCCATGACCTTGATGAGCTCCCCGGCTTTCAGTTTGCCGGTCAAATCTTTCGTGACGACGACCAACAGCACCACTTTCCCGTCTTCGGTCGCCGCCCCTAGCGCCACGACGCCGCTTTTCAGCTTGTCGCGCAATTGGTCCGCCAGCGCGCGCATGGCGGAGACGTCCAAGCCATCGGTTCGCTGCACGTGCACGGCCACGCCGGCAATGGTCCTCGCCGCCGACGCGACCGTCGAACCGCTCGCCATTTTGAGCTTCAATTCTTCCAGCTCGCGTTCCTTATCCTTGAGCTGGGTCATCACCTTGCGGGTTTTATTGACGAGTTCCGCCTGGCCGACCTTGAGCAGCTCCGACAGTTCACGAATGTCCGCTTCCAGTTTCTTCATCACCGCCCAGGCGCCGCTTCCAGTTTGGGCTTCAAGACGGCGCACCCCGGCGGCGACGCCCGTCTCCGACACGATACGGAACAACCCGATTTCACCGGTGTGGCGGCAATGCGTGCCGCCGCACAGTTCTTTGCTGAAGGACTCGACGGTCACCACCCGAACCTGGTCGCCATACTTGTCGCCGAAGAAGGCCAGCGCGCCGTTGGCGACCGCATCCTGAATGGTCATCACTTCCGTCCGCACCTGTTCGTTCTTCCGGATTTCTTGGTTCACCATGGATTCGATATCGTCGATGTCGCGGGAGGACAACGGCCTGAAGTGAGCAAAGTCGAACCGCAGCCGATTCGGCGCCACCAGGGACCCGTACTGTTTGACATGCGGCCCGAGCATGTCGCGCAATGCGGCATGCACCAGGTGAGTGGCCGTATGATTGCGCGCCGCGTCCTGCCTCGTCGCGGGGTTGACCGTGAGGCGCAGCTGCTCGCCTTCGCGAATGCGTCCCTTGGTCACCACGCCTTTGTGCAAAATCAGCGCCGGCACCGGTCGCGTGGTTTCCTTGATCTCGACGCGTCCTTCCGGGCCGACCAGCACACCTTGATCGCCGACTTGCCCGCCGCCTTCGGCATAGAACGGCGTCACGTCGAGGGCCACTTCGATTTCATCGCCCTCCACCGCTTCCTTCACCATCCGCTCGCCTTTGAGGATGGCCTGCAGGATGCTGTCCGACTCCAGTTGCTCGTAGCCGACAAACCTCGTCTCGCCGAGCCGGCCGGCTAATTCGGAGACGGCCGGACGCGCCTGGTCCTGTTCAAAGCCGCCGGTTTTGCGCGCGCGATTCCGCTGCTCCTCGATGGCCCGATCGAATCCGGCTTGATCGACCGTCAACTGTTGTTCGCGAGCGGCCTCCTGGATGAGGTCCATGGGAAAGCCATAGGTATCATAGAGCTTGAAGACGTCAGCGCCTGTTAGCTGTATGGTCCCGGTACCAGGAGTGATCGAGGTATTCTTTGCTTTCGCGATCATGTCGTTCAGCAGCGGCAACCCCTGGTCCAGCGTGGCGATGAACCGTTCTTCTTCCCCTCGCGTGGCTTCGGCAATGGTGCCCGCCGCCGCGCGGACCTCGGCATAGACGCCGCCCATTTGTTCGACCACGACATGACTCAGTTCGTGCAGAAAGGGTTCGACGATCCCCAACAGCCGGCCATGCCGTGCGGCCCGGCGCAAAATACGGCGTAGGACATACCCGCGCCCTTCGTTCGAGGGGAGAATGCCGTCCGCCATCAGAAAGGCAATGGCCCGCAGGTGGTCGGCGACGACCCGCATCGACCGGTCGGCCGTTTCTTTCTGTCCGTAGCCGGTTCCGGCGCGGTGGGCGATGGCTGTCAGGATCGGCGTAAAGAGATCGCTGTCATAATTGCTGTAGACGCCCTGCGCCACGGCGGCCAGCCGTTCCAGGCCCATGCCGGTGTCGATGCTCGGTTTCGGTAAGGGATTCAGCGTGCCGGAGGCGTCGCGGTTGTACTGCATGAACACGAGATTCCAGATCTCGATTACGCGATCGCCTTCCCCGTTGGGCGTCTCGTCGCCCGGAACGGACGGTCCCTGGTCGAAATGGATTTCCGAACAGGGCCCGCAAGGACCGGTATCCGCCATCTGCCAGAAGTTATCCTTCTCGCCGCACCGGACGATGCGCGAGGGCGACACGCCCAGCTTCTTCCAGAGCCGGTCGGCTTCATCGTCCTCCCGGAAGACCGTCACCCACATGCGATCTTTGGCCAATCCGACCGTCCGGGTCAGAAACTCCCAGCCGAATCCGATCGCCTCTTCCTTGAAGTAGTCCCCGAAGGAAAAATTACCGAGCATTTCAAAGAAGGTGTGATGCCGGCGCGTGTAGCCGACGTTTTCAAGGTCGTTATGCTTGCCGCCCGCGCGGAGGCATTTCTGCACGCTGACGGCACGGGTATAGGGGCGCGTCTCTTCTCCCAGGAAGACCCGCTTGAACTGATTCATGCCGGCATTGGTAAACAGCAAAGTCGGATCCGCCTGCGGAATCAACGGCGAACTGGGCACCGCGTGATGCCCTTGCTGCTCAAAATACCGTGTAAACGCCTCTCGGAGGGCGTGCGCGCTATTCTTCATGCTGATCATCCTTGGACTCGTTCGCCATCGCTTCTATCATACGGCTAATCACCTCTTCTCCGAAACCCCGCTGACGGAGCAATTGCTGCGCCTGCACGAGGGTCACCCGCCGGCCCTTCCGCCGCGCCGACTCGAGCGCGCGGTCCGCCAAAGCCTCCTCACTGACGTCCGTCAAGGCCTGCGCAATGGCGTCGTCGGCCAAAGCGGCGGCAACGCCCTTCGCCAGCAGTTCCGCCTTGAGACGATCCCGACCCATGGGCTGACGTGTCAATCGACGTTCCACCCATCGCTCGGCATAGGCACGGTCGTTGAGATACCGGAGGTCGGACAATCGGCCGATCGTCTGTTGGACCTGGGCGGGAGAGGCTCCCTTGTCTCTGAGATGCTGCTCGACTTGTGCGACGGTGCGGTCCCACCGAGCCAGATACCGCATCGCCAGCCGCATCCACTCGTCCGGCGAAGCCGCGACGATCCGTCGGCGCGGGCTCACGAGAGCGACGCCTATTTGTGCGCCCGCTCGGCTTTCCCGGCCGGCTTTTCTTCTTTGACCTCGGGTTTTTTCTCGCCCCGTGCCGGCACACCGGCCAGTTCACGAAGCTTGGCCTCGACATCGAGCGCCGCACTGGAATTGCTCTTCAAAAAGTCGCGGGCCGCCTCACGGCCCTGTCCGATCCGCTCTCCTTTATAGGAATACCAGGCCCCCGATTTATCGATCACCTTTTTGTCGACGCCGAGGTCCACCAGCTCGCCGGTCTTCGAAATGCCTTCGGCAAACATGATGTCGAATTCCGCCTGTTTGAACGGCGGCGCCATCTTGTTCTTCACCACCTTCACGCGGACGCGGCTTCCCATGACATCCTGGCCTTCTTTGATGGATTCGATGCGCCTGATGTCGAGGCGGACGGACGAGTAGAACTTGAGCGCGTTGCCGCCGGTGGTCGTTTCCGGATTGCCGAACATGACCCCGAGCTTCATGCGTATTTGATTGATGAAAATCACCGTCGTCAGCGATTTGGAAATGGCGCCGGTCAGTTTCCGTAGCGCCTGCGACATCAGCCTGGCCTGCAATCCCATGTGGGCATCGCCCATCTCGCCTTCAATCTCGGCCCGAGGCGTCAAGGCCGCCACCGAATCGACCACGATCAAATCGATGGCACCGCTGCGCACCAGCGTCTCGGCGATTTCCAGTGCCTGCTCGCCGGTATCCGGCTGAGACACGAGCAGGTCATCGGCCTGCACGCCCAGTTTCTTGGCATAGGTCAGGTCCAGCGCATGTTCAGCATCGATGAAGGCGGCCACCCCTCCTGTCTTTTGCACCTCGGCGATACAATGGAGCGTCAGCGTCGTCTTTCCCGAAGCTTCCGGTCCGAAGATTTCAATGACCCGGCCGCGCGGAAGTCCGCCGACGCCGAGCGCGATATCCAATCCCAGGGAGCCCGTGGAAATGGCCGGCACATCAGCCGGCCTTTCATCGGACCCGAGCTTCATAATGGCCCCTTTCCCGTACTGCTTTTCGATCTGGGACAGGGCCAGATCCAAGGCGCGCTTCTTGTCGTCTTTTTCGGCCATGCGGGTCTCCTACATCAATTAGAGGGATTCGGGACGGGGGATTATACCGAAGCGAGATGGGGAAACCTAGCCTTTTGAGCTCGGCAGGAGTCGCCGGCTACAGCACGTCATCGGCGCGTGCAGAGGGAAGGCGCGAGGAGTGTTGCGGACGTTCCAGACGGAGATGAAAGTCTTGCCGTCCGAGATCGGGAGAGAGGCGGAACCAACCTTCGGCGGCCAGATGCTCGTCGGATTGCGACTTGCCTTTTGGATACACCCTGAGATGAAAGCGTCCCTCGTGCTCTCCGCCGGCGTCCGATTGAGCGACGTCGCCCGCAATCTCCAGGTGATCTTCGATCAGATCCAGCGTTTTGTTGACCATGGCGCGCAACAGGCTCGAACTGAACGCTTGCCGGAACGGTTGATCCGGATCAAAGGAGGGTGTCTCCGCGAGAGACGCACCGGCGGAGGAAAGGAACAGAACAAGCAGCATTCCAAATCCAACGCCGTACGGTTTACGCATGGTGCGCCCTGCCTTCCTTGCTCTGATTTTTGAGACGGAGTATCATGCGGATAATTCTATGCTGTGTTGGAACAAAAATAAACCCACCGGGTTCGTCATTGTGATGATCCTCTGCGTCTGCATCACCCTGCAAATGCTCGGCGTGCCGGCCACGCTGCTGAACCCGGCGGGCGGGGAATCGGACACAGAGGGAGGATCGGTCCTCGAAGGGTTTACACTGCTCCCTGCCCTCGTCCAGCTCATGATGTTCCGGCAGGCTTCCGCGCTGGCGGTGCAATACGAACCCGCCGTGCATGACGCGGTACTGACCGCTGTCCCATTTCATCCCCCGGTATGACCTTGGGGACCCCGGTCCCGTCCGGGCCGCCATCTTCAAGTTCGTGCTTTATTCTTCAGGTTTCGAGAAGCACAGCGGGACGGCAGGCGGAAGAGACCCCTTTCACTGTTCGCCGCGTCATCCCACGCATCATCCGGCAAGGAGAGAAACATGCAGAAGCGGTTTGTCATGTGTGCGGTGGTCCTTCTGACCGCTTCGGCTTGCAGCCACAGCCCCACCAGCGAGGCGTCACGGACAGTACGGGAGATCCAGATCGGCGACACCGTGCAACCTCAAACGCTCTATGCGAAGCCCGGCGAAGAAATCAGGTGGCAGAACGTACGTTCCAGCCCCGTCAATCTGGGTTTCCTCACCACGTCTCTCCTGAAGGAACTCAGTTGCCAGAAAGGCATCGTCACCCTGTTCGGAGAGGTCAAGGACTTCGTATCCATTCCTCCTCAAGAATCGGTGAGCGTCTGTTTCGTCCGCCCCGGCGAACTGAAATACAACGTCTGGCTCAATCCTGAGAATCCCCGCGGGGCCATCACCCCGACGGCCACGATCCGTGTCGAGGCGGAGAGCTAGCCATGAGGCCTCTGGCTGAACGATGCCCGCCGGTGAAGCGAGGCGGGATGAACCCGGGTAGACTTTCCTAAGCGAGAGGTGGGGGGTATGCGTTTATCGCTCCGATTCGTATTGCCGCTGGCCGTCGTGCTCGCGGGTCTGGCCTATGCCGTCATTCCCTTGGTGGATACGCTCACGCTCAAATGGTTTGTGCGCGATATGGAGATCCGGTCGCACCTGATCGCCAACACGATTGAAGCCTCGCTCGTGGATCTCCTGCGGGAGGAATCCAAGACGAAAATCGCGAATTACTTTCATCGGCTGATTCAGGACGAGCGCCTGTACGCGGTCGGATTCTGCGATCACAACAACCGGCTGCTCTATAAGACGCAGACCTATCCGGACACCATTCCCTGCGACGGCACGGCGGCCTTGCGGGCCAACCAAACCGCCGTGATGCCCCTGTTCCGAGGGGCCGTGCACATCTCCGCCGTGGAAATCCAGAACAACAGCCATGTCCTGGGCCGTCTCATGCTCGTCCATGACATGAGCTGGGTCCAGCGCCGCAGCACCGATACCAAGTGGTATCTCTTTTATCTGTTCGCCATCATCGGGGCGGTCATCTCGCTCGTCACGGTCCTGGTGGCGCATTTGAGCTGGAAGGGATGGGTTACCGGCGTCCGATCCATGCTCCGCGGAGAAGGGCTGCTGACGCTGCTCCGGAGCCAACCCCATGACCCTGAATTGCAGCCGGTCGCCAAGGACCTCCGCGCGCTCATCCAGCAATTGGAAGCCGACAAACGTTTGCGGGATGAAAGCCAGATGACGTGGACTCCCAAGACCCTGAAAACTATTCTCCATGATTATCTCGCCGGCGATGAGATCATGATTGTGTCCAACCGACAGCCGTATATCCATGACCGGACGGAAGACGGCATCAAGGTTCGGGTGCCGGCCAGCGGACTCGTCACGGCACTGGAACCGGTCATGCGGGCCTGCTCCGGGGTGTGGCTTGCCCATGGCAACGGCACAGCCGATCGCGAGACGGTGGATACCCGCGGACATGTCCGCGTGCCGCCCACCCGCCCCACCTATGCCATCCGGCGCATCTGGATGACGGCCGAGGAAGAAGCCGGCTACTATTATGGCTTCGCCAATGAAGGGCTCTGGCCCTTATGCCATCTGGCTCATGTCCGGCCGGTCTTTCGATCGTCCGACTGGCAGCACTACAAAGAGATCAACGAGCGCTTTGCGTTGGCCGTCATCGAGGAAGCCAAGACCGACAATCCCGTCGTCCTCGTGCAGGATTATCATCTGGCGCTCGTCCCGAAGATCATTCGCGACCATCTGCCCAACGCCACGATTATCACGTTCTGGCATATCCCCTGGCCCAATTCCGAGCACTACGCCATCTGTCCCTGGCATCGGGAGATCCTCAAGGGATTATTGGGCAGCAGCATCCTGGGCTTTCACACCAGGTTTCATTGCAGCAACTTCTTCGACAGCGTGGACCGGCTGCTCGAATCGAGGATCGACAGAGACAGCTCCACGATTTCACACGGCGGCAAACTGACCGCGGTGAACCACTATCCCATCTCCATCGAGTGGCCGGGCGCCGCGCTGCCGGAGCAGTTGTCGGTGCCGGACTGCCGGACGCAGATTCGCACGATCCATCGACTCAAAGCCGAGCACCGTATCGGACTCGGCGTGGAACGGCTGGACTACACCAAGGGCATCCTCGAACGGTTCCTGGCGGTGGAGCGGCTCCTGGAGCTGCAGCCCGAATGGGCGGGCGTCTTCTCGTTCGTCCAAATCGCCGCGCCCAGCCGCTCCATCATCGAGCACTACCGGCAGTTCAACCAGGAGGTGCGCGCCCTCGCCGATCGGATCAACCAGCGCTTCGGCTACACGGGGTACCAGCCCATCATCCTCCTCGTCGAGCATCACGATCCGGCGGAACTCCGGACATATTACCGGGGGGCGGACCTCTGCCTCGTGAGCAGCCTGCACGACGGCATGAACCTCGTCGCCAAAGAATTCGTCGCGGCACGGGACGACGATCAAGGCGTGCTGATCCTCAGCCAATTTACCGGCGCGGCGTGCGAGTTGCCGGAAGCCCTGATCATCAACCCCTACCACATCGATCAGTGCGCCGCCGCCCTCCACCTGGCGCTCAGCATGTCGCCGGTGGAGCAACGGGCCAGGATGCGCAGCATGCGGGGCATCGTCCAGGAGTTTAACGTCTATCGCTGGGCGGGGCGCATGTTACTGGATGCGGCCCGCATGCGGCAGCGCGCCCGACTGATGCGTGAAGTGGGAGAACCGGATATGCGGGTGATTAGCGGAGGCAGAGCATGAGGCATCACGCCCTTTCAAAGGAGGGACGGCGCGCGCTCCGGGCCCTGGCCGCGCAGTCCATCCTCTATGGATTCGACTTCGACGGAACGCTGGCCCGTCTCTCGGCCGATCGTGCGCGGGTTACGCTGTCCCGGTCCATGCAGGAATGGCTGTTGGAGTTGAGTAAACGCGCGCCCTGCGCCATTGTTTCCGGCCGCTCGCTGGAGGACCTCGCACCGCGCATCGGCACCGCCGTCCCCCACGTGATCGGCAATCACGGCCTGGAGAGCCCCTTGACCGAGCCGGCCACGTTACGCCGGGCTGAAGCGATCTGCACCGGATGGATGCAAGCCGTGGAAACCGACTCCTCACGGCTGTTACAGGATCATGGCGTGGACGTGGAGAACAAGCGCTGCACGCTCACCTTTCATTACCGCGGCGCCAAAGATCCGGACGCGGCTCGCCTGGCGCTGACCGCCCTGCTCAGCCGGCTCCTTCCCCTGCCCCGGCTGACCTTCGGACATGCCTGCGTCAACGCGCTGCCGCCCGGTCACCAAGGCAAAGGCGTCGCCGCCGTCGCGCTCATGAAACGGCTGCGATTGGGTGGATTGTTCTATATCGGCGATGACGGGGCGGACGAAGAAGTCTTTGAACGTGTCGAGGGCCTGGCCATGGGCATTCATGTCGGCAAAGACGAGTCCCAGGCGGAATATTACGTGGACCATCAGGGCCAAGTCGAAGACGTGATCCGCTTTCTGGTCCATCGACTGGACCGAACGCCGGAAAACGTGGATGCCGACGAATCCACGGCGAAGCACAGCCTGTAGCGCCCGGATCCGGCAAATGGCGATGGCATGAGAGGGAACGTCGGCGGAGGAATGAGCCAGGGGCACGGTGTTCGACCGCGCCCCTGCGGACCGGCTTACTTGCCGCTCTGGTCCTTGGTTTCGTCCTTCTTGTCGTCGCTGAACACGACGTGGCCGCCCTTGTCCTTCTGTTCTTCCTTCTTGTCATCGCTCATCTGCACGACGACATGTCCGCCCTTCTTCTCTTCCTTCTTGTCCTCATCCGCGACCGCGAAGCCGGACATGGCACTCACACCGACAAACGCCGTCAACGCGAGAATGGTGCTGAACGCTTTCATGAGACCCTCCATAAGAACGATATGAGTTGGAACGGAATCGATGAACCGTGCCCCATGCACGGCCATACATTACTGTGTAGCAACTACGGCGCGATCCCGGCAACGGACAAATCGGCCCGGCGCGGGGCGGTTTTTGTCCAATGCATTCTTGACGTCCCGGAGGCACAATGATCCCCACTCGAATGCAAGGCGTGAAAGACCAGACCATGCCCGAGCGCTCCATGGAGGCCGGCCGGTTGGACCAGGTGGTCACGACGGCCGAGGAATTCGACCAGGTGGTGTCCCGCGCCCTGCCGGCGCTCCTCGACCGGGCGACGGGCTATACGAAGCGATTCCTGAGAGAGACCGGGCAATGGAGCGACGATATCGCCCATGAGAAGTTCGTCTTGCGCTGGGGAGCGGAGTATCTCGAACGGTTTCTGGTCTGCGGACGAACCGAGGTTCCCTGCCGGCCGTTGTTTCTCCTGGATTCCCTGGTGGCCAGGCAGCATAGCCAGCCGGAGCCGTTTTGCTACCATCCCGACCTGCTGACGCCCCTGGGGCGGTTGATCGACGGACTGCTGGCGAGGGCGGCCGTCAGTCGTGATGCCCTCATCGCGCTCTATCACCACTGCTATGGACTGGGGCCGGGACA
>CBDIWQ010000090.1:0-6364 GCA_965285965.1 uncultured bacterium | reverse complement strand
TGCCGGGGTGGAAGTGGGCAGGGTCCGGTCGATCGGTCTGCAAGAGGATCGCGCGCTGGTGACATTGGCCGTGAACAACGGCACCAAACTGTATACGGATACCATCGCCTCGATCAAAACCAGGGGTATTATCGGTGAAAAGTTTCTAGCGCTGTCTCCCGGCGGTGGCGGCGATCTGTTGAAAGCCGGGGACGTCATCCGCGACACCGAATCGGGATTGGACCTGGAAGAGTTGGTCAGTCAATATGTCCATGGCAAGGTGAATTGAGCCATGGTGCGGGAGAGGACAAAGATACCATTGAAGAGGAAGACACGATGACTGGAACTGATCACGGTTCGTCTGGGCCGGCAACTTCACGAGCGTTCTTCGGCATTCTCACGAAGGTTGTTGTGCTGGCTATCATGGCAGTGGGCCTGACCGCCCCTTACGGCTATGCCGGCCCGCCGACTGATGCCATGAAGACCACCATTGATGAGGTCTTGCACATCATTCATGAAAAAGAGCTCAAGCAGCCGGCCAAATCCGAAGAACGGCGCAAGCAGCTGGAAAAGACCGTCGGTGCCCGGTTTGATTATCAGGAGATGTCACGGCGGGCGCTCGGTGCACCGTGGAATACGCTGACCGATCAACAAAAACAGGAATTCGTGTCCTTGTTCCAGACCCTCTTGACGAATTCCTATGCCGATAAGATAGAGACGTACTCCGGCGAGGGGGTGCAATACTTGAATGAACGCACTGAGAAGGACTACGCGGAAGTCCGGACCAAGGTGCTCTCCGGGAAGACCGAAATACCGCTCGACTACCGGTTGATCAATAAATCCGATGATTGGCGCGTCTATGATGTCGTCGTGGACGGCGTCAGCTTGGTCAACAATTACCGGGGCCAATTTACCAAAATCCTCAGGGCCTCCTCCTATTCCGATCTCGTCGACCAACTCCGCAAAAAATCCGACAAGCTGAAGGCGCCCTAACGTTCCACGTCAATCGGTCATGACCATCCTGCGCGGCCTCACTGTATTCCTCGTGTGCCTCCTCGCGGGACTAGAGCCTGTCTGGACGAGTGCGGCAGAAGCCGGCACTCAGGTGTTTCCCATTCCATCCGCCTCCACCTCGCGCAACGACGGGAGTGACGCCGGGCTCATCGTGCCTATTCTGATCACGGACCCGGACGGCGAGCTGAAATATCTCATGGCGCCGATGCTGATCCAGAATTCCATCGTCGGGACCAGGGGAACCTTCAACCTCTATCGCTATGATCCCGGCGGGCGTCAGATGCAGTTCATCGCGTCGCTGACGGAAAGGATTGAGCGAAAATTTGTATTCAACTATACGGACCCCGCCTTCAGCCATGGACGATATTTCTTGAACTTCGGCGGATCTTTTTTCAAGAACGCCACCTCGCGCTTTTGGGGAATCGGGCAGCAAACCGCGGAAGGGGATGAGACCAACTATACGGCACGGGAGTTCAGGGCGAATTGGCGCTTTGGTCTGTATGCCAATGAAGTCACGCAGATTGCAATCGCCCAGCGCTTTCGCGATGTCCGGTTGCAACCGGGCGCCACGGATCTGCCCTTCACCGCCGAGCGGTTTCCCGGGGTCGACGGTGTGCTGGGCGAATCCATTATCGTCGGCCATCGAGCCAGTTTTTACTACGATACGCGGAATAGCCTCTTTAGTCCGACGGACGGCATGGCCATCACCGCCTATGCCGAATTGAACCAGAATATCCGCAACTCGAACCACCCCGTTTACTCGCGATACGAGTTGGAGATTAAGAAGTTATTCCCCAGCGAGTCGAAACGCGCCATCCTCGTCGTCCGGGCCAATCTCCAGGCCACCATCGGGACTGAGGTGCCCTTTTTCGAGCAAAGCTCATTGGGCGGGCAGAACAATCTGCGCGGGTTTGGTGCCGACCGCTATATTAACAAGCATCTGATTGCCGTCAGTATCGAGGAGCGGATCCATTTGATGAGGGCCAAGATTGCCGGCGTGTCGGCGGACTTCGAGATCGCTCCCTTTCTCGATACGGGCCAGGTTTTTGCAGACTATCGGGATGTCAGCTTCAAGGACTACCGGATGACACCAGGCATAGGTTTTCGGGGCATTGTGAGACCGAACGTTGTGGGGCGTATCGATTACGGATGGAGCCGGGAAGGCGGAGCCATTTTTGCCGGTCTTGATTTCCCGTATTAGCGCGCAGGCCGGGCAAGGCATGTCTCCAAATAATGCTCCTAACCGCTTGACATCATGGGGCTTGTGTGTGACACTCCAAACCCGTTACACTCTATGTCTGGCTACTTCTCAGCCGTTGCCTGTCCTGTGTCCGCTCACTTACACCCAGTCGAGTCAGCAGAATGATTGAAGAAGGAGAGCATCCTATGTCGATCCTCAAGCGTATCCATACCCCGGCCGACCTCAAACGACTGTCTCCTCAGCAATTCCCGCAGTTATGCCAAGAGATCCGGGAACAAATCATTGGGGCGGTCTCCAATGTCGGTGGGCACCTGGCTTCGAACCTTGGGGTCGTGGAACTCACCGTCGCGCTCCAGTATTTGTTAGACACCCCCACCGACAAGATCGTCTGGGATACCAGCAATCAATCTTATGCGCATAAGCTTCTGACCGGCCGACGCGAGCAGTTCCACACGCTCCGCCAATACGGGGGGCTCAGCGGATTTTGCAAACGGGAAGAAAGTGAATACGACACGTTCAATGCCGGCCATGCGGGGACGGGCGTATCGGCCGCATTCGGGATGGTCGAAGCGCGCGAACAGTTGGGTGGCCACCATAAGGTGGTCTGTGTCGTGGGCGATGGAGCCATGACGGCCGGGATGACGCTGGAAGGTCTGCATCATGCGGGTGGAGCGGGCCGGGACTTTCTGGTCATTCTAAACGACAATCAAATGTCGATCTCGAAGAATGTCGGCGCCATTTCCGCCTACTTGAGCCGGACTTTTACCGGCGAGTTCTACACCAAGATGCGTGAGGAAACGGTTCAGCTCCTCAGGAAAATCCCCCACATCGGCGATGATATGCAAAAGTTGGCCCGACGTGCCGAGGAATTGGCCAAAGGCGCCATTCTCCCGGGGCTGCTGTTCGAGGAATTGGGCTTCCAATATAGCGGTCCCATCGACGGACACAATTTTGACCATCTCCTACCGACCATTGAGAACGTGTTGAAGATGAAAGGACCGGTCCTCCTCCACGTGATTACCAAGAAGGGCCTGGGCTATGAACCGGCGATCAAGAATCCGGTCTGGTTCCACGCCTGTCCTCCGTTTGTGCGGGAAACCGGCGCGCCGGCGAAAAAAGCCGCGCGGGTGTCCTACACCCAGATTGCCATGGAGTCCCTGGTCAAACTCGCGCGGGAAGACAAGCGCATCGTGGCCATTACCGCGGCCATGTGCGAAGGGACCGGCTTGAGCGCCTTCGAGAAGGAATTCCCAGACCGCATTTACGATGTCGGCATTGCCGAGCAGCATGCCGTGACCTTTGCGGCGGGCCTGGCGACGCAAGGCCTCAAGCCGGTGGTCGCCATGTATGCCACCTTCTTGCAGCGCGCATATGATCAGGTCGTGCACGACGTCGCCACTCAAAACCTCCCGGTCATGTTTTGCATCGATCGGGGCGGGTTGGTCGCGGAGGACGGGACCACTCACCACGGCGCGTTTGACTACGCCTTCCTTCGTCACGTGCCGAACATGGTCGTGATGGCGCCCAAAGATGAAAACGAATTGCAGCATATGATGAAGACCTGCGTCCAGTACGATGGGCCGATCTCCGTTCGCTACCCGCGCGGAGTCACTCTGGGTGTCAAGATGGACCCGGCCCCCGAAGCGCTGGCAATCGGCAAGGGAGAGCTGTTGAGGAACGGCACGGAGGTTGCCATCGTGGCGGTCGGTGTGTCGGTCTGGCAGGCCGTCCAGGCTGCCGAACGGTTAAGCGAGGCCGGGATTTCGACGGCCGTGGTGAATGCGCGCTTCGTGAAACCCCTCGATAAGGATTTAATCGTCGGTCTGGCGAAGCGGGTTCGGTACGTGGTGACGGTGGAAGAAGGATGTAAAATGGGCGGATTCGGGTCCGCGGTTCTGGAGGCATTGTCCGAAGCCGGCGTCACGGACGTGACCACGAAGGTGCTTGGGTTGCCTGACTGGTACATCGAGCAGGGGCCGCAGGATCTGTTACGGGAGCGCTATGGGCTGACGGCCGAGGGCATCTACCAAAGTGTGAAGGAACTCATCGGCAAGGCGCCGGCGACCTTGCGGGATCTTGGCGTGCCGCCGCTCGCCGTTCAATTCCAGCATGGCGATGAGCAGGGAAGCTAACCAAAGGACCGCTGATGCACATTACGAGACGGAAGACCAGGCAGATCACCGTAGGGACGGTGAAAGTAGGCGGCAACGCACCCGTATCGGTGCAGTCCATGTGCTCGACCGATACCCGTGACATCGCCGCCACCATCGCGCAGATTCAGCAGTTGGAGGCGGTGGGATGCGAACTGATCCGCGTCGCGGTTCCGGACGAGGAGGCGGCGGCTGCCCTTCCGAAGATCAAAGCGGCTATGACGGTTCCGCTCATCGCGGATATTCATTTTGACCATCGGTTGGCGTTGAAGGCGGCTGAAGTCGTAGATTGCGTGCGTCTCAACCCCGGTAATATCGGCGCCTGGTGGAAAGTGGAAGAGGTGATCAAGGCGGTCAACGAGCGAGGCATCCCCATCCGGGTCGGCGTCAATGGCGGGTCGCTCGAGCGGCCTTTGCTGGAAAAATACGGCTGGCCTTCGCCCGAAGCGTTGGCGGAGTCGGCATTGAATGCCGTCCACGCCCTTGAAGACGTCGGCTTTACCAACATGAAAGTCTCGTTGAAGGCGTCCGATGTGCATCATGCCATTGATGCCTATTGGTTGTTTTCGCGACAGAGTGATTATCCGTTGCATATCGGCATTACCGAAGCCGGTACCGCCATGACCGGGGCGGTCAAGTCTTCCATCGGCTTGGGCTGGTTGTTATCGCAAGGGGTCGGGGACACTCTCCGGGTGTCGTTGGCGGCGGATCCGGTGGAAGAAGTGAAAGTCGGCTTCGAAATTCTGAAGTCGCTTGAACTGCGGCATCGCGGCATTAATGTCATTGCATGCCCTACCTGCGGCCGCGTGGAAATCGACGTCGTCCGGCTGGCCAATGAACTGGAAAAGAGATTGGGCCACATCAAAACTCCGTTGAACGTGTCGGTGCTCGGCTGCGTGGTGAACGGGATCGGCGAAGGGAAAGAGGCCGATATCGGGATCGCGGGAGGAGAAGGGAAGGGCATTCTCTTCAAGCAGGGCAAACTCGTCCGCAAGGTCCCTCTCGATGAGCTCATGGAAACGCTCATCCAAGAAGTGGAGATTCTTGCCAAGGAGAAAGAAGCCGAAGGCGCAGCCGGCCTGGACCCGGCGAAGCAACACCCCGGATGGGAGCCGATCACGTCCGGAGCCGATCAGCCATCCACCCTAGGGCGCCAGATACCGGTCCTTCCCAACAGGTAACTGCCTGAGTTCCCACTAAGATCATCCTCTCTCCTCAATGTTGTTGAGAAGGATCAAGAAGGACCGCTATAATTGTTTGACTTCAAGGCGCCGTACCCAAGTGGCAAGGGAGCAGTCTGCAAAACTGCGATGCGGCGGTTCGAACCCGCCCGGCGCCTCCACATGCCTCCGCCCGTGTTTCGTGGCCTCCTCTAAATGGACATGTTCGTCGCATGGACGATGCCGGGTAGAATCCCAACTACGGAAATCCTGCCGACAGGGACCCTGGCTAAATTGACGCCCGTACGGCCGGATGGTAGTATCGGCTCCCAAAAAGTTGCGCTTTCCGAGCAGGCTGCCTCTCGCAGCCGTTTATTATACCCATCAGCTGGAAGGAGATAGGGATGGCCGTACCGCTTTCCCAGATGTATACAGTGACCAAATACGTGCTCACGCAGAAGGTCAGAGGCGTGAAGCAGTATCCCTTGGTCCTCATGTTGGAACCCTTGTTCCGCTGCAATCTGGCCTGCGCCGGCTGCGGCAAGATCCAGTACCCCGATCACGTACTCGACAAGCGGCTCACCCCGGAGCAATGCTGGGCGGCGGCCGAGGAATGTGGCGCGCCCATCGTTAGTATCCCCGGTGGAGAACCGCTCATCCATCCGGAGATGGCGGCGATTGTCAAGGGGTTGGTCGCGCAGAAACGTTACGTTTATCTCTGCACGAATGCGATATTGCTCGAACGCAAGCTCGATGAATATCAGCCGTCCAAATATCTGACGTTCAGTGTGCATATGGACGGCCTGCAGGAGGAGCATGACCTCGCCGTGTGCCGGGATGGCGTCTACGATGTGGCGGTG
>CBDIWQ010000089.1:0-3848 GCA_965285965.1 uncultured bacterium | reverse complement strand
CTGGGTGGAGGCTTTGGGGGTGCGGGCGGATTTCAGTTCAGCCCCGGCTTCGCTGATCTTTTCATCGGCGATCCGTAAGGCGAGCGGTTCAAGGATCTGGTCGGTAAAGTCGCCAACGGAAGCCCGGGGAGCGGCATGCGCACAGGACATCAGCGCCCCGCAGAAAAGGAGGAAAGGAGCGAGGTGCAGCTTGTTCATGAAGTCCTCCGTGAGATGGTCGTTCTTGTCTGTCTCGTCTCTCTCGTCATCTCGTCGGGAAGATGAATGTCTCTCTCGTCTGTCTCGTCATCGTGTCATCTCGTCGGGAATATCCCGAGTTCGACCAGGAGAGGCCAGATAGACGAAGATAGACGGGACAGACCAGATAGACTGACCAACCCCGATCATCGCCGCAAGGGGGGGAAGGGTATCACCCCCGGCTTCACGGCCTCGTAAATCAGGCTGTACAGCTGTTCGACCGCGGCTTCCTTCGTCATCAGGGAATAGGCGCCGGCCTTGAGCATCGCCTCCTGATTGTGGCCATCCGCGTCCACCGACAGTCCGATCACGTTCATGTCGGGATATTGAGCCTTGATGCGCCGGGTCGCCTCAATGCCATTGCAGCCCGGCATATTGATATCCATCAGGACGACCGTGGGCAACAACTCACCGGCCAGCCGCACCGCCGCTTCGCCGTCCGCCGCCTCACCGACCACTTTCATGTCCGCATAGGCGTCCAACACGGAACGCAGACCCTGACGCACCATGGCATGATCGTCCACCAGCAGAACCCGCATGATCCCTTCCGAAGCCGTACGCGCCTGTGTAGATGCACCTTCGCCGGCCACGCCCTCCGATCGCGGGCTCTCTTCGACCGTCGCCGGCCCGAGTGGCAGCTTCAAGGTGACCGTGGTTCCTACTTGAGGGCGCGAATCGATGTGGAACGTGCCTCCCAAGGCGGTGATCCGTTCCCGGATACTCAACAGCCCGAAGTGGGACGGTCTCGGGGAGTCGGCCGGTTCGCTCGCAAATCCGACGCCTTCATCGCGCACGTCAATCTGCAACTGCCCGGCCGCCATGGTCATG
The DNA here is from genome assembly GCA_965285965.1 of uncultured bacterium. GTDB lineage: Bacteria > Nitrospirota > Nitrospiria > Nitrospirales > Nitrospiraceae > Nitrospira_D. The sequence goes on along the minus strand of CBDIWQ010000089.1, from coordinate 2,783 downwards.
TACACGGAGGCGCCCCGGCAAGCGGCATGTTTCAACACATTCATCAGCAGTTCGCGGACCGATTGAAAGAGGAACACGGCCTGGGCCTCGGGCAAAGTCAGTTCGTCGGGCAAAGCGGCCTGGACCGTCACAGCCAGGCCATGTTGCTGCATGCGCTCTGCGAGCCACTTCACCGCGGAGGGTAATCCCAGGTCCTGCAGGACCAGCGGGCTCAAATCCGCCACCACCGTGTGGGTGTAGGCCAGCGCCCGGGTCAGGACCTTGTCCGCTTCTTGGAGCAGTTCCTCAGTAGAGGCATCGAGCATCGCCCGCTGCTGGATCTGGCCCAGCTTGAGCCGTGTCAGCAGCAGCCGTTCCCCGAGGTCGTCGTGCAGTTCCGTGGCCAGGCGTTTCCGCTCGCGCTGCTCCGCGAAGGTGAGTTCAGTCGCCATGGCGCGCAACTGCTCCTGGTAGCGGGCCACCTCCTGCCGCAGGGCGACGCCTTGCTCCAAGGTCCGCGCCATGTCGGCCAGTTCCTGCTCCCGGCGCCGATGCTCCGTGACGTCATGGGTCACCATGGCGATCGTGGGCGGCTCGATGGATCCGAGGCGATAGGCCCGGCCCTCATACCAACGGTCGCCCTGCGGCGACGCAAAGTCGAAGCGCCGCGATTCCCCTGTCTGGGAGATCTGCCGATACATCTCGAGCCAACGCTCTCCGTGGGCAGGCGCGACTTCGCGCATCCGCCTCCCCCGGGCGCTCTCGATGCCGGTCTGCTGCTCATACGAGTTGTTCATCTCGAGAAAGACATAGTCCACCGCGGTCTCGCCCGCTTCGCACAGAAGTTCGACCATGCAGAATCCGTCCTCCATCGAATGCAAGAAGTTGCGATAGTCGTCTGGCCGTACCACGCCGTCCTCCCTTCCAAAGACAGATTACCCCGATAAATTTTGAGGGCAGACTGTAGAGGAAGAAGGCCTGGGCAAAGAACTAGGGGTTCCCCCAGCTATGGCATGTCATCGGCCTGTTAAATCAGATCCCATTCGAGCTGAGGAAAGACTGCGGAAACAGAACAAGGGAACCAAGAGAGTGCTTAGGCCGGCCGCTTCAATGGTTTGCGTTCTTTCCGGCTGTAGGAAGGATTGGGGATGGTCAGCCAGGACGAGAGACCGTCCTGCAACTCATAGGGACTATCCGCCCGTCGTGCCACGATCCCTTCCAGATCCATCTCGCACGCTAACTGATACAGCCGTTGTCCGGCCCCCCGGGCGTGATCCACGTACAGCACATGGGCGGAACGAACAGGCAGGATGAGCCGCAGTCGTTCCTTTCGGGAGAGGAGGGGCAGGGCGCGCAGGTCTTGTCCGTCTACCCATACCAGATCAAAGGCGTGGTAGCAGGCGGCTCTGTGCCGGGTCGTCCTGGAAGCCTGCCTTCCGCCGATGGGGCCCGGGACGGCCAATGCTCCGTCCAGCACGGCTTCGACGGCGTTCAACTCATGGACCAGTGCCAGGCGGAGGTCCCGAAACCCATACAGTTTGTGCCGGTTCCCCGAGAATAAGCGGCAGGTGCCTCGCTCGATCACGGCCAGGGCTCGCACCGCCTCATGTCGGATCTCATAGATCCAGTTCGGGTCATCGAAGGGCTGGCTCTCCCGATGCAGAGGCAGGGGTTGCGGAATCAGCATGATGGATAGAGTCTCCTCCGCGCGATGATCGAAGAACACTGGGATGGGCCCTATATCGGCGTGGAGCGATGCTTCTTATGGTTGAACGGAGGGTGCGCCGGCCTTCAGCGGACAGCAGTGCTTGTAGGGCTTCCCGCTGCCGCAGGGGCAGGGCGCAGCGGGATCGAGACCTTCGCCGCGCCGGGGCCCAAACGACAGCAGCGAGTCGGTGTCCTGGTGAAAGAGGTCGCGGAGGAGGGCATAGAGGGCGGGGTCGCGGCGTTTCAAAACATCCGGAGAGGTGAAGAAATACTCCGCCAGCACCGCGAAGAATTCATGTTCGTTCGTATAGGCATAGGGGTTGATGTGGTCGCCGGACTGCGACGGGCGGGCAAGTTCCCGGGCCACGTACTTGAGCCATTGCCGAACCGCCCCCCAGGGGACTTCGGGAGGCAGCCCATATTCGCCGGCTTCCTTCTCGAAGAGATGCGCAAATTCATGCACCCCGACATTGTGAGTGCCTGAGCCATGGGCGAATCCCGCAAGCAGCGCCGGCTTCGAGAGAATCATCACCCCGCTCAAGTGGTGCAGCCCCGCCATCCCGACAATGGACGCCTCGGCTGAGTGCTGGTAGGCATCGTCGAACGAGTCCGGATAGATCAGCACCTCACGCAGCCGGTGGTATTCCCAATCGTGAAAGCCGAAGATCGGGATCACCGCACTGGCGGCTACCAGCACGCGAATCTGGTCGTCCACCTCCGTGCGAATGCCCGTGATCCGCACCTCGTCGAGGAAAATCCGCACCAACTGCCGGAAGCGCGCCTTCTGGATCTCGTCGAGGGCCCTGAAAAACGCCACATCGACCCGAAGGATCTGCTCCCACGCATCCGGAAACGGCAGGCGCATGACCTCGATGCGCCGGAGGATCAGCCGCCGCACCCGCCAGTAACTGTAAGGGCTGAGTGCCAGCAGGAGCCAAAAAGGGGCGAAAACCCACCCCAGCAGGGCCGCGCCCCATGCCACCAACACAGCGACAATCAGCGCCTGCCTCCGGTTCCGACGATTGGCCTCCGGTGTGACAATCATCGGCAAAAGATCCCGAGTGAACGTGCTTCCATGCCGGGATTCTACCCGGGCA
>CBDIWQ010000088.1:0-4374 GCA_965285965.1 uncultured bacterium | reverse complement strand
CGCTGTTGTCGCTGCATGGCATGACGTGCAGCGATGTCATCGGGACCTGCTGGAGCCAGTCCGGCACGGTGCACGTCACCCTGCAAAATGAATTCGAGGATGCGCTCGGCTATCGCTTCGACTGGGGCTGGGTGATCCCGGCGATGCCGCGCTGGTATGTCGATGACGATGGCAAGGCCGGCCCGCCCGTATGGCGGTTCGTGCCCACCGCCGTCTGGCAGGAGCTTGCGCAAGCCGGCCGCCTTGCGGTCCCGGTGCATGACATCATCGGCCAAGCGTCGAAGCCGGTGCTCGACGGCATCTGCCAATGCATGCTCGCGCCGTCCAGACTTAAGGGCATCGATCCTTCGTTGGCCGAGGAGGTTTTTTATAACGAACTGGAACGCGCGCTGCCGCACGACCTGTGCACCTTTTGGCCGCACCGCGCCGAGGATGCCGATCCCGCCGAGCTGGCGCAGTGGATCGGCCGCGTGTTGCTGCCCCATGCCATGCCGCCGCTGCTGCGACTTCTCAAGTCGGCGGCACTGGCGCGCATTCATGAGATCGAGAAACAGCGGGTTGGCAACGCATCGGAAGGAGGACGGCCATGAGTCACAATCCGGACTGGAAGACGCGGCTGCAGGCAATCCTCAACATGCATAACCACCGCCACGCGAAGCGTCACAAGGAGGTATCGCACCGCACCCGCGACGCGCGCGCGAGTACGGTGTTCATGCAGTTCAGTCTGTTGCGCGATCTCGGTTTTCAGCCGGATCCGCCGAACCTCGACGGCACGCACGTCAAATACCTGTTTTGGTACCTGACCTGCGATCCCCGGATTGCCGATCTTTGCCGCCGGCGCGGCGTGCCGATGTGCCGCAGGCCGTAAGAGCCGTCTTACCTCCCGCCGCTGTCTCCCACTTCTGTGAAATCCCGTTCGCCGAAGATCGCGGAGTGGGATGTGTAGTGTTTGAATTCGAGGAGGTTGTGAGAGGGGTCTTCGAGAAAAAAGGTATGATGCTCGATGGGGGTGCCAGGAAAACGCACGCGGGGGCGCTGGAAAAACTTCAGCCCTTGTGACTGCGCACGATCGGCCAACTCTTGCCAGTCGTCTTTCGACAAAAAGATCAATCCGAAATGTCGCGGATAGATGCCTCCCTGTTTGACCTCCTGCGCCTCGGCCAGATGCCCCACCAATTGATGGCCGCCCAGGCCCAGGGTGAGGGCTCGAGCCGATTCGCGCCCCAGGCTGCAGCCCAGGCCTTCGACATAAAAACGCTTGGCCGCTGCCAGGTCATGGATGGGAAACGCGAGGTGAAACAGTACACCGCTCATCGAAAATCGTCTCCCACGGTCGGTTGTCCTTTCCCGTTCCACCAACCGGCAGCCATGCGGGGCGTCACATGGGCCATGGCAAACCGCCCGTTCGGGGCAAGCACCAGCGCGCCGGCGGCGCCGTCAACCCGTGTCACCAGTTTCTGGAGCACCTGTCGCACCGCCCGGGCCGGTTCGGCGCCGGCACCGAGCCGATCGCAAATTTCTTTGGCGACGGCCACACGGATAATACCCTCCCCGAGCCCCGTCATGGACACCGCTCCGCTCTCGTTATCAGCATACACCCCGCATCCGATGATAGGCGTATCGCCGACCCGGCCGGGGAGCATCACTTCGATACCTCCGGTCGAGGCGCCGGCTGCGACGGTCCCGCAACGGTCCAGAGCCACGGCGCCGACCGTTTCCTGTCCGGACCTCTTCCTGATTGCCAGGCCCTTGCCCATCCGTGCGCGGTAGGCCTTCAAGGCGGCCGGCGACAACAGCCGTGCCATACTGACTGGTTTCGCCGGCTGCGCCTGCCTCCCTGATTGCCGCTTCACTTTGAAGTGTCGCGCAAAAGCGGTGGCCGGCCGACCCGCCAGCAACACATGGGGGGTGTGCTCCAGGACCAGACGGGCCGCGGTGATGGGATGGACGATGTCTTCAATAGAGGCCACGGCACCGGCCCCTAATTCTTCTCCCTCCATGAGCGAGGCATCCATCCTCCGCACCCCATCCAACTGCAGGCGCGCGCCGCGGCCGGCATTGAAGACGCCGCTCTCTTCAAGGACGCAAATAGTCTGCTCCACGGCCGCCAGCGCACCGACGCCGCGATCGAGCAAGTGATAGCCCACGTGCAAGGCCGCACGCAGACTGTCCTCCTGTGCGGGAGTCATGGCTCGGAGGCCGGCGCCTCCATGGACCAGGATGACGGGAGACGCGGGTTTCAATTCAGCAGAAGCGTTCTGGCCTTTTGATAGGCGGGGTCCTGCATGCGATCCAGGTCGGACCGGACGAATCCCAGGCCTGTCACACACAACTCAAAGTTTTCCGACAGTTTCCGAAAGAGCGGCGGATCAGCTTCGGCGTCCTCGCGCCCGATTTGCGCGACAATGCCGTAGGACCGTTTCCCCGTTTTGACATAGTCCACCAGGAAATCCTTATGATAGATCAACCCAGCCGATTTGAGCCTCCGGAGATACTCCGGGAACAGCCCGGCCATGAAGAGGGTAAAGTCGCCGATATGCCGATGTACGTCCTGTTCACGGTCCAGCGACTCCGCCGCGTACATCACCTCGGACTCGAACAGCAGGTCGACGACAGTCTCCAGTCGCTCTTCCTGCTGATTGCGGATCTTATAGAGCTGGTCGCTGTGGGTGAATTCGACGAGCAGGTTGGACACGTAGGCGGTGACATTGACGTCGGGCCATCCGAGATGTTCGGTAAAGCTCTTCTCGGTCAAGGCGCCAAACAGTTGTCGGAGCGGATGTCGCGGAGGAACCTGAGTCCCCATCACTCCCTCCTCAAAAAGTCCTAAGACGCTTGAGCAGATTATATCAGACTTTTCCAATTCCTCGCTTCCGTTTCCTTGAAGCTTCTATCGGCCGTGCCCTAGGAGACTTGAGCCGCCTCACCCCGTGCGTCGCGGCTATCCAGCATGAACGTCACCGGGCCATCGTTGATGAGTTCCACTTTCATATGAGCGGCAAATATGCCGGTCTCGACATGAAGGTTCTGCTTCCGCAAATCGGCGGCCACTTGCTCATAGAGCCGGCGAGCTTCCTCCGAAGGCGCCGCCTCATCGAAGCTCGGCCGGCGTCCGTTCGTCGTGCGTCCCAGGAGCGTAAACTGCGAGACGAGCAGAACCCCGCCGCCGACATCGATGAGCGATCGATTCATCTTTCCTTGTCCATCGGCGAAGATGCGTAAGGTGCGGATTCTTTCTGCCAAGTGCCGTCCATCTAAATCGGTGTCCCCTTTGGCGACGCCCAGAAAGACAAGCAGTCCTTCTCCTATCTGTCCGCTGATGTGTCCCTCTACTTCTACCGAGGCGCGTGTCACACGTTGAATTAGTGCTTTCATGGCATTTCACTAGAAATTGCACTGAGCAGCGCCGCTTGATGATCAGCGGCGCACGTGCAGGTACCGGAGCGTGCCTTCCAGCATGAGCAATTTGCGCTTGGTCGGGAGGCCGCCGGAAAAGCCGCCTAATGACGCATCCTGTCCGACAATGCGGTGACAAGGCACGATGAGGGGCAAGGGATTCGCGCCGACCGCATTGCCCACTGCCCGGGCGTAATGCCGGCCTCCCGCGCGGGTGGCGACCCACTGATAGGACCGCAGCTTGCCGTAAGGAACCCGCTGAAGTATGCGCCAGACCTGCCGCTGAAAAACGGTCCCTCTGGAAAAATCGAGCGGCAGATCGAAGGTTGTTCTGATCCCGCTCAAATACTCCTGCACCTGCTGTCGGGCGGCTTCTAACCGTGGACTCGATGAGCCCGTTCCCACCAGGCCCGCCTGCCCGTTCAGACTGGAGAGGACCGCTTGTTTCGAACGTTTCGGTAACACCACGGCATCGATGCCCTTCGCCGTCTCCGACAGGCCCATCCATCCCCAGGGGGTCCGGAAGATCAGGACAGCCGGACGCATCGCCTCTTTGCCTTTCATACACCCTCGCTCTTGGACGCAGGTCTGAATTTGCGAGCCACCATGCCCCACAGCACATCGAGTTCTTCCGAGCGTAACAACGCATGTACCCCCAAATATCCCGTCACGCTTAGTCCAATGCCGACCATCAGCATGATCGCTTTGGCCGGCCAATCAGCCGGATGGCTCCACACCTGCGCACCGGCCACCCACCAGCAGGCCGCAGTGAGAGGAAGGCACGCCAGCAACACGCGGGCGGACGAGCGTCCGACCGAGGCCCACTCGATCCCTCCCAGCCGCCGGTTCAGGACGGTCACCAGAATCGCCCCGTTGACCATGGCGGCCAGCGCGGTGGCCAACGCCAGACCTGCCGCCCCTAAGGGGGCCATCAACGCGAGGGAGAAGACGATGTTCGCGGCGACGGCAATGGCCGCC
>CBDIWQ010000087.1:0-8162 GCA_965285965.1 uncultured bacterium | reverse complement strand
TCAGAACCAACGCAGGCCAGTGTGGCGGTCGATCCCGGAGACCAGCCGCTGTCGCCTGATGAAGAAATTGCCGAAATCGAAAAACTCCTGGCAACAGAGCCGGATGATTTTCAGGCACGCTGTCGCCTAGGAGAGCTTTATTTTAGCAAGGGGCGTCTCGACGATGCGCTCGCCGAGGTCAAGAAATCCATTGAGATGGCGGAAGGGTTACGCGCCGAAATGAATCGGTCCCTAGCCATGTACTACTCGAACCTCGGCACGATCTACGCGACGAAGAGTATGGCGGACGAAGCGGAAGCGGAGTTCCGGCATGCGCTAGACGTGTTTCCCCACGACGTGTTGGCATTGTTTAACCTGGGCCGGCTCTACGCCGATAAAAAGAAGTACATGGAGGCCAAGGACTATTACGAGCGTCTCGTCGAAATTACGCCCGACGACCCCATTGCCTGGTACAACCTCGCCGGAGTGTATATCGAGTTGGACAATCCTCAAGTGTCCGACTACAACACGATCGATATGGGCATCCAGTGCTATATGCGCACGCTGGAACTCGATCCGAAGCATCTGGAGTCGAGCTTTAAGCTCATGGAGATCGCGCTCAACCACAAGAAGACTGATTTGGCCATTAAAGTCATGGAAAGCGCGGTCGAACACAACCCGGATGAGCCGCTGGCTTACTACAATCTCATTAGCGTCTACGATAAGTGCAAGATGTTTGAGCAGGCCGAAGAAGCCCGCAAGCGGTTGAAAGAGCGGTTTGCCAAAAAGGCGAAAGAAAGTTCAGCCACCTGATTACCTCTCACCAAGGAGTGCATCATGTTTGGGAGTCTTGGTTTTACAGAGCTGATCCTGATCCTGGTCATCGTGCTGATCATTTTCGGCGCGGGTAAGCTGCCGCAGCTCGGCGAGGGCCTTGGCAAAGCGATCAAGGGCTTCAAGAAGTCTGTGCATGAAGCGGATCAAATTGAAGCTGAAGCGCTGGCGGCACAGCAGCAACAGCAGGCAACGGCCCCGCAGGCCATTACCGAGGCTCCTGCGCAAGCCACGTCAGTGGACCAGCCGGCTGCCGTGCAACCGGTCGCGCGCGCCTAACTTCATGCTGCGTTGAGAGGAGCTCAAGCCTTTGGATACTGAACTGCAACTGGCGAGCGGCTACATCGAGACCTTTGCGGGCAACGGCAAGGCGCGCAGTACAGGCGACGGCAAACGCGCAGTGAAAGCCGGTATTCCGCTACCCCACCATGTGGCGCTAGACAAAGACGAGACGTGGCTCTACTTCGCCGAGTCAGGCTCCGATCGTATCCGGCGGATTCATCTCCTCGAGGGCACGCTCCACAATTTTGCCGGTATCGGCGAAACCTGTTACAGCGGCGACGAGGGCCTCTGCGGCGAAGCGGGCCTTTATTTGCCGTTGGATGTGGCCTTCGACTCCCAGAACCATCTGTATATTTGTGATTCAGGCAGCAACCGGATTCGAAAGGTTGACCGGGAAACCGGCATCATTACCACGGTAGTTGGGACGGGACAGCACGGTTTTAATGGCGATGGGCCCGCGCTGGAGGTGAATCTCACGTGGCCTGCCGCGATCGCATTCGATCGCGACGACGTGTTGTATATCGCGGATACGCAGGCGCATAAGATACGTCGGTATGATCCGAAGACCGGTCTCGTCACCACCATTGCAGGAACCTGGACAGCGGAAGATGATGCGCGCGAGCAGCCATTGGTCGCCCGCAATCTCGTCGTATTGTCGGGTGATGCGATTGGCATCGACTTCAGCGACGATCACGGCTGGCTTATGCCGGTGTGTTCGGACGGCTTGGACATGTCGATGTACCTGGATGATGGCAGGCCCGCCCTGGAAGCGCGCCTCTATGATGTGGTCGGCATTGCGGTCAACAGCAGGGGCGACGTTCACTTCGTCGACAAAGGCAGCAATCGCGTACGCAAGATCGATGGACGCACGGGCATTATCTCGACGGTTGCAGGTGTCTGCCGGTATGGCTATGACGGAGATGATAAACCGGCCATCCGAGCCATGTTGCATGCCCCGGAAGCCGTGGTATTCGATGGGCAGGATCACCTCTACGTCTCGGATACGATGAATCACCGGGTACGGAAGGTGGACGCGGTCACGGGCATTATCACGACGGTGGCGGGCAACGGAGACAGCGGCTATGAAGACAAGAATATGGGGGGCTGCGGGGCTGCCCGGTTTGTCGCTAAGGAATCCGCGGGCACGCTCAAACATGGCGACGGTCTGTTAGGAACGGAGGCGGTGGTCAATTCGCCGGTTGGATTGGCACTGGATTCCCAAGGACATATCTATATCTGTGAACGTGGTGAAAACAAAATCCGTCGAGTGAAGCTTATTCCCTAATACTCGACCTTATCCGCCCTCCTGTGTCTCGCACGGATTTTGTGGTAATCTGGGTCACGCGGCGACTTCGCCGGTTCTCGGAAGTACTGCATGGTGCGAATCACGAACGTCGGCTTATCTCGTCCTCTTCTGCTCGGATTGTTCTCGAGCCTCCTCGTCATGGCCGGTGTCTTTGTTGAGTCCGGCATTCCGTTAGTCAGTTCTGCGGGAATGACGATCCGCTCGCACTACATCGATGGTGACCTGCCTGCGGCGGCCGACGATCCCGGGTGGAGCAAGGTCGCGCCCATGACGCTGCCCTTGAGCGGTCAGGTCATTACCCGTCCGGTCTGGCCTGAACCGACCGCACGGGCCCTGGTGGTCCGGTCGGTCCATAACGGCACGGACATCGCCTTCCTGTTGGAATGGCAAGACAACACCAAGAACGATCGATTGACGCCAGGGACTTTTAGAGACGGAGTAGCGATCGGCCTTCCGCTGGGGGATGCACCGGCGTTTTTCTGTATGGGACAATTGGATCACTACATCAATATTTGGCATTGGAAAGCCGACTGGCAAAGCGACATCGACCGTCGAGCCGCCCGCCAATCAGAGAAAAAAGAAGGGGGTGTCCGGACTTTCGAAGTGATTCCGCGCCGGGTTTCCTCGGTTGAGGACTTGATCGGGGGCGGCTTCAGCACGTTGACGACGAAGGAAAAGCAGGGCCGTGTTCAGGGCAAAGCTCAATGGAAGGACGGCGTCTGGCACGTGGTGATGCGCCGTCCCTTAGTCAGTGAGGAGCCGGAAAACGAAGCGAAGCTGATTCCGGGACGGGTTCAAACCATCTCGTTTGCCGTCTGGAACGGGGAGAATAAGGAACGTAACGGTCAAAAAGCCGTGGCCCCCTGGTTTCAATTGTCGATCGATCCCGTGAAATTGTAGCCGGAGCCTATGATGCACGTGCCTATATTGCCGAGGGGGAACACCGAAATGTGCTCCTGGCCCACTATGCAACAGGTCCTGGGCGGTGCGCGGGCATGTCTTTTGAGCCTCGCCTTGGCGGCCGCATGTGCTGGATCGGTGCAGGCCGAGACAGGGCTGAACGGAATGACAGAAGAGGAAGCGGCGAGGCTGGGCGAGGAATTTGGTATTGTGGTCGGGGCCGTCGATGAAGCGATTCAGAAGGAACTCAATCTTCAAAAGCCGCAGGGGGTGGCGGTATTTGAGGTCATCGGGAATTCACGCGCGGACTATGCCGGCATTAAGGTCCGCTCGGTCATCAAAGAAGTGGACAAACACGAAATCCGCACCATGGTTGATTTCGGGCACGCGATAAAACGAGCGATGAACGAATGTAATTTTACGGTCGGTACCTATGAACCAGCCGACCCCGGAGATCCGGTCGGCTGGGGCGTCAATTTCCACTTTGTCGGGTGCAAGCGTGACTAGGACACCAGCGTGAGGACATTCCGCGCCATCGCAGCGTGCATGTTGGTCTTCGTGATCGTGGGCGTCAATGCCTTGTATCATGACCGTGCCATCGCGCAAAAAGACGATCATCAGGCTCCGGCCGAGTGGGTCGCTGAGATTGAAAAGGTGTTCGTTCGATCGGAAGACTGCAAGCAGTGCCATGATCGCCACTACGAGGAATGGAAGGGCGTGCGGGAGCAGACGCCGGACTTGAAGACGTTCGGCCGAGTGGATGCGGCGCTGCTGCACGGCACATCGCTTGAATCTCCAGTATTTCGCACCGTTCTGGGCGTATGGATGCAGACCAATCCGTCGGCGGAGGAGCGGCGCCGGTGTCTCTCCTGCCATGTGCCGTCCACGACAGTGTTTCCACAGCATGCCGATAAGATTGCAGCGCAGGTGCTGGCGGGAAAGCCGCAGGTCGAAGGAATCGGATGTGCGTCCTGCCATCTCATCAACGCCGTAGATAAGACGTCGACTTCGCCGCCCAGTTTCAAACTGCAACCGGGCAACACCTTGTATGGGCCCTACGCCGACCCGGAGGAAAACCTGGTTCACAGCGCGGCTCAGTCGGACCTTTTTCGGGGTGCCAATTTCTGTGCCTCGTGCCATTTCGATAAAGTGAAAGACGTGACTCAGAAAGATTTGCCGGGCGAAATTCTGCAAGGCACCATCTGCCAGGATTGTCATATGGAGCCCTCGACCGGGAGTTCCACGTCTCGACGGGGTGCGATGACGAGAGGGATCGGGCGCCATTGGTTCCGCGGCGTCGTCATTCCCGGCACCCTGCTCAAGAATCGCAACCTCCAAGCCGAGTGGATGCCCCGTGTCGATATTGAGGTGGCCAAGGCCGGCGGATCGGTCGAAGGCACGGCGTTGGTGAAGATCGGGAGTCTTCCGCACAGTTTTCCGGACGGAGATCCGGTCTTAAAACAGTTCTATCTGACGATGACCACCAAGGATGCGAAGGGCAAGGTTCTGGTAGAAGAGACGAAACATTTCGGACTGCCCTATGACAAAATCCTTCGTGGCCCCATTCCCGATCCCTTTATTAAGGGCGGGCATACCCGGAAAGTGCCTTTTGCCCAGACGTTGCCGGCGGGGACAGCGGCGGCTACCGTCGAGGCGGTGTTGACCTATGCGTTGATTCCAACTCCCGATCCGACGTTGAGGGACAAGTATCTCGCGACGTTGCCGAGCGACAAGGAGCGGGACCAAGCGAAAAAGATTCTCGATGAGTACACGCAGCCACGCATGCTCACCTATCGGGCCAAATCATTGTAGGGAAGGAACCGGCTATTTTGGGGCAGCGCACGTTCTTGGCGATAGCGGGAGGGGCAGCCTTAGCAGTGGCTGTGGGGATTCTGTCTTTCGATGGCGGTGCGGCTTCGACGCTGGCGCAGGACATGAAATCCCAAGCGCTGATCGAAAAGGCATTCCCCAATTCCAATAAGTGTAAACGGTGCCATGAGCGTGTCTTTGAGGAGTGGGAGACGTCGCCGCTTTCGCGATCCATCCATTCGCCGGCATTCCGCGCCGCGTTGGAGGTGTATCTGAATCATGCGGCTGGTAAAGACAAGGCGCTCTGTTTCCGGTGCCATGCGCCGCACGTCCGTGAGTTTCCTGATCACGCCCAGTTGTTCGTCGAGCAAGCCAAAGCCGGGGATCCCTCACTCGATGGCGTGGCCTGCGCACAATGTCACCTGATCAAGTCGGTGGATCGGGCGAAGCATCCGCCGGAGCCCAAATATGAATTGGGCAGCAAAACCCTGTATGGACCCTATAAAGACTTTGTCCAGAACCTGGCGCATCAGTCACTGGAGTCTGGTCTGTTTCGCAAGTCCGATCTCTGCCTGAATTGCCACCAGTCGGTTCCCTCGGCGGCCAATCTTGGCAAAGCCAACGATCTGCTGGGTAACTGGGACCAAAGTCAGGCCGCAAAGTCCGGCAAGGAATGCCAGACATGTCATATGCCTGAGCAGGTAGGGGAATCGGCCAACGGAGAGAAGAAACGCAAGATCGCCAACCATACCTTCCCGGGTCGCATTGGAAAGCTGCGACAAGAGGCCGCCACGCTGGATGTGCAGACGAAGATCGAGGGCGATAAGACGACCGTGACGGTCAAGGTGCAGAGCCTGGTGCCCCATAATCTGCCCACGACCCATCCTGCCTGGGCGACTGTCGTGCTTGACCTGGATGTGAAAGGGAAAAACCTGAAAACGGTGTTTACTGACAAACGGGTCTATGGCCGGACCTATGCCGATGCACAGGGGCAAAAAACGGTGTTTGATTTCGAGGCGGTGAAAGTCCTCGAGGACACCGTGTTAAAGCCTGAAGAAGTGAGAACGGAAACATTTGTGTTCCCGACCCCGAAAGATACGCGAACGTTTGACGTCGAAGTGACGCTAAACTATGCGCCGCTCACGGGACCCGCGCCGTTCCTCCAACGAGTGGAAGCCGAATCGTCCAAAGGATCACAGGATCCGGTGTTTCAACCCATCGACATTGTCAAACGGACTGAAAACGTCCCCATCAATAAGTAACTCCCCTGGCTCCAGGCCACTATTACCCTCCGTCATACCATGCCGGCTAGGGAAGCCAATGGTAGTCGACCTCGATTAGGCACAGTAAGCTTCCGACATGCTGACGAAAGCGATCGGCGGGCGATCAGTCATTGTCGTCGGAGCTGGGTTGGCCGGGCTCACTGCGGCAGTGCAATTGCAAAAGGTCGGCGCCAAGGTCACGGTCATCGAGGCCCGCCCTCGCGTGGGCGGACGAGTGGTCACTGTGCGGGGCGTGTTCGCCCACTCGCAGCATGCCGAGGCCGGGGGCGATTTTATTGACGAGGACCAGCACGAGATCCGGCGCCTGGTCGGGACGTACGGGCTTGACTTGCGTCCTATCCTGCATCGCGGATTCTCCTTCGTTCGTCATCTCGATCGCATGAGGGCTCCTTCGGCACGGGCGTCCGGGGAACGGGCATGGCACAAGTTGGCAAAGAAGCTCGATCCGTGGGTACGCGCGTATCGAATGGCCGGAGAACGGTGGGATAGCGCAGTGGCTCAGGTGCTGGGCGGGCAGTCCCTGGCCTGCTGGCTGGACGAAGTCCATGCGGGTGCTGAGCTCCGGGCTATCGCCAAGAGTCTCCGAGGATTTTTCCTGGCCGATCCGGAGGATCTGGCGCTGTTGGCAGTGGTCGATCAACTCGCCGCTGATGCCCCTGGACAGCAGCCGACGTATCGCATCGCAGGCGGCAATGACCGGTTGCCTGCCGCCATGGCCGCCGGTCTGGGAGAGGCGCTCCGCTTGAATACCGTCGCCCGTGCCGTACGCCACGATGTCTCGTCCGTCCGGGTGACCGTTGAGACGGCGACGGGTGAATCCTCCCGCATTAAAGCCGACTATCTCGTCCTGGCTATTCCTGCGACCACGCTCAGGGCTATTCCTATCCGTCCCGCCCTGCCGCCACCCCAAGCGTGCGCGACCGAGGCGTTGAAGTATGGTCGGGTCACGAAAGTGGTGCTTCAATTTAACCGCCGATTCTGGCGCCAACGGGGTCGTGCCCGCGCTTTTGGCACCGATGCACCCACTGGAGCAATCTGGGAGGCCAACGAAGAACAGGCGGGTCAAGCCGGTATTCTGACGCTCATGGCCGGGGGCCAAGCGAGCGAGGACACCCAGAAACTGTACGCCCAGCAGGGCGTCGCAGGTCTCGTCCGTTCCTTGACCTGGTTAGGAGCCGATCACGCATCTCTTCTTCATAGCCGGCTAGTGAGCTGGGAAAGCGATCCCTGGGCGCAAGGGGGCTATGCCTATTTTGATCCTGGGTACAGCCCTGGCTTGCGTCAATGGCTGGCCCGTCCGTACGGGCGCATTCTGTTCGCGGGAGAACACACAAGCCTCAAGTGGCAGGGGTACATGAACGGAGCGGTGGAAAGCGGCCTGCGCGCCGCCGCCGAAGTCTGCGCATTGTCGTCTCTCCCGGGGGGAGTTATTCGGAAATAATGCGGGACCCCGGCGATTTCATCTTGAAGATCTGCAGCGCCGAGTAAATACCCTTGGCAGGATGATTGAGGATCAGGCGTGAATTGGTGATATGCGTGTCGAGCAGTTCATATTGCCCGAAGTCGGAGGCCAAGCGGTCTTAGGAAGACAATGCGCCACTTCAACTCCTTGGCTCACAGAACGACATGGCTACGATCCGACTTGCGGGACCCCGGCGATTTCATCTTAAAGATCTGCAGCGCCGAGTAGATACTCTTGGCAGGATGATTGAGGATCAGGCGTGAATTCGTGATATGCGTGTCGAGCAATTCATATTGCCCGCCGCTGT
>CBDIWQ010000086.1:0-12829 GCA_965285965.1 uncultured bacterium | reverse complement strand
CGGCGGCATCGTCGGCGGCGCGGGTGATCCGGAGACCGGATGACAGCCGTTCGACTGAGCGGCTCAGACTGCCTGTGCTCACCGACAGGTTGCGCTGAGCCGAAATGGATGCGGGGTTGTTGTTCACAATTAACGCCATGGACCATCCTCCTTGCTAACTGGAACTGGAACGCTGCCTCGCTTCCGGCATCCGTGCAGAAGCGCTTGCCCCGCTCACGCCTGTGAGCCGATTGCCTGTCTTATCGGCTCATTCAAGAGGGACTTGAGCCGGCTCGCCGGGAAAACACACCGGCCGCGCCGCGAACGGACAGCAACGAGCGTTCACGGCTTCGACTCCAACCCCGGAAGGATCTCGTATTCCAGGATATCCGCCATCCGGACCCCATCCCGGGCGGCTCGTGCATCGAGCAGCTCTTTGATCCAAGGCAAGACGTCTCGGGGAACACCGTCTGGGGAGGCGCCCGCCTTTCCTTCCACCAATTCAAGATAGTCGGCCAACTTCCCGAGCCAGAGGTCCAGCGGAGACAGACTCTCTGCAGCGTATCGCAGCGGGGCCGCCAGCGCGCGTCCCTCCGTTCGCAGTTCTTCGCCGAATTTCAGAATGGATGATTGTGCGGATGCGATGATCGCCGGCATCGACTGTGACTGCGCGGCAAGCTGCGCGAACCGGGAAACGGGTTCGGCCAGGAAGAGCGGATCCAGGTCGCGGTCGGTAATCGGGCGTTGATCCAGGCGCAGGGAGGTCACCAGACGGGCCTGGGCGTGCGCGCGCTCGCTGACTTCCGCCAGCACATCGCCCAACGTCAGGTGTGTCCCGGATTCCCACTGCTCTTCGTCCAGCGTGATATGCATCGTGTGTCTCCTGTTAGCCGATGAGCGCCTGCGCCCCCGGCTTGCCGATGAAGGAATGCGTGAATCCGGTCGGCTTGAACACCGTCCGGTGGAGAAGATTGACTTGCCTGTGCCACTGACGGTAGGCCTCGGCGTGGAGGCGGGCCAGCCCTTCCAGCCCTTGCACATTGTCATTGTGCAGGCTGCGCAGGAACGCGCCCGTTAACGGCGCCAGGGCGAGGGACTCCCGACCTAACTGCACCGCCCGCTCACGTTCCAACGCTTGCTCCCGCTGTAAGCATTGGAGCTGTTGCGCAGGCAGCGGCGTGCGCCTCGTCATTGACCGGATCGTCGTGCTCCGTCGGCATAAGCTATCGAGCAGCGGGAGTAGCGTCGCGATCTGAGCCGAGGCCCGGTCGACGTCCGGCGGGACTCCGGCCGGCTCCGGCAGTCGGCTCGGACAGCCGGTGAACGCTTCATACCAATACCGGCGCCAGAAGGAGGCATACCAGGCCGTTGTCGGATCGTCATGACCAGCGACCAGCCGAAATGCGCCCAGCTGATCTTCATCGATGCCCGATTGATAGAGGCGAAAGCCGGAGACCGTTGTGGGACAGGGCTTTCGGCCGAGGACATGCAGCATGAGGTCGGCGACGCGCTCGGCGGGAATGCGATCCTTGCAGGCATGATGAGCGCACACCTGCTCGAAGCCGCAGGGCGCGCAGTCCAATTCCGGTTGCAGCACCCAGTGGCCGGGTCCATAGGGGCCGGTCTCCTGGAAATCCACATGACCGACCGAAAGGTCGATGACTGGTGTCTTGACGCCCACGGCCAGGTGCATGGGGCCCGTATCGTTCGTGAGGAGCAGCCGGCATTCGGCCAGCAGGGCAGCGAGTTGGGCAAGGGTCGTGCGTCCCGCCGCGTTCTTGACCACATTCCGGCCACCGGCTTTCCGATATACTTCTGTGACTTCGGCGAGGGTGGCCTGTTCGGATGAAGAACCGATCAAGACAATGCCGCCGGCCCACTGCCTGCTCAGCGCGGCCAACGTAAGGCCGAAATACTGCGGGCGCCAGGCCTTCATCACATCGCTCGCGCCGGCTTGCACGGCGATCCATTCCATCGCGGGCTGGTCTTGATTGAAGAGGAAGCCGCGGGCCCACTCGCGGGCTTCCGATGGAACGCAGACCGCAAGCGGCGCGAAGGCGCCGGTCGTGCTGCCGCCCATGGCGTAGACATCGACCAGATTGAAGCGGTTGATGCGGCGAACCAGATGGATGTCGGTGAAATAGGCCATCCACGGGTGATCAATGACCGTGCCGCCGTCCCAGGCGCTCCGCGCGCCGCGCATGTCCGGCGCACCGACGTAGTCGGCCAGCAGCGCGCTGGGCCGATTGAAGGTCAGATTGACGAGGCGGTCGTATTGCCGTTCATGCAAGGGTGCCGCCCACCCGGCTGCTTCCCGATACAGGGCCACCGCATCTTTGGCGGAGGCGCGGCTCTCGTCGATCAACGCATGGAAATCGATGGCGATGATGTCCCGCAACCCGTTCAGCATGGAGGCTACGGGGGCAAATTGCCGGTCGACGACCAGGTCGACCGCCGCGCCGGGCCATTCCTCTTGCAGTCTGGCCAGGAGCGTGCCCATTTGCACCAGGTCACCCATGCGCGTGATGTTCAGGATCAGGACCTGTTTCCTCATACGAGGTCTCTCGATTCCGCACGATAGCTGTCGAGCATCAGAACGAGCAGTTCTTCACGCGTCAAGGCGCGCCCGGATCCGCGCGCCCGGATGTCGGCGGCGACGTCTTTCAGCTCCACGCGCTGCGTGGCGGGAAACCGGCTCAGCATGCCGGCCAGCTCCGGTGTGCCGGCGGCGCGATGCGCCAGCGCGCCGCCGGCGCGGTCTCCTCGAAGAATGGCTCCCAACCGGTCCGGCTGCTGCGCGCCGACGGAGCCCAGCAGGTCTTTCATGCGGTGCTCATAGGTGTGCTGGCGCAGGACGCGTTGGCGCGCGGCCTCGGCGAGAGCCTGCCGTCCGGCCGGATCGTGGAGCCAGGCGGCGATCAAGGACGGAACGTCGTCCGCACGAGTGAACCGGATCATCTCGTCGGATCCGAACAGGTCGGGCAAGAGCGAACGGTCATCGACGAGTTGAAATGCGCCACAGGCCGCCAGTTCAAAGGTGCGTGGATTGACAAAGTCGGCCTGAGGGTCCAGGCCGTCCGCGCCGCAGGAGTGGAGATTGAGATTGACGGCGGTGGCATTGAATACCTTCACGCACGTCTCGGAATCGATGCGCGTGCCTCCCCGCTGCAAGACCGGCGTCAGGTCTTCCGCTCCCTCCCATTCATTTCCCCACAGCTTGAACGTCCAATCCCGCGAGAGCCAGCGCGGCAACAAGGCCCGCCGATTGGCATACCCGGCCCCCACAAACGAGACATCGGCGCCGAACTCGTCGCGTTCGGCCGCGCTGGGTATCAGCGGATGGTGCAGGCAGGGGTCGGCCGCCATGGGGAGGTAGCTGACGTGGCGGGCGCCCGCCCGGCGGAGCGCATCCAAACAGGCGCCCTGTTGGATGACAAACCAATAGTCGTAGCCGGCGGCGAGTTGCTGCCAATAGGTCAAATGCCGATAGTTTTCGACAAACCACATCGCCGTCACGAATTTCTTTTTGCGCAGATGTTCCAGCACCGCCAGGTTGAGCGGGGCCTGGGCGAGGGCCAGCACCAGGTCCGGGGGATCTTCCGCCAGATGCGAGATCGTGGCGAGGCTCAGCACGTCGGCAAAACGGCTTTGCATCGTCAGCCGATGCCGGGCCTCTCGATAGCGGCCGAGAGCCTCATAGCTGGGTTGATGGGGACTATGATCCAGCCAACTCACCCGATGCCCCAGCCGCTCCAAGGCCCGCACGGCATAGCGGGCAATCGGCAACGAGCGGCCATAGATGGGCCCGACGACCGCCACATGGAGGTGCCCTCCCTGCCGGGCCGACAGCGCCTCGCGAAGCTTGGCTTCGAGCCGTTGATGGACGTCGGCATGAAAGCGCGCTGCGGGAGCATAGGTCATAAATCTCAGCGGCTCCGCGATGGCGGCCAACTGCTCCGCCATGGCCTCGGGCGTCCCCCATATCCAATCAATGGTATGGAACCAGTTGCCGAGCGGCCGAGCGGCCGCCGCATCTTTCAGGATGGACAAATCGGGCACGACCACGGCGAGGCGCGCGCCTTGGGGCTTCGCCGCCGCCAGGGCCTCCACGTGATAGAGGAGCCCGACCCCCAGCACGACGCCGACTTCTCCGGCCGTCCACTCGCGCAGCCGGGCGTCAGCCCAGCCTCCCGCTTCTTTCTTGGGATCATAGGCACTGTGCAGCCATTGCCCGTTGTGTGTGGCCGTGGGACTTCCTTCGCGGGAGGGCGCCATCGACAGGATGCCGCCGGGGGCATTGAGCACGGCGTCTCTGAGCACCGCATGATGTGTGGGTAGGCCTTGGAGATTCTGTGTCAGATGCGTCATCGGTTCCTCATGACCGGAGCGCCGGCTGCAATGTGCGCCACAGCGCTTCCCGTTCGGGCGGTGCACTCGGCGGGCATCCCGCTGGGACATAGTAGGCGCCCCACCGATCACAGTGGCTGGTCCAGAGAGACCACCCGTCCAACCCGGCTGCGCTTCGGCCCAAGGCTCCGGCAATCGTTTCTTCAATCGGCCATCGTAACGGGTGAATGAGCTGAGAGTCCGATTCGGCGGCAGGTCCCGTTGCCTGCCAGATCAGATGTTGAGTGCCATAGGGCCCGGTGTCATGGACCCGGGCCCGTCCAAAATACCAGCCGATCACGTGCGCGCCCACCGCTGCCGCGAGGTGCAGCGGGCCGGTGTCCGCTCCGATGACCGTCCGGCAACGGGCCAGGATGGCGGTCAATTGCAGCAGTGATGTACGGCCGGCGGCATCCCAGATACGCCCCAGCATGGACGGCGGCAACGTCTCTTGAATCTCCCTGGCGCGCTCCTGTTCCTGCCCCACGAGGAGGAGACGCCAGCCGGGAACGGCGCGACAAAACGCCACGATCCATTCCCGCCACACCGGAAGCGGAATCAGTCGCTCGGGATCCCCCGCCCCGACGATCAGGCCGATCCATGGACCGCCCTGGGTCCCGACCCAGTCCAAATCAGGCGGCAACGCGACGGCCGGAGGATTGAGCGTGGGCGGCTTGCCCGGTGGGTCGACGCCGCAGAGTCCGCAGAAGGCATCGGCGAGATGAACCTGCCGTCCGCGACGGGTCCGGGCCACCTCGCGCAAGTAGGCCGCCCAGGGGCTGAGCCGTTCATCGAGCGGACCGTGTAGGCGGGGGCCTTGTGTGTCGCGTGCTAATAGCGCCCCTGCCAGCAGTGCGCGGGCATGTTGATTGAGCACATAGGCACGGTCATATAGGTCCGGCACAAGGCTGCCAAGGTATCGATCCGCTTCAGCCACATGTTCCGGCTCCACGTGTGCCGATGCCGTCACTGCCCGATCCCGCCAGGCCGGTCCGTCCCATTCCAGGACTTGCGCAATTCCAGGAAACTGCCGGGCCACCGAGGCCAGATGCGCGGGACAGAGCAGATCCAGGACGCCCTCCGGATCCTGCGCTTTAAGCGCGGCGATGAGCGGCAAGGTTTGAAGGAGATCGCCCAGGCGGGCCAGTTGTACGATCAGTGCGCGTGCCATTCGTCAGTCAGCGTTGTCCGCTCCGATGTGAGGGCTATGGTGTCGCCGGTTCCATCGCTGCTGCCGCCTCTTGTGCGGCGATCGCCTGTCCCAGTTCGGCCAACCCGTCGAAGTCCGGGGCGAGCGTGCATAAAACATGGTATTCCCGGCGAGCCTCGTCGACCTGCTCCGCCCGCAAGAGAACCCCGGCCAAGGCAAACCGAGTCGACAGGTCGCCCGGGTTGCGCAGCACGTACTTGCGCAAAGGCCCACTGAGTTCGTCCCACCGATGGTGCACCGTGCCGGCCCGAAGCAGCCAATGGATCGCTTCCGCATCATCGGGTTCGTTTTCGAGCACTTCGTGGAACCGGTCCCACGCCCCGCGGGCCTCTGCCCGCCCGAGCAATGCCATACCCATCCCCATGAGACACTTCTTGCGATCCGCGCCCTCCCTGAGAGCAGAAGAGAACGCGGTTTCCGCTTCCCGGTACTGCTCCTGCTGCATGAGAAGGATGCCGCTCAGGAGCCACCCTTCGGCATGAGCGGGATGCGTGGCCAGTACGCGGTGCAGGTGCTGCTCCGATGCCGCGAGATCCCCTCGTTCCAGAAGCGTGCGAGCGAGGGCCAGCCGTTCATCCGGCCGATCGGCTAGGGCCAGCGACCGAGTTCGAAATGCATGACACAGCTCCGGCTCATTCAGCCGTTCGCAGACATAGGCGCCCCAGGACAGCACGAAGGCATCCTTGGGCCATTCTTCCAGGACCGCGAGTTCCCGTCGCACGGTCGTCCAGTCCCGGTTGAGTGCGGCGGCTTGCGTCGCGGCGACGTGCCCCCAGGCTGCCGTGTCCTCCGGGCCGGTCAGGGGTCGCAGTTGTGTCGCAAACAGGGCATCCTCAGGTCCGCCGGTCAACTTGAATCCATCGGCGTGATAGTGCAGATCTTCGTCGCCGAGCCACCATTGCTGTGCCCAACGCTGCTGCAAATAGCGGCTGTTGTGCTCCTCCTGCGCCTTCCTGCCCGGCGTTTGGCTTTCCAGGTGATAGACCACGCTTCGCGGCTGATAGATTACGCGCCGGCCTTTCTCGCGGACCTTCAAGCAGAGATCGACGTCTTCAAACCCATTGATATACCCTTCATCGAACCCTCGCACCTCCTCGAACAAGTCCCGCCGGATGAGCATGCAGGCGGCCGTCACCGCCTGGAACTCCCGCCGTCGATTCGCAGCGGGTTGATCCGGCGCAACCGAGCGATAGAGGTGAGAGGGACTGAGATGCCGCCGCATGAACACCACCCCTGCATGCTGGATCGTCCCGTCGCCGAACAGCAGTTTGCTGCCGACGATCCCGACCTCCGGATGCGCCTCGGCGTCGGCCACGAGGGCGCTCAACCAACCCTGCAAGGGAATCGTGTCGTTATTCAAGAAGACGACGTACTTGCCCCGGGCGATGCGCGCGCCTTGATTGCACGCTTTTGCAAAGCCCAGATTGTCGGCGTTCGTAATGACCCGGACGTCGCCCCCCAGCTGCGTGAGAAAGTCCCCTGTCCCATCGGCCGACCCATTGTCGACCACGATGACTTCGTAGGAGACCTGGTCCGTGGCCTTTGCGAGGGCGGTCAGGCACTGAACCGTCAATGCCATTTTGTTGAATACGGGGATCACGATCGAGCAGTCGTAGGGCTGGGATGCGGGCGGACTTCCGAGCGCTGGCCGCAGGTCCTCCAGCCTCTGCCGCTGCGCGCTGAGGATCTGCGGATTCCGTTGAGCGTAGGGTTGGTATTTTTTATAGATGAGGTCGGTCGTGCGCCAGTAGGTGTCCCGGGACCCGCTGGTCATGGAGCTGCCGTCCATGCGCCAGGTGAACTCCGCGGTCGTGCGACGAATGTGGGCGAAGGGATACTTCGTGGCCATGCGGATCCAGAGATCCCAATCTTCATGGGCAAACAGCGACTCATCGAACAGGCCGACGTCATCGAGACAGGCGCGTTCATGCATGACGCAGAGCACGGGAAAGAAATTCGAAATCAGCAGATTGGCGGGATTGAAGTCGTGCGAGTACGGAAGGTCCCGGGCCTGCTCGGCATAGCGGCCCTGTTGCAGCGTCTCATGCACCCGCCAGGCATCGGTATAGGCGGCTTTGGACTCGCTGTGTTCGAGAAACGTGACGAGCGTCTCCAAATGGTCAGGTAAGTAGCGGTCGTCGTCGTCGAGGTAGGCGACGTACTTTCCCTTGGCCGCCCGCAGCCCGCTATTTCGGGCCGCGGCGAGTCCACGATTGCGATCGTGCGTGATGCTGGTGATGCGTCCGCCTGCATGGAGGGCATCGAGCACCGGACGGATGTCGCTCGTGCCGTCGTTGACCACGATGATTTCGAAATCCTGATAGGTCTGAGCCAGCACGCTCTCGAGCGCCTCGCGAAGACGGTCCGGCCGGTTGAACGTCGGCACGATCACGGACACCATGGGCGGACGGGTGAAGGAGGGCACCGGGGCCGTCTCGTGTGCGCGCCGGCAGACCCAGACCTGATAGATCGGCATCAACGTCATGGATCGCAGATCCGCCGGTGTCGGAGCCGGAATATAGCGCAAGTTGGGCACTTCCACATGGATGCGCTCCAGCCCCATTTCAGCAAATCCCTGCGCGGTAAAGAGCGACCGGAGCTGCGCTTCCGTGACCCAGTCTTCCACCGGCTGGTTGGGAGGCGCGATGGCTTTCCATTGCTCCCACATTTCTCCGCGCGGCGTCGTCAGAATGACATAGCCTCCCGGTTTCACCAGCCGGGCCAGCTGGGCTAGGAACCTGTCCTTCTCCGCGTGCGGCACATGTTCTATGACTTCGGAGGTGAGCACGACGTCGTACGGCATGACGTCCGGGCGCTGTAAGACGGTCTCGGCTGTGCCGGCTTCGAAGCGCAGGTGCGGAAACAGGTTGCGCGCGTGGTCGATGACGCCGGCGACCGGCTCGATCCCTTCACAGGTTCCATACATGGTCGCCAGGTTGGTGAGCCATCCTCTCCCACAACCGACATCCAACATGCGGAGACGCCGGTCAGGCTCCGTCCGCCGCAGCCCGCGCAGAATGTATTCCAGGAAGGCCGCGATCTTCGTCCAGCGTGCGGCCTCATCGGGATTGGGATGGGGGGTAGACCAATAAGGACTCTTGACGAACAGCCTCGTATAGAACGCCTCTGTCTGGTCGTCCTGTGATGGCAGCTGGGGAAGCAGTTCGTCAGGTCGCGGCATGGGAGTCACTCCGTTTTGCACGTGGTGGATCTGCGGCTGTCTTGTTTGCATGGCCTGCGAGAGCAAACCGGCCTTCTGATCCGAGGGGTCCCGTCCCCCGGCCGCATGCGGACGTGATTCGCTTACGCCATAGGTAGGTTCTCGACCGGTCTCGATCCAGTGAAGG
Organism: uncultured bacterium; assembly: GCA_965285965.1. Lineage (GTDB taxonomy): Bacteria > Nitrospirota > Nitrospiria > Nitrospirales > Nitrospiraceae > Nitrospira_D. The sequence continues at coordinate 3,907 of CBDIWQ010000086.1, read as the reverse complement.
GTGTCGCGCAGGCGCCGTTCGGCGGTATGAAAGGTCCGCAACTTCGTCTGCGCGTGAGTCGCCAGGCTTTGCGCGAACGAGGGATCTTCGCGGAGACGGTCGATGTGCCGGGCGAGCGCCTCCGGAGCATCCCCGGAAAACAGGAGTATGTCTGTGTTCTCCTCGAACAGCGTGAGGTTTCGGGGATGGTTCGGAATCATCCAGGAAATGACCGGCCGGCCCGCAGCCATGCCTTCGAACACACGGCCTCCATAAAACTTGGCGAGGCTCGGGAGGTTCACGAAGGCCGGCCACTGCGGCAAGGCCGCCATCCACTCTTGAAATTCGCCCAGGCGGATGCTCCGCAGCCGGTCGACATATTGCCGCATCGTCGCGTCATTGATGGAGCCCTGCTGCAAGACCACCGCCGCCTGCTGTTGGAGGTCATCAAACTGCTGATGGTAGCGGGTGGGAGGCCCGGCTTGCTGATACACCAGACGGTCACGGAGAACCGGATGTGTGACCCAACTCTGGCGGGCCCCGTACGGAGTGCCATGAAAGACGGCCCGCAGGTCCCGAGGCGGGGTCTCCGGGACCGTGATGAATCGCTCGGGCACCATCGGAGGCCACCAGAGGGCCTTGGCGGCGAGACGGACGTTCAGATCCTCAGCGTCCCGCTCATCGGGAGCCAGGACATGGGTCATGGAACGGATCTGTTGTTCGACCAGGGACCGGCGCTGTTTCAACTGCGGCGCCCATCGATAGTCCTCCTCGTCGTACCGTAAGGATTCCATGAGGAGGCCGACGCGGACCGGCGCCAACCCGGAAATCCATTCGAGGGTGCCTGCGTCGAGCGGTGTGTGGACGAGCCAGACCCACACCTGATCGAAACGTCTGCCTGCCAGCAGTTTCTTCGCGTGATGCACCCACGAGGCCGCTGATGAGCAAGATGAATCGGCAAGCACGGGGACTGTAAGGCACTCGACACCGGCGGCGGCGAGTCCCTCCTGGACGGCAAAATTCGCCGCATAGGTCCACGGGCGTGCGGTGACCCAGTTCGGAAACTCCAACTGGAGTAAGAGGGCTGTGATTCCTGAAGGCGTACTCATGGATGCTCGTCCATCCCGCTCATTAGCCGTTTGGATGACGGGGGTCTCCGTAATGCCCCGCCGGCGCGACCAAGGTTCTTGCGGCAGGGGCAATCTGAAGTAACGGCAAGGGGGCCGCGCCGACCGATGGCTGTCCGATGCGGATCGAGGCGCTTGCGGCAGGAGCCGGCTCGGGCCCCTGTACGCTCCCAAACCCTCCGTCGCCCAAGCTGACCAGGTGGTCCCCCTCTCCTCTCGAGGCTCGTTTGAACACCTTGCCCCAGAGGAGCCGCGCGACCCGGAACAACATCAACGTGCCGCCGATCACGCCGTGCTTTTGCAGCATGGGAATCCATCGCCAGGGCGCCGAGTAGATGCTCACGAACCCCTCGTTCTGAAGATCAATCAAGTCCTGGGGTGACAGGTCGCCCACAGTGGTGACGGCCGATCCATAGCGGCGATATTCGGAGAAGTCCTCGGTCATCAGCGTCACGCCCTTGTCCCCCTTTACGGCGAGAGCATGAAACTCGGTGCCGGGATAAGGCACGGCAATGGCGAAGTTGGCCTGCTTAACCTCGCGGGCATGACGCAGAAAATCCAAGGTGGCCCTGACCGTCTCCCGGGTTTCCCCGGGCAACCCGATCATCACCGAATTCAACGCCTCGACCCCGTGCCGGTTGCAAATCGCGTTCGCCCTGACATAGTGCTCAAGCGGCACCTGCTTCTTCATCGTCTTGCGAATTTCAGGGTCCACCGTTTCCAGCCCGAACGAGAGACGAATCAACCCGCTCTTGACCAGCCGCGCGATCACGTCGTCTTCCACGAGATTCGCCCGGGTGCTGCCCTCGAACGTCACCGACAAACCTTCCTGCGCGATGAGGTCCGCGATCTCCAGAATGTGGTCTTTCCACAACGTCATGACGTCATCGACGATGTAGAAGTGCCGGGTGCCGAACGTCTCGACCACCTGCTTCATTTCATTGACGACCGAGCGCGGCGATCGCACCCGCATCTCCGTGGTCTTCAAAGCCTCGGAGGCGCAAAAAATACATTTCCAGGGGCAGCCGCGCATGGTTTGAATGGACGTGAAGGGCAGCCGCCCCCGCAACGTCCCGAGCTTGTACCGCGACATGTCGAGCAGATGCCGGGCCGGCGCCGGCAAGACGTCCAGATCCGTGATGTCGGCCGGCTGTCCGGTGGAGACGATCTCGCCGTTCCGGCGGAAGAGGAGACCCGCGACGGTCGATACGTCCTTCCCCTGTTCGAGTTGAGCGAGAAAGGCCGGCCAGGATTCCTCGGCTTCCCCGACGAACGCATAGTCAAAAGCCGGCAGGAGCGCTGCCTCCTTCATGATCGTGATATGCGGGCCGCCCACGGCGATCGGAATGTGGGGCGCGACCTGCTTAATGCCTTCGGCCACAGACTTGCTGAGATGAAAAAACGGCGACGTGCAGGTGAACCCGATCAAGTCCGGCTGCTGGGCTACCGCCCGCTTGACCATGTCGTCGAGCGGAATCTGCTCGGATTCCCCGTCGATGATGGTGACCTGATGGCCCTCGCGCTCCGCGATGGCGGCGAGCAGCGCCAGATTCAACGGCGGCCAGGTGGAATTGCGACGGGCGAAATGCCCGAACAGGCCGTAGGCGCCGGTCCAGGAGGGATAGAGCAACAAGATTTTCATGAGGCACCTCTGGTCATGGGAAGAACGGTGGGATGTAGAGGTTCCGCCGCCTGTAAGGCAGGCCGGCGTTCTGCGGATCGGGCCACGGACGTTCGCACCAGGCGCTGGGCCGCCATGTGGCCGATGTGGGCGACCGCATCTTCGCCGAACCTCCGCGCGATCATGCCGAGGTAACCGGCATCACTGAAGTACTGGTCAAACGCCTTGTCGCGGAATTGCAGCACGTGGCTCGCCGGAAGGTGCCGCGTCGGCAACGGGAGGCAGTCCATGGAGTGCTGCGAATAGCCTGACCAGCTTTCCGGCAAGGGCCAGCCGCGTTCGAGCGCCTGCCGGTAGAGCGCCGAACCCGGATAGGCCATGGTGCAGTAAAAATTGGCGTACTCGGCGTTGATGCGCTGAGCCAGCGACAGGGTCTCCTGCATGCTGGCGGCATCATCTTCCGGAAGACCGAAAATATAATTGGCGACCACGGAGATCCCGGCGGCCCGCACGCGGCCGATGGCCTCAAAGATGGCGGCCTGCTCATAGCCCTTGTCCACATCGTCCCGGACAGTGGCGCTCGCCGACTCGATGCCGAACGCCAGCCAAGTGAAGCCGGCTTGCCGCATCACCTCGGCCAGACCTTCCCGCATGGTATCGACCCGGGCATACGCCCAAATGTTCAGGTCATAGCCCCGGTCGATCAATCCTTCGCAGATCGCCAGGATATGCTTCCGGTTCAAGACGAACATTTCGTCGGCGAATTTGATATTGCGGACGCCGTAGCGGGTCACCAGCAGATCGATCTCGGCGAGCACCGCTTCCGGGCTCCAGTACCGGTAGCTGTTGAGGCCCTCCCGATAGTTCAACGCCGCTTCGCCGCGTTTGAACGGAGCTTGAATACAGCAAAAGGAACAATGAAAGGGGCAGCCCAGCGTCGTGTAGAGCGCCGCATAGGGTTGCCGGTGCTGCAGTTGATCGAAGCAGTGCCAGTTGTGGGCCCGGTAGCGCTCCATCGGCAGGAGATCCCAGGCGAGCCCGGGCATGTCCTCATCCAGGCGCTGCACGAGCGGCGCGGCGGCCGTTCGGATGAGGGTGGCGCCTTCGCGGTACCAGAGATCCCGCACGTTCCGGAGATCCGGCTGCACCGTCGACGAAAAAGCCTCCAACAGGTCACAGA
>CBDIWQ010000085.1:0-6889 GCA_965285965.1 uncultured bacterium | reverse complement strand
GGGTGATCGACCGCCGGCTGGAACAGATGAAGGCCGAAGGCGTGGAATTCAGAACCGGCGTGGCGGTGGGAAAAGACCTCACGGCGGAGCAATTGCGGTCGCGGTTTGATGCCGTGGGGCTCGCCATGGGCGCCGAGCAGGCTCGTGAACTCCCGGTCCCCGGGCGCGAATTGAAGGGCGTCCACCTGGCCATGGAGTACCTCACGCAGCAGAATAAGCGGACGGCCGGCATTTCCATCAGCGATGAGCCGATCACGGCGAAGGGCAAGCGCGTCGTGATCATCGGCGGGGGCGACACAGGATCGGATTGTCTGGGGACGGCGCACCGGCAGGGTTGTGCGGAAGCGCATCAGTTCGAACTGCTGCCCGAACCGCCGCCCCAGCGCGCCAGTTCCAGTCCCTGGCCGCTCTGGCCCATGCAGCTCCGGACCTCCCATGCCCACGAGGAAGGCTGCGACCGGCAGTGGAGCGTCTCCACTACCAGGTTTACCGGGCATAACGGCCATGTGACAAAGCTGCATGCCAACCGGGTGAAGTTTGAAAACGGGAAGTTTACGGCGATACCCCACAGTGATTTCGAGATGGATGCCGACTTGGTTCTGCTCGCCATGGGATTCACCGGTCCGGTCAAGAACGGCCTGCTGGACAGCCTCGGTGTGACGTATGACCAGCGCGGCGCCGTCCAAGTGGATGAACAGTTTATGACCAACCTCGACGGCGTGTTCGCCGGCGGCGACACCAAGCGCGGCGCTTCGCTCATCGTGTGGGCCATCGCCGAGGGGCGAAAAATGGCGGCGGGCATGGATCAATATCTTCGAGCGGGCCGGTCGGCCAAGAAGGCCGTCACCTAGGCCGTTCCTCTTCACTGCTTCCGGCAGCTCACTCACCCGACCGGTCGCGGGCCTTGCCGTTCTCTATGTCCGTATCCATGGGGTTGTAGAATGATGCAGGATCTCGAATGGCTCGCATCCTCATCGGCACATCGGGGTGGGCCTATGGTAGCTGGAAAAGATGTTTTTATCCGCCCGGCCTGCCGGACAAGCAACGGCTGAGCTTCTACGCCGACCGGTTCACCACCACTGAAGTCAACTATTCCTACTATCACGTGCCCTCCGAACAGACCTATCGCCGGTGGGCCACGCAGGTGCCGTCCGATTTTGTCTTCGCCGTCAAAGCCAACCGGATGATTACCCACGTCGGTCGCCTGCAAGGCGTGGAGGCGGAATGGCAGGCGTTTGTCCTGGGCGTGCGTCAGCTTGGGCCTGCAATCGGTCCCATCCTTGTACAATTGCCGCCCTCCTTTCAGGTCAATACTTCCCGTCTGGCCGCCTTCCTCGACATGGCCGGTGAGCGGTCTTCCGGGGTTCGGTTGGCCTTCGAATTCAGACATGCGTCCTGGTTCACAGCCGAAACCTACCGTTTACTGACTCGCCACCAGGCCGCCTTATGTATCGCCGACGGCCTGCGCCATCCGCGCCGCAATGTGTTGACGACGGATTTTGCCTATTTCCGGTTTCACGGCCGCCTGCCAAGGGCAGCGCCCTGTTACCGGGAGGAGGAATTGAGGGAGGAAGCTGACCTCATCGAACGATTCGGCGGGGAGGGCATTGAGAGCTACGTATACTTCAATAACGACGCCGACGGGCACGCGCCGGCCAATGCCGGGCGGCTCAGCGAATTGCTGGCTCGGGATCGGCAAGCGGCTTAGGCAGGCTCCACGCTGCTGGTTCCGTCGAGTCGTTGCTTCCTTCCGGGTGTCTGCGTATGATCGCACCCCGGACAGTCGCAGGCCTCATGGAGCTGAATTATGAATGGTGAGCGGTATCCCCGCAGTCCGAAGGCTCTCCTCGGCGGCATTGCCCACTTGGGACGGTTCATCGATAAGATTCGTTTGCGCCATGCGGGCCGGATTCAGGACTACAACTACGTCACTGTCGGCTTCGATAAGTATCTCATCGATTTCCTGAAGATTGATCCGAAGGCCTTCGAGCAACGCGTGTTGGCCGGCGGCACGGATGCCGACGTATTGGAATGGGTGCGCACGCATGGCTCCAAGCCGTCCGATCAAGAGATTGCGCAATGGTCACAGGGTTTGCTTTCCTCCGGCCCAAAAGACGAGGCGGCGCGGCAGCGCTTTCAGGGGCGGCTCCAAGAAGTCGCGGCCAAGCGCGGGGTGTCCGTGGACAGGCTGCCTCCGGTATCGACCTGGGCGGATGTCATTGAATTGGACGAAGACCGGCTGTAAAGGTCTGTCATGCATATGGTGATGCTCGTCTTCCGTTCGTCGTTGAAGGAGCGAGTCCATGCGCTCTTGCATGAATGCGACGTGTATGCCTTTACCGAGGTGAATGAAGCGGTCGGGTATGGACAGACGGGACCGGCCGAAGGACTCGCCTTCTACCCTGGCACGAATTCCGTCATTCTGGTGACGCTGGATGAAGTCCCTCTCGCACGTGTGACCAAGGCCGTCACGGATTGGTATCAGGAGAGTGCCCATCACCCCGGTTGGGAGAAACCATCCATTCGAGCTTTTTCCTGGCCCTGCAATCAAATCGTGTAAACACTGAATGTTCGACAGGCGCATTCCGTGCCGATGTGAACCGATTCGGTAACGGCACATCTCTTCGTCCTGACCTCAGATTCTTCATAATATGTTGGTCATTCCGGAGTCTCCTCCTATACTCCACAGGAGTGTCGGTCCGACCGTCTGTTGCAGCGACATGAAGGGTGGCCCTCTTGCGGTAACTTCGCACGACCATGTCGACGAATCTCAACGTCCTCCTGCTTGAAGACTCCCACGCCGACGCGGAGTTAGTCATTGAAACGCTTCGGGAAGCGGGGTTTGATCCCACCTTTCGACGCGTAGATTCCAAGGCCGCGTATCTTCGCGAACTGGACCATCCCCCGGATCTCATCCTGGCTGATTATTCCATGCCTCAGTTTACCGCGCGGGAGGCGCTGCACTTGCTCCAGGAGCGCGGCCTCGAGCTTCCCGTCATCATCGTGTCGGGCTGCATCGGCGAAGACATGGCGGTGGAGTGCATGAAGGCGGGGGCGGCCGATTATCTCTTAAAGGACCGGTTGGGGCGCCTGGGTCATGCGATCACGCAGGCGCTGGAGCGGAAACGGCTGATTGCAGACAAGCGCCAAGCCGAGCAGCGGTTGTTTCTCGAAACCTTCCACGATCCGGTGACCGGTCTTCCAAACCGTGCGCTCTTCCTAGACCGGTTGGAGCGGGTCTTCCTGCAGTGCCGGCGCCAGACGGCCCATTCATTTGCCGTTCTGTATCTGAATCTTGATGGATTTCTCGTGATCCACGACAGTCTCGGGCCGTCCGCGGCCGATCGCTTGCTCATCGAAGTGAGCCAGCGGGTCTTGCGCCGAGTGAGATCCGCCGACACCGTCGCACGGATGGAGGGGGATGAGTTTGCGTTTCTGGTGGACGATCTGAAAGCGGTGGGCAATGCCACTAGAGTCGCCGAGCGCCTGCATCGGGAGTTTGCCACGCCCTTCACCTTGGAGGGCCGGCAAGTCTTTCTTACGGTGAGCCTGGGAATCGCCTGCTTTCATGCCGGCTATCAACACAGCGAATGGTTGCTACGCGATGCCACCACGGCGATGCACCGGGCCAAGGCAACCGGCCGCCCGGGATTCGTGATCTTCGACAAGGTCATGCACGAACAGGCCCTAGCGCGCTTAAAGCTGGAGGCCGATCTGCGGTTGGCGCTGGACCGGGAGGAGTTCCGTCTGGCGTATCAGCCGATTGTCGCGTTGGCGTCCGGTTCAGTGGCGGGGTTCGAGGCGCTGCTGCGGTGGCAGCATCCCGATTACGGGCTGACCGCGCCGGGCGGATTCCTGGAGATGGCCCGGGACCTGGGCCTAATGGACAGGATTGGCACGTGGACGTTCCGGGAAGCCTGTCGCCGCTTGCAGGGCTGGCACGCCGCCTTCCCGCACATCCGTCCCCTGACTATGAGTATCAACTTTTCGGTCCACCAATTTGCGCAACCGGACCTCGTCGGGTTTATCGACAACGTCCTCTCGGACACGGCGGTCGATCCATCGAGCCTCAAGATCGAGATTACCGAATCCGACATGATGCAGAACCCGGAGGCGGTGGCGGAGGTACTCAAGGTCATCGGCACGCGAGACATCGATGCCTGTCTGGACGATTTTGGAACGGGGTACTCCTCGCTGAGTCATCTCCAGCAGCTGCCCATCCAGTTTCTGAAGATCGATCAGTCGTTCATCAGGCGGCTGGGGGTGGACGATGATGCCCTGGCGATCGTGAAGACCATTATTGTTCTGGCACATCAACTCGGACGGCAGGTCATCGCCGAAGGAGTGGAAACCGTCGAACACCGGTCGCTCCTACATTCGCTGGGCTGTGAGTACGGGCAAGGCTACCTGTTTGCGAAACCTCTGTCATCCGATGACGTCTCCCTGCTCCTCTCCTCCGGCCGACGATGGTAACGGCATGTGGTCCGGTGGCGAGCCGGCCGTGCTGAGGCTATCACGGCCTGGCGGCAGGGGCGCCTGAATTTACACTCCCGGCAACGTCAGCAGCTTCTTGATTTGGCAATGGGCCATCACGACATCCGGAGCCCGCTGCAACGCCTCGTAATACGCTCGCTCGAATCCATCCCCCGACTCGGATGGCCTGATGAGTCCGCGGATTTCCGTCATAATGACGGCCACGTCTCCGATGGTCAGGTCCATCTCCTCCTCCATCAATTCATCGATCCGGACCACCATATTGGACAGGGGATGGAGCCAGGTAAACCAAGGATCGTTCATCACCAGTTGTAACAACTGTCCTGTGGAATCGACCCGTCCGTAGATGCGCTCGAAGGTCAATTGTTCCGCGACGATGAGCGCCTTGTGGAGACCCAGGAGTCCATGACGGACGTCCGTCAGCCGTTGCCTGAGCGGATTCGCTTCTCTCGTTCTGATTTGTCTCGAAGAGGTTCCCATGTCCTAATTGTACCAGGTCATTTCTGAAATGGCGTCCTGGGAAGATTCCCATGTGCCGCGTTCCTGTTCTATTATATCGGCAACTGTGGATCGTTGCTGTACCCGCGCCGGCCGCCTGTCTGAAAGCCGCCGATCCTCGCGGCCGCGTCTGATGCAGCCTGACGAGCCGTTGTGGCGGTGGAAGAAGACTGAGCGGGTTCAATGGAAGGCCAGGAAGAGAGGACGCGGCGGAGGTCGCCCGCACAGCGTCATGCTTATAGAGCCCGTGTCCCGATCCGGCTTGAAGAGCGAGTGCCGGCGCCGGTGCGCTCGTCCCGGCCCCCGGCGATATTCGGCAGCCATGACGCGTCAGGTCACGTCATCGGCAGCGGCCCGGCCTTTATTCGTAATAGATCACGGTGCCGGCTTGGCTGCAGCGGCTGCAGCTTCCCTGTTTGGTCATGGGAACCTTGCCTTCTCGTTCGGCCGCTTTCACGGCATCGTCTTCCGTGCGCGCAACCTTGTTGTAACATTCGCTGCAGTAAGTGGCGGTCTGTCCCATGGTTCCTCCTTGGGGCTTCCCTGAGGGGTGTCCTGCATTGGACTCCTGCTTCCGGCCGGAACGACAGCACGAGAGCCGATCGAATTGTTCTGGTCGCGCCGTTGACTCGGCCGGCGTCTAGAATCCGATCCTGGTCCCGAAAAAGGCGAAGAGTTCTCCGGTGAGTGATCCTCTGCCATGGGACCCTCCGGCATTGCGACGCATATAGTCATTGACGATCCGTCCGTCCTCCGCTCGATGGACGTGAGGGAAGGCCAGGTTCATCCGATAACGTTGGACAGCCCCGGCCACCCGGCTGATGAAGAACACGGTGCCGTCCTTCTCCACCCGCTCTACGACGCCCACATGGGTCAGCGGGTCATTCACGACCCCGTCGCCGTTCCGGTCCCAGGTGTTGTCGAAGAAGACGAGGTCGCCCGGATTGACCACCGGGCCTTGGTGGAGGCGGCCATGCTGATGGAGGTGGGCATGGATGAGCCGGACGCCGTTGACTGCGGGGTGAGGGGCGCTGCCGTCATACAGATCGATCCCATGTTCCAGATAGATGGCCCGCGTCACGCCGGCGCAATCGTAGGCGATGCGTCGGCCGCCGCTGTCGATGGTTGTGGCGCCGATCAACCGGGTGGCGGTGCGGGCAATGGCTGTGCCCTTGGGCGGCACGTCGACCGAGCGGCAGCACCGGTCAGCCTCCGCTACCAACGCGTCCGGCCGTTCGAGCCGGGATGCTGTGCAACCGACCAGCGTCACGATGGCGATCGCGGCGATGATGAACAGGTAACGCATGGGCTTCACCGTACGTTGACAAACCGTCCTTGGGCCATGGTCCTCAATGCGTCGATGTCTTCATGCCGCGTGACGGAGAGCGGCACCGTGTGCGTGATTTCTTCGATGAGGAGATCGGTCGTGAGCGGCGTCTGCCGGTGCAGCGCCCGATAGAGGGACGCGACGACGGCTTGTTCGATTTCCGATCCGCTGAAGCCGTCGCTCGCGCTGACGATTTTGACGAGATCCAGCTTTACGGGGTCCTGCTTCCGAAGCCCCAAGTGGATCTTCCAGATGGCCTCGCGCTCGTGATCGTCCGGCAGGTCGACGAAGAAGATTTCGTCGAAGCGCCCTTTACGAAGGAGTTCAGGGGGAAGGGACGATAACTGGTTGGCGGTGGCCACGACGAAAATCTCCTGCTTCTTCTCCTGAAGCCAGGTCAGAAACGCGCCGAACAGGCGCCGGCTCAAGCCTGCATCCGATTCCCCGCTGCCGCCGCCCGCGACCATGGCTTTTTCGATTTCATCGATCCAGAGGACGATGGGCGCAAGGGATTCCGCCATCTCGATCGCCTTCCGGAAATTCTTTTCCGATTCCCCGATGAATTTGTCG
>CBDIWQ010000084.1:0-10368 GCA_965285965.1 uncultured bacterium | reverse complement strand
CCATGCCGGCGCCGGCAAGGGCAAGACCACCGCGGCCTTGGGCATGGCCTTGCGCTGCCTCGGTCACGGCATGAAGGTGGCGGTGGTGCAGTTCATCAAGGGCGCGATCGACACCGCGGAAGAACGAGCGTTGAAATCGTTCGGCGATCGCGTGACCTTCCTGCGGATGGGCGAAGGCTACACATGGGAAACGCAGGACCGGGAGCGAGATATTAGATTCGCGCAACAGGCCTGGGCGGCGGCCTGCGGATTTCTGCGCGATCCCTCCTATGCCATGGTCATCCTGGATGAGTTTAATATCGCGCTGGCGCACGACTACGTGGATGTGGCCGATGTCGTGCCGGTGTTTCGCGCCCGTCCGCCGATGCAGCATGTCGTGGTGACCGGTCGAGGCGGCAAGGACCGGTTGACCGAAGAGGCCGATCTTGTGACGGAGATGAAACAGGTGAAACATCCGTTCCGGGCAGGCGTCAAGGCGCAAGCCGGAGTGGAGTTTTAGGAGGCCGTATGAGGGGTCCGGTGGACAAGACCTGTGAAGCCTGCGGCGCCACGTTCGAATGCGGTGGCTACCGGTGCTGGTGCGGGACGGTCGGGATTACGGAGCAGCAGATGGACTGGATTGCCGTGCGCTTTAAGAACTGTCTCTGCCCGGCTTGCTTGAACAAGGTGAGCGCGGGCGACCAGACGCTGGCTCCGCTCGCCCCGCCCACTCCTTTCCGTGCCGGGTGAGGCGCGTCCGTGAACTTGCATATCGTCATCGGCGGGATTTTAGAGGGGTGAGGAGGATCGGGAATGCGGATCACGAAGGTCTACACGAGAACCGGCGATGCAGGCAAAACCAGGTTGGCCGGCGGTCAGCAGGTATGGAAGGACAGTCTTAGAGTGGAGGCCTATGGCACGGTGGACGAGTTGAACGCGTCCATTGGCGTCGTGCGGGTGATGAATGCGGACATGATGGGACGTCAGGCCAGGGCCGAGCAGTTGGAAGAAGATCTCCGGTGGATCCAGAATAAGCTGTTCGACATCGGCGGAATTTTGGCCACGGCTCCCGGACAGACGTTCAAGAACATGCCGCAGGTGACGGAACTGGATGTCACCAGGCTGGAGAAGATGATTGACCGCTGCCAAAAGGATCTGGCTCCTCTCAAAGAATTCATTCTGCCGGGAGGCGGAAAGGTCTCCGGCTTCCTTCATCAGGCCAGGACGATCGGGCGGCGGGCGGAGCGGGTTTGTGTGCAGCTGGCGAAGGAAGAACCGGTGGAGAAGGCCATTCTGAAGTATGTGAATCGTTTGAGTGATGCGCTGTTCGTGCTGGCGCGCTGGGCGGCGAAGACGCAAGGGGAGCCGGAGTTCCTCTGGCAGCGCGATGTCAAGAAGAGTCCGGGCTGATTCCATGAAGCGAGCCGGCAAGAAGCGCTCGACGATGATCCTGGTGATCGGCGGAGCGTCATCGGGCAAGAGCCAGCGGGCGCTCGATCTGGCGGGCCCGGCTGGACCGCGGGCGTTCGTGGCGACGGGACAAGCGCTGGATCCTGAAATGGAGGAGCGGATCACCCGGCATCAGGCCTCGCGGTCGTGCGATTGGCAGACGGCCGAGGTGCCGGTGGATCTCGCCCCCTGGTTCTCGAAGCATGGCACGGAATTTCATTCCGTGGTCCTGGACTGTCTGACGTTATGGTTGAGCAATCTGCACCGTGCTCGTGTGCCGGACGCCGCCGTGCCGGACAAGGTCGCCGAGCTGATGCAGGCGATGCGGGGGTCGTCCCGGCGCGTGGTGATCGTCAGCAATGAACTCGGGCTGGGACTCGTGCCGGTGGGACGGCCGGTCCGGAGGTTCCGCGACCTGGCGGGGAAGGTCAATCAACTGGTGGCCGCCGAGGCGGACGAAGTGTACTTCGTGATCAGCGGCCAGTCGTTACGGCTCAAATAAGCTCATGGGGGATCGATGACGCTCAATGACGTGTTGGCCCGGATCCAGTCGCCGGACCGCAACCTCCTCACTCAGGCGCAGGCGCGGTTCGACCGGCTCACAAAACCCCTGGGCAGCCTGGGTCGCCTGGAGGAGATCGGCGCACAGTATGCGATGCTCACCGGTGAAATGAAGCCGGCTGTGCCGCGTGGCGCGGTGTTCACGTTCGCGGCCGATCATGGTGTGGCGACGGAGGGCGTGAGCGCTTATCCGCGCGAGGTGACGCCGCAGATGGTCTTGAACTTTCTGCGCGGCGGTGCCGGCGTCAATGTGCTCGCCCGGCATGTGGGCGTGGACGTTCGGGTGGTGGTCATCGGGGTGGCCCATGATTTCGGGCTGGTCCCGGGATTGATTCAGAAGAAGATCATGCCCGGGACGAAGAACTTTCTCACCCAACCGGCCATGAGCCGCGAACAGGCCGAACAAGCCGTGATGGTCGGCGTGGACGTGTCGATGGACGCGGTTGGGCAGGGGATCGGTCTGATCGGAACCGGCGACATGGGCATCGGCAACACCACCGCGAGTTCGGCGATGACGGCCGTCATGACCGGGCGCTCGCCGGCGGAGGTGACGGGGCGCGGCACGGGCATCGACGACGCGGCCCATGCGCGGAAGATCACTGTGATCCAGCAGGCCTTGGCGCTGCATCGCCCGGACCGGACGGATCCGATGGATGTGTTGTCCAAAGTCGGCGGACTCGAGCTTGCCGGCCTGGCCGGGCTGATGTTGGGTGCCGCCGCGTGCCGTGTGCCCGTCGTGCTGGACGGGTTTATCGCCGGAGCCGCCGCCTTGATTGCGGTGGAACTCCAACCGCGCTGCCGCGAGTATCTGATCGCGTCTCACCGGTCGGTCGAGCGCGGGCATCAGGCGATCCTCGACCATCTGAATCTGACGCCGCTGCTGGACCTCAATCTCCGTCTCGGGGAGGGCACCGGCGCCTGTTTGGGCATGGATCTGGTGTTCGCCGCCGTGAAGATCATGACGGAGATGGCGACGTTCGGTGAAGCCGGCGTTTCGGAGCGCAACGGATGACGGCAGTGGTAAGGCCCTTTCTGTTTGCCTGGCATTTTCTGACGGCGATCCCGATCAGCCGCACCCATCATGAGCCGGCCGCGGCCGAGTTGGCGGCGTCCATGGCCTGGTATACGACGATCGGGCTCTTGATCGGCGGAATCCTGGCGTCGACCGATCTCCTGCTCGGAGCGCTGTTCAGACCGGAAGTCGTCAATGTGCTCTTGATCGGCCTCCTGGTCGTGCTCACCAGGGGACTGCATCAGGACGGTCTGGCGGACACCTTGGACGGACTGGCCGGCGGCCGGACAGCGGCAGACCGGTTAGCGATCATGCGGGATCCCCGGATCGGCGCCATCGGAGCGACGGGGCTCTTTCTGTGCCTGTTGCTGCGTTATGGGGGACTGCTCGCCTTGCCGCAGGCCCTGCGCATGCCGGCGCTGATCTGCATGCCGGCAGTGGGACGGTGGGCCATGGTCACGGTAGCGTGGCTGTCTCCCTATGCGAGAGCGGAAGGAGGACTGGCGGCGCCGTTCTTGAGCCATCTGTCTTCTCGGCACGTCGTTCTTTCGACGCTGGTCCTGGCCGCCGCGCTCGTCCTGGGGTTCGGTCCGCAAGGAGCCGGCATCGCGGGGGCGCTGGGCGTGATGGTCGTCGGGGCCGCTTGGGCCGCCTGCCGCAGCTGGTTCGGGGGGGTGACGGGCGATACATTGGGGGCGACGAACGAACTCGCCGAGACGCTATTTCTGCTGCTGCTTCCCTTGATCCTATGGTTGCGATGACGGCGGTGGATGTGCTGCTGGCGGTCGCCCTCGATGCGGCGATCGGTGATCCTCGCGCGCTTCCTCACCCGGTCCGCGCCATGGGAGCGGTGATCGCCTGGTCCGATCGGCATGTGCGCCGGCTCTGCCGCTCGCCCTGGAGTTTACGACTGGCCGGAGTCGGTCTCGCTTTCGTGATTCCGGCGTCGAGCTATCTGGCCGGTGAATTCGTCATCGAACAAGCAGGCCGGATCTTTAGCCGGTTGGAGCAGGGCGTCGCCATCGCCTTGGCCTTCACCACGCTGGCCGGACGGGACTTGCTGGATCATGCGCGCGCCGTGAGCCGCGAATTAGGTAGCGGGAATCTGCCGGGCGCCCGGCAGGCGGTCGCCATGATCGTGGGGCGCGATACCGAGGCGCTGCGGGAACCGGAAATCGTACGGGCGACGGTGGAAACGATCGCGGAAAGCACGGCGGATGGCGTCATCGCACCCTTGCTGTATCTCGCCATCGGAGGCGCCCCGCTGGCGCTGGCCTATAAAGCGGTCAACACGTTGGATTCGATGATCGGTCACCGCGAGGCGCACTATAAAGATTTCGGTTGGGCGTCGGCGCGTCTTGACGATCTCGCCAACTGGATTCCCGCCCGGCTGACTGCCGGCTTGATCGTGATGGCCGCGGGACTCACGACGGGACGATGGCAGCGGATGCGCGACAGTTGGAGGATCCTCATCAAGGACGGCCACCGGCATCCCAGCCCCAACAGCGGGAGGCCGGAGGCCGCCATGGCCGGCGCGTTGGGCGTGCAGCTGGGCGGCGTCAATTACTACGAGGGACAGGCTCAGGAGCGTCCCCGCATGGGCGACAGCCTGAGGACCCTGAGACCTGCTGATATTACCCACGCGTGGCGCATCATGCTGGTGAGTTACGGGCTGGGGCTGCTGCTGGCCATGACGGCACTATGGCTTTCCTGAACCGGTCACACCACGGCGGCAATGTGTATGCGGCGGCCCGCCAGCTGGGGCGGACGGTCGACCAACTCGTCGATTTCAGCGCCAGCATCAATCCGCTGGGTCCTGCGCCGGGCGCCGTCCGGGCCATTACCCGGGGCAAGCCTGCGCTCGCACACTATCCCGATCCGGATTGCTGGGCACTCCGGCAAGCCCTGGCTTCTCATTGGCGCTGCACAGTGGACCGGATCGTCATCGGGAACGGCTCGACCGAACTCATCCATCTGCTGCCGGCGGCTCTCGAGCTTCGGCATCTGCTCGTGATCGGTCCCACGTTTTCGGAATACGCTCATGCGATGGAACGATCCGGCGGGCGGGTCAGCATGGTGCTGGCCGATCGTGCCGACGGGTACGCGCCGCCGCTGAGCCGCGCGATCAAGATCCTAGGGGCGAATCAGGCAAGACGGACCGGCGGGCCGCCGGTCGATGCCGTCGTGCTCTGTAATCCCAATAGTCCGACCGGGCAAGCCTGCCCTGTGGAGGACGTGCGGGCGCTCGCACTGGTCGCGCTGCGACAGAACGTCCGGGTGATCCTCGATGAAACGTTTGCCGATTATTGCGAAGAGCGGTCGATACTGCCCACGATGAAGAAGACCGAAGAAGCTATTGTCCTCCGGAGTTTCACGAAGTTCTTCGGCTTGCCCGGCTTGCGTATCGGCTACCTCATGGCCCGGCCGGACATCGCGCAACGTATTCGTGCCCGCCAGGCCCCCTGGTCGGTCAATGCCTTCGCGCAGGAAGCCGCGCGCGCGGCGCTCGAAGACGGCCGCCATGCGGAACGCAGCCGTTCGTTTATGGTACGGGAACGGGCGCGGTTTGAGGCGCGGCTCAAGAAGATTTCAGGCTGCGTCCTGTTTCCGTCCGAGGCGAACTTTGTGCTGCTGGAATTGCCCGTCGGCTGGCAGGCCCGCACAGTGACCGCCGCCCTCCGCCGGCAGGGTCTCTTGATCCGTGACTGCTCCACGGTCCCGGGATTGAACGACCGCTCGATTCGCATGGCCGTGCGGACCAGCCTAGACAATGATCGTTTGGCTCGAGCGTTGGTTCGCCTGTTCCGTTCTCATTGAAGCATGGACATGGACAAGCGCCCCGACCTACAGACCAGCTACCGGGTTACGGGCGGCACACTCGTCATCGATTGTGGCGCCTGGATGCGCGTGCTCTCCTCGGCGCCGATGTGCGGAGGATTGTTCAGGACGCGCTATCTCCTGAATCATCAGGTCGCCGTTAATCCGGGCGAGAAACAACCGGGAGCAGCGGCTCGGCCCCTCTCGGACGGAGGCCACCCGTCCCGCACTCTTCGCCGGGTCGGCGCAGCCCTGGGCATTCATGAACCTTGTGTGGGCCTCATGACCGCTGTTCCGATGACACAGCTGGTGGTCGGTCGAGAGGAATCAGATGGATTATGGGTTGAATGTTTTGCCACAGTCGGCGTGACCAATGCGGTTCGCGCGGGTGAGCCGCCCATCCCTGACCATGCGGCCCTGCAAAGGCCCGGCACGATCAACTTGATTCTAATCACCAATGGCTGTCTGTCCCATGCGGCCATGGTGGGGGCGGTGCAAGTCGCCACGGAAAGTAAGACGGGTGTCCTGCGTGACCATGCCGTCCCGAGTTGGACCGGCCGGCCCGGTGCGACGGGAACCGGGACGGACGCCGTGGTGATTGCCTCTGCGCCTCGTCAAGCGGGACAGTGGTTAGCTTATAGCGGGACACACACGGTCATCGGGGCGTTAATCGGCCGGGTGGTGGCCGATTGCGTGACGCAAGGGCTCGCGCGAGCCGCAAAATGGACCACACGATGCGGACCGGGTCCACGATGACGGCCAAAGCGATTGCGGTGCTGGGCACCGGCTCGGATGTCGGCAAAAGCTTGATCACCGCAGGTCTGTGCCGGTTGCTGCTACGCGCCGGCGTGCGTGTGGCTCCGTTCAAGGCTCAAAACATGTCGCTCAATTCGTTCGTCACCCCGGACGGCGGAGAAATCGGACGAGCGCAAGCGCTGCAGGCCGAGGCCTGCGGGCTCCTTCCCCATGTCGATATGAACCCCATCCTCCTCAAGCCGGAATCCGATCGGCGCTCGCAGGTCGTCGTGCTGGGGAAAGTATTCGCCAAGTTGGAGGCGGCTGCCTACTTCGAAGGCCGGCAACAGCTCTGGCAGGTCGTGCAGGAGAGTTATGCCCGACTGTCCGCTCAATACGAGGTGTTGGTCATCGAGGGAGCCGGGAGTGCCGCCGAGGTGAACCTCCGGGAGCGTGATCTGGTCAACTGGCCGGTGGTCGCGCTGGCCGATGCCGACGTATTGTTGGTGGCCGATATCGACCGGGGAGGAGTCTTTGCTCAGGTCATCGGGACCCTGGATTTGCTTCAACCGGACGAACGGGGTCGGGTGCGCGGAGTGATCATCAACAAGTTTCGAGGCGATGCCGCCCTGTTCGATGACGGAGTTCGGTTCCTGGAGGCGCGAACCGGGATCCCGGTGCTCGGCGTCGTGCCTTTTCTGCGTGACCTCGTGCTCGAGCAAGAGGACAGTCTCGGCCTGCCCCTACACCAGCAAAGGGGATTTTCCGGTGATGCGGTGAATATCGCGGTGATTCTGTTGCCAGGCATGAGCAATTTTACCGACTTCAATCTCTTGCAAGCCGAGCCTGATGTCGTGCTGCGGTACGTGTCTGGACCCGGCGACTTGCAGAAGGCCGACGCGGTGATTATTCCCGGCTCCAAGAATACCTTGGACGATTTGCGCTACCTGCAGAAGAAGGGCTTTCCCCGGGCATTGGCGGAGCGGGTGCAGCACGGCGTTGAGTTGCTCGGCATCTGTGGAGGCTATCAGATGCTCGGTGAAGAGATCCGCGACCCCTTGTCAGTGGAGTCCGGCGGCATCGAAAAAGGGATGGGATTTCTCGACATCGAGACGGAATTGCAGCGGGAGAAAACCCTCACGCAGGTCCAGGGCAGACCGCTGCAAACGTCCTTCGGTGCGCACGTGCGCATTACCGGATACGAAATTCACATGGGCGTCACCTTGCCAAGAGGACCCGCGCAGCCCTGTTTCCTGTTGAACCACCCGATGGAACGGGAGAAAAGCGGCGCAACGGCTCCGTGGCAGGATGGGGCCGTCAATGACG
Source organism: uncultured bacterium (assembly GCA_965285965.1). Classification (GTDB taxonomy): domain Bacteria; phylum Nitrospirota; class Nitrospiria; order Nitrospirales; family Nitrospiraceae; genus Nitrospira_D. Next base: position 2,489 of record CBDIWQ010000084.1, on the reverse strand, counting down.
ATGGCATGGTTTGGGGCACGTACGTCCATGGGGTGTTCGATCACGCGAGCTTTCGGCGGGCCTGGCTGAACCGGATACGGGCACGCAAGCAAATGGAAGGCCTTGCTGTCAGCGTCTCTGAATCGGTGACGAATCGGTTCGATCATGAAATCGATCGATGGGCGGATCACCTGGCGGCGCATATTCCCATCACTTCTCTCGGGCTTACAAAACGCTAAGCGGCGCGTGCCGGTCCTCCATTCCGTACGCTGACTGCCGACGGCGCCTGCTCCGCTTCCAGTTGTCACCTTTCAGCCGTCCGCAATCATGCGGCTGACCGGGCAGAGTTTGCCTATCCCGGTGCCTGAGTGAGCCTGATGGCAGCGATGCCAGGGTGGGACGCTCAGGCAACCGCTTCGACGCTCCGGCGCTGACGAGTTGCACCCGAGTTTCTGCAAGAGTGCCGCGCCTTCCCCCGCTACCGCGCGTTCCGATTCGGGCCAAGAATTGTTACCGGTTGCACAACCGTGCACAAAGGCGGGCAAACTGGTCCGATCGATGGTGTCTGGACGCGAATAGGTCAAATCACCTCTGTTTGGCAGCATTTTGAAGCATTTCACGCCGGTATATCTCGCATATTATTGGAGTTTTCTTAGCGGCACAAAAGTTGCCAGGTCGCTGACTGTGATTTACGGTTATGGCTTCGCAAGGAATGATTTGTGGACCTGGTGACCGGTGGGATGGGCGCGCTCAGTGGATTCTTGCCAAGCAGCAATAAGCAGCTACACTTAGGTCGGAGCAGCGGTCAGTGCGATCACGCCAACGAGGAGGAGCGCTATGAAGGTGCGGATACCATCACTCATCCTGGGAGCCGGCCTCTGTGCCATGGTATTGGGGATGTCATCTCACGCCAGGGCGGGTGATGAAGCCGAGACCGCCGAGTTGCTGATCGCCTTGCTGAAGGCCGGCCGTGCCGTGGTGTCCGAGCATCAAGCGCTGATCAATGATGCATCGAAAGCCAACAAAGGCTTTACCGACGAGTTTGTAGCCCATGAGATCATCGAAAAATTCAAGACGAAAACCCGCATTGATCTGAGCCGGCCGAACAACGTTCCGCAAAGTGCCCTTCTGTTGACGCTCCTGGAGTCCGAGCGGGAAGTGGTGCTCGAAGGCCAGCCCGTCATCAACAAGCAGGGAGTGGCGTTCAAAGGCTTCATTCCGGCCGCCTTTGCTAGAAAAGCCGGTGAAAAGTTTTACAAAAAGACCGGCATCAAAGTGAAACTCACGGGAACGGACTACCGGTTTCCCGGCAACAAACCGGACGACTTCGAATCGGAGGTTCTCCGGATGTTCGCCGATTCACGCCATCCCAAGGGCCAGCAATATGCCAAAGCGACGATCGTGGGGGGCAAGCCGGTGATGCGGGTCATGGATCCGGAATATGCCGGGGCCACATGCTTGACCTGCCATGGCGGGCCGAAGGGTGAACGGGACATCACCGGCATGAAAAAGGAAGGTTGGAAGGAAGGCGAATTAGCCGGGGCCATCAGCATTGTGTTGCCGATGAAGTAAACCTGCATATTACGTTCATGTCTTACGTTTATTTAATGGAGGAGCGCACTCATGAGTAAAATTGTAGTGGTGGATGATTCCTATGCCGAGTTGCAGATGATCGAATCGTACTTGAAGGCCGCCAGTCATACCGTCGTCTCGTTTCCAAATACGGACAAGCTGGAAGACAAAATTGCCGCTGAAAAGCCCGATCTCATTGTGATGGATGTGGTCATGCCGGGCCGGAATGGCTTTCAAGCCTGCCGCGATCTCAAGAACGACGACCGGTTCAAGGGCATTCCGATTGTCCTCTGCACGTCCAAGGGCCAAGAAAGCGACAAGTTCTGGGGTCAGCAACAGGGCGCCAACGGCCATGTGGTGAAACCCTTTAAGTCAGAAGACCTCTTGGCCGCTGTGAAGCGGGCGCTTGGCTAGATCCCCCTCGTTTCATGGCCTCTCACCCACTGGGACATATGGACGCAACGCGTGCGCAGCCACAATACGGGCCTTCTCGCGGATCTGAGCCCGCCCCGTCGGCCCTTCCCTCGCGGATCTGTCTCATCTCGTTGGGGGGAGAGCTGTTCGCGATCGATTTGCGTCACGTGCGTGAAGTGTTTGAAGTGGAATCAGTGACGCCGGTGCCGGGGATGCCGACCTCATTGGTCGGCGTGGCGAATCTGCGCGGCACCGTCGTGCCGCTCGCTGATCTGCGGCCCGTTCTCGGGGTGTCCACCTCCGTCGCCCTCAAGTATGTCGTGGTCGTGCGGCAGGGGACCCAGCAAGTTGGCATTCTCATCGACGAGGTGCCGGAAATCCGGACGATTCATGCAGATGACCTATTGACCGCCTCCGCTCGCGGCGTGACCGAGAGTCGTCCCTTCCTCTCGGGGCTCGTCAAGATCGAGGACCGCATGAGCGGCATGGTGGAGGTCTCTCGGTTGCTGGCCTCGGTAGAAGGA
>CBDIWQ010000083.1:0-19468 GCA_965285965.1 uncultured bacterium | reverse complement strand
CATCAAGGATGGAGCCAAGATGGTTCAGGCCGTGGCGACGGCCGACGTGCCGAAGTTCACCGTGATCGTCGGAGCGTCGCACGGAGCCGGGAATTACGCCATGTGCGGGCGGGGGTACAGTCCGCGTTTTTTGTTTGTCTGGCCGGGCGCCAGGATTTCCGTGATGGGCGCCCGGCAAGCCGCGCAGGTCCTGACCACGGTGAAAGAACAACAGCGTGAACGGGCACGTGAGCCGTTCACGGAGGACGACCGCCATCGGATCTCGGCATCGCTCCTTGCTCAATACGAGCAGGAAGGCAGTCCGTATTTCAGCACCGCGCGCTTGTGGGATGACGGTATTCTTGATCCGGTCGACACGCGCCGCGTGCTCGGTTTTTGTCTGGATCTCGCGCTGGCTGGGCCGGTCCGGGAGTCTCATCCACCCGTCTATCGGATGTGAAGGAGCGGCATGACCGGGTTGTCGTCCCTCTTGGTCGAATCAGCCAACGGCATGGTTCGCGTCACGTTGAACCGGCCGGAACGGCGCAATGCCTTCGACGCCGGAATGGCGAGGGAACTGCATCGGATCTTCACCACCCTCGGTCAAGATCCTTCCGTACGCGGCATCCTGTTGAGCGGATCCGGGTCCGCCTTCTGCGCCGGAGCGGACCTCGCTTGGATGAGAGGCGACGGAAGCATCACCGAAGCTCAGGCGCGCGCCGACGCGGAGCAGCTCATGAGGATGTACCGAGCGATCGATGAGTGTCCTTGTCCGGTGCTCGCGCGCGTGCACGGCGGGGCATTCGGCGGAGGCGTCGGTCTGGTCGCGGTCTGCGACATCGCCGTCGCCGACGAGCAGGCGAGCTTTGCTCTCAGCGAAGCCAGGATGGGGCTGGTCCCGGCCGTCATCGCGCCATTCCTGCTGCACAAGACCGGGGCATCGTTCATGCGGCGGTTCAGCCTGACGGGAGAGCCGTTTTCCGCCTCGGTCGCCTGGCAGCATCAGCTTATTCATGATGTCGTCCCAAGCGGCCGGTTGGACAGCCGGATGGCTGAATTGATCCATGCGGTGGGCAGTCTCGCGCCACAGGCCGCCCGACAGACGAAGGCGCTGTTCCGCACCCTCTGTGCTCCTTCCGATGAGCCGATCTGGCGCATGTGCGCCGAGGCAAACGTCCAGGCCCGTCTCTCGGCAGAAGCTCAAGAAGGCCTCCTCGCCTTTCTTGAAAAACGTGCCCCTGCCTGGATGGCGGTTGGAGCTGAACAGGAGCCGCAACCGAAATAGCTGGAATGGAGCGCGATGGCGACAGACCGTGAACAGAGGAAGACATCCGTCCCGATCCGTATTGTGGAAGTGGGTCCCAGGGACGGACTCCAGAACGAGCCGGACTTCATCCCGACGGCACATAAAGTCGCTTTTATCGATGCGCTGTCGGCCACCGGACTGGCGGAAATCGAGGCCGGCTCGTTCGTCTCTCACGAAGCGGTGCCTCAGCTGGCCGACTCGGATGAGGTCTTTCGAACGATCGTCCGCCGCCCCGGCATTACCTATTCAGCGCTGGTTCCCAATGAGCGGGGATTCGAACGAGCGAGGGCCGCGGCGGTGCACAAGATCGCGATCTTCACGGCGGCTTCGGACACCTTCACGCAGCGCAACATCCGGAGCACCGTGCGTGCATCGATCGAGCGGTTCAGGCCGGTGACGGCCGACGCGAAACGGGACGGGATGATCGTGCGAGGGTACATTTCCACCGCCATCCACTGCCCCTTCGAAGGGGCCATCGCTCCGTCCCGTGTCGCCGATGTCATGCACCGCCTGCTGGATCTCGGAGTCGATGAGATTTCGCTGGGGGACACCGTCGGGAGGGCGGCCCCCGACGAGGTCCGGAGGCTGCTGGACACGGTGTTACAGGACATGGAACGAAGCCGCCTCTCCTTGCATGTGCATGACACCTACGGCATGGCGGTGGCCAACGTCCTGACCGCCTGGAGTGAATACGGGATCGAAGCCTTCGACACGTCCGCCGGTGGAATCGGCGGCTGCCCCTACGCCCCGGGAGCATCGGGCAATGTCGCAACCGAAGACGCAGTCTATGCGTTGAAGGCCTCGGGAGCCATCGTGCCGGTGGACGAGCAGCGCGTCATCGCGGCGGCGCAACGGATCGCACGCGTGCTGAACCATCCTCTGTGGTCCCGGGTGTCGCGCGTACAAACCGAACCGGCCTCATGCGAGTCAGTGCCATGAGGGTCTCGAATCTGCGGCCATGGAACGAGGAGGCAGACATGTGGCGGTTGGCCGAAGAGGTCAAAGCCGGACAGGTCCGTGCCGTCTCTCGCGTGATCACGCTCTTGGAGAATCAGGCCCGGGGGAGCGCGGCCATCCTGCCGCTGCTTCTCCCGTTGAACCAGGATCAAGCCGTGATCGGAATCACCGGTTATCCCGGGACCGGAAAGAGCACGCTCGTCAATCGGCTCGTGGCGGCCTACCGGCGGGAAGGCCGGAAGGTGGGGGTCCTGGCCGTCGATATCAGCAGCCATGTGACAGGCGGCGCCCTGCTCGGGGACCGCATCAGAATGCAGGCACACACGCTCGATCCCCGGGTGTATGTCCGGAGCATGGCCAGCCGCGGACACCACGGAGGCCTCGCCCGGGCAACCCTCGACGCAGCGCTGGTCCTGCGAGCGGCGGGTTACGACGTGGTCCTCATCGAGACGATCGGCGTGGGTCAGAATGAGGTGGCCGTGCTGGAGATCGCCCCCACCGTCGTCGCGGTGGTAGCCCCGGGTTTGGGGGACGAGGTGCAAGCGATGAAAGCCGGATTGTTGGAGCAGGCTCATCTGGTCGTCGTCAACAAAGGGGATCTGCCGGACGCCGACGCGACCGTGCGGGATTTGGGCGCCTGGTGTCCAACCGTGCTTCGAATCGTGGCCAGCACAGGAGAAGGCATTCCGGAACTCATCGCGGCCATTGCCGCGCATCAACGGCGCTGCCGCTCGCATGAGAGGTCCGTGCCGTCAGTCGCCCGACAGGACGCCGGCCGTTGAACGATAGGGGGAGGCCATGCCACACCAACTATTGACCATCTCACACCACGTCGCCCGGATTACGCTGCACAATCCGCCGGCCAATGTTCTCAGCTGCTCGCTCCTGAAGGAATTGGGGGGGGTCCTGAACGACGTGGAGGAGGACGGGTATGTCCGGGTGGTGATCATCACCGGGAGTGGAAGGTTTTTCTCTGCCGGCGCGGATCTGAATGAACTGGCGCACCTCAAGACGATGCATGGCGGGGCCGAGTTTTCCAGCCGCGGCCAATCCTTGTTTAGCCGCATCGAGCGTTCAGAGAAACCGGTTCTCGCCGCCATCAATGGCACCTGTGTCGGAGGAGGGCTCGAACTGGCCCTTGCGTGCCACATTCGTATGGCATCGGCAGGAGTCCTCCTGGGGTTGCCTGAAATCAAGCTGGGCCTCATTCCCGGCTTCGGGGGCACGCAACGGCTGCCGCGGGTCGTGGGGACCTCCAAAGCGGCAGAGATGATACTCACCGGTGAAAGCCTGTTGTCTGAAGAGGCGCTGAGGATCGGTTTGGTCAGCCGGGTCGTGCCGGCTCACGAGTTGCTGGGACAGGCCGAAGCCGTCGCCGCACAGATCATGGCGCAAGGAACGAGCGCGACTGAAGCCGCGCTCCATGCGACCCGGGGAGGCCTCGACATTCCCTTGTCCGAGGGATTGGCGAGGGAAGCAGAGTTATTCGGCCGACTCTGCGTCACGGCGGATAAGCAGGAAGCCGTTCAGGCGTTTCTCGAAAAGCGGCAGCCGAGGTTGACCGGAACGGAAGCATGAGCATTACTCGGACGCCAAGAGTGATGCCGAACAAATGCTAGAGCCGGAGGGATAGCCGATGCTCGCAGATCGCCTTTCTCGATATGGCCGGGCCCTGTGCTTCGACGATCTGCCCGACACCGTTGTGCACGAGGTCAAACGGCGAATCCTTGACAGTCTAGGCTGCGCGCTCGGAGCCTGGAGCGCGCCGCCCTGCCTGATCGCCCGCCAGATCGCTCAAACCGTGACCGTCTCCCATGGTGCCACGCTCTGGGGGATGAATCACACAACGCTTCCCGATCTGGCGGCGTTCGCCAACGGCGCCTTGGTCCGCTATCTCGACTTCAACGACACGTACCTCGCCAAAGAGCCGGCGCACCCTTCGGACAACATCGCCGCCATAATCGCCGCGGGAGAAGCGTCGCGGGAATCCGGCAAGCGCGTCATTGAGGCCATCGCGCTCGCCTATGAAGTCCAGTGCCGCCTTTGTGACGCGGCGGCGTTGCGGCCGCGCGGATGGGATCATGTGACCTACGGGGCTTTTTCCTCCGCCGCCGGTGCCGCCAAGGTCATGAATCTCTCCGAAACGCACACCCTCCAGACCTTCAACCTTGCCGGGGTCGCAAGCGTTGCGTTACGCCAGACCCGGGTCGGGGATCTGTCGATGTGGAAGGCCTGTGCCTGTTCGAATGCCGCCCGCAATGCCGTCTTTGCCGCTCTGTTGGCCCGGCAGGGAATGACAGGCCCCTCCCCGATCTTTGAAGGCGAGAAAGGCTTCATGCCGCTGGTGTCGGGACCGTTCGAGCTTCCGTCTTTGGGCGGAGAACAGGGCCCCTCAGGCGCGGTGCCCTTCAAAATCCTCGAGACCTATATCAAGCACTATCCCGTGGAATATCATGCGCAGACCGCAGTAGAAGCGGCGCTCGCCCTCAGGGACGAACTTTTGGGCGCAGAAGGACTCCACGCCTGCTCCGGCATCACAGACATTGAAGTCGGCAGCTACGATGTGGCGATCGAAATCATCGGGCGGGATCCTGAAAAGTGGAGGCCGGACACGAGGGAGACCGCCGATCATAGCTTTCCCTACTGCGTGGCTGTCGCGCTCATGGATGGGACGGTGACGCTGGACTCGTTCGATGAGAAACACCTGCAGGACCCTCTTCTGCGTGCACTGATGCAGAAAGTGCGCGTCGTGCCTGACCGCACATTCGTTGGGCGCTACCCGCACGCGATGCCGTCGCGCATCACCGTTCGCACCAAAGCCGGAAACGCCTATATGAAGGAGGCGGACTACCCCGTTGGCCATCCCGCCCATGCCATGTCCGACCAGGACGTGGAACACAAGTTTCACCTGCTGGCCGCGGGAATGCTGGGTCGTGAGCAGCGCCGCCGGGTGCTCGACTGGGTCTGGAGGCTCGATCAACAGGCAGACATCAGCGGGTTGATGCCGTTACTGAACAGATCCTGAAGGATCTCACATGCGTCCTCCTCTTCAATCCCATGCCCGGCAGTTCCGCGAGCTGCTGGATGCCCGGACGGTCGTCCTGCCAGGCGCGTTCAATGCCTTGACGGCGATGCAGATCCAGCGGGCCGGATTTCCTGCTTTTTACGTCTCCGGCGCCGGTCTTTCGGCCGCGCGCGGGTTGCCGGATATCGGTTTGTTGTCGCTGACGGAAGTCGCGTCGGATGCAGCCGCCATGGCGAAGGCCGTAACGATCCCGGGCATCGTGGATGCGGACACCGGCTTCGGCCCGCCGCAGACGATCAGCCGCGCGGTGCAGGAATACGAACTCGCCGGCCTCGCGGGGATGCAGATCGAAGACCAAGACCTGCCGAAGAAATGCGGGCATCTGCCGGATAAGCGGCTGGTCCCGGCGCGCGAGATGGCAGGCAAGGTCCGCGCGGCCTGCGCCGCGCGACGAGACCCGGATTTCCTCATCATCGCCCGGACGGACGCCCATGCCGTCGAGGGGCCCGAGGCGGCGGTGCGGCGCGCGATCGCCTATATCGAGGCGGGGGCCGACGCGATCTTTCCGGAAGCCCTCGAGTCGGCCGACGCGTTCCGTCTGTTTGCCAGGCAGCTCGCCAAGGAGGGCGGCAAGGTGCCGCTCGTCGCCAACATGACCGAGTTCGGAAAGACGCCCTATCTGAGCGCGCACGAGTTCGAGGACCTGGGCTATCGGCTGGTGCTGTTTCCCGTCACGGCCCTCCGTGTCGCGGCCAAAGCAGTCGAGCGGATGCTGGCCAAGCTGAGCCATAGCGGTTCGCAGCGCGCCCTCGTGGAGCAGATGCAGAGCCGGCTGGAACTTTATGATCTGTTGCGGTATGCGGACTACGAGCAACGCGATCGACAATTTCACGGGAAGGATAATGATCATGCCGCTCAGTGAAACGACGACCCCCTATAGCCCGGGCCTCGACGGAGTGCTCGCGGGAGAGACGGCGCTGTGCCATGTGGATGAAGGCGAAGAGGGATTGCGCTATCGGGGATACGCCGTGAGTGAGTTGGCCGAGCAGGCCACGTTCGAGGAGGTCGCGTATCTGCTGCTGTTCGGACGGCTGCCAACCGGGACAGACTTGAAGGACTTTGCGGCGCACCTCGTCGCCGGTTCCGCCCTGCCCGATCCGCTCGACACGTTCCTGCGCAGCATCCCATCGGGCGCACACCCCATGGACGTGCTGAGGAGCAGTGTGTCGCTGCTGGGCATGGCGGAGCCCGGCACAGCGGGCAATGCCCATGACGCCAACCTGGCCAAAGCGATGCGGCTGTTGGCGCAACTTCCGCGCCTCGTCGCGACGGCGCATCGGCTCGCGACGGGACAACGGCCGGTTGCGCCGCAAGCCGGTCTCGGCTTTGCCGAGAATCTTCTGTTCCTCCTTACCGGCCGAACCGGCGACGAGACAGCGAGGGCCATGGCCCGCGTCCTCGATGTGTCGCTGACCCTGTACGCGGAGCATGAGTTCAATGCCTCCACGTTCTCGGCCCGCGTCACGGCCTCGACCATGACGGATCTCCACTCGGCGATCACCTCCGCCGTCGGAACGCTGAAAGGCCCTCTCCACGGAGGCGCCAATGAAGCCGTCGCCGAAATGTTCCTCGACATCGAGCGGCCTGAGCGGGCGGAGCAATGGGTACGCACGGCGTTGGCCGGCAAGCGCCGGATCATGGGCTTCGGCCATCGGGTGCTCAAGAAAGGCGATGTCCGGTCCGCAATCATTCAGCAGCACGCGGAACGGCTGAGCCGGGCCTGCGGCGATCCCCGGTGGTACGAGATCGCGACGATCATCGATCGCATCATGCAGGAAGAGAAAGGACTGTATCCCAATCTGGATTTCTATACCGCCGTGGTCTATTTGCTGATGGGCATTCCACGCACCCTCTATACGCCCGTCTTCGTCTGTTCACGCATCACCGGCTGGTGCGCCCATGTCATCGAACAGCAGGATCATAACCGGTTGATCCGGCCGCGCGCCTTGTATACCGGACCGGAGCGACAGACCTATGTCCCCCTCGATCGTCGATGAACAGATCGCGCAAGCCCAGCAGCCGGACCCGCTCATGCCTACGCTCCCGTGGCGTTCATTCGCCGAGTTCTTCGCGGCCCGTACCGATGATCGCCGGTTGAGCAGCCGATCTTTTTTGAGCTATTACGACGACGACCGGGAGCGCTCTTGCGCGTACAGCTATGGGGAATTCGGCCGGGCTGTGCGCCGGGCAGCCGCCTTTCTTCATGACGAGGCGGGGCTTCGTCCGGGCGATCGGCTTGCCACCGTCTTATTCAACCATGATGCCACCGTGATCCTCTATTTTGCTGCCTGGCTTTCCGGGATCACCATCGTGCCGATCAACATCGAGGAAACAACAGAACGCAAACGCTTTATCCTCGAGCATTCGGAAGCCACCGCCGTCTGTTGCTGGCACGGCTGTATTGAGGAGCTATTGCCGTTGCAGGCCGACCTGCCGGCCTTGCGGCTCGTGATCACGGGAGATGATCAAGGCTTCATCGGAAGGAACCACAGGGGGAAGGACGGGAAGGCGTGCGCGGCCCCGCCCTCCGGGGGGCCTCATCACGGCTCTTTGGAGGACGAGGCCCTGCTGATCTATACATCCGGGACAACCGGCCCGCCCAAGGGAGTGGTCCTGACGGTCCGCAATCTCTTAACGGACGCCGAGGCGATCGCGGACTGGCACCGCTTTGGAGCAGCCGATCGCCTGATGTGCGTGCTGCCCATCCACCATGTCAACGGGATCGTGGTGACGCTTATCACCCCGTTCTATTGCAAGGGCAGCGTGGTCCTGAATCGCAAATTTAAGAGCGCGACATTCTGGCGGAGGCTTCATGAGGAGCAGGTCACCTGTGCGAGCGTGGTCCCCACCCTGCTCGAATTCCTGCTGGAGGCCAACGAAGATTTGACCGCCTACCGGCTTGAGCGTTTTGCCGGGGTGATCTGCGGCGCCGGGCCCCTCCTCAAGGACACGGCGGCACGGTTCGAGGATCGCTTCGGCTTCATGATCCGGCACGGCTACGGCTTATCGGAAACGACCTGCTATTCCTGCTTCCTTCCGACCGATCTATCCCCTAACGAGCATCGTCACTGGCTCAACGACTACGAGTTCCCATCCATCGGGGTGCCGTTGCGGCACAATGCGATGACGATCCTCGACGATTACGGACGGCCGTTGCCCGCACTGACGCGTGGAGAAATTTGCATCCGCGGGGGCACGGTCTGTGCCGGATACTTCAGGCGGAACGATGCCAACGAAGCGGCCTTCAAATGGGGATGGTTCCGGTCCGGCGATGAGGGTTTCTACGCGCGCGACAGGCAGGGGCGGCCTTTTTTTTTCGTGTCCGGCCGCCTGAAAGAGCTGATCATTCGAGGCGGGGTCAATATCTCCCCTCTCGAGATCGACGATGTGCTGCGGGGGCATCCGTCCGTCAGATTCGCCATGACCGTCCCCTTCGAACACCGCTTCTACGGAGAAGAAATCGCCGCCTATGTGGTCCCACAGGGCGGCGACGGTGCGGCTACCAAAGCGGACATCCTGGCGCACTGCCGCCGGCTCCTTCCCTTCTTCAAATGTCCGAAAGTCATCCTCTTCGGCCAGGAAGTGCCCTACACCTCGACCGGCAAGCCGAAACGCTTGGAGTTGAAAAGCCGTCTCGCTCCCACCTTGGCCGCATACCGGGATCAGCAGTTCAAGGACGTGTACGGCGCATAAAGGCTGGACGCCATATTTCTCGCCGCCACATCCCTCACGGTCCACCAGGACCAACCGGATGGCAGACGTTGAGCGCCGTTCGGCACCTGGCCGATACGCCAGTATTTCGCCCCTGCTCATTCTTGCTAGGTTCTCCACGATTGATACAGCCCACAGCGGGTCACACAAGCACGGCCGGACTGCCCTCGGAGGAGGGAGATGGGCCTGATAACACCTTTGATCGTTAGCAGTAGGACGAGACCGCCGAGCGTTGTACCGGAAGCAGGGTCCTGCCCGGCATCGACACACTGCTCATGATGTGCGCCAAGAACCATGCGTAATTTTGTCATCGCGGCGTCTCTTTCCCGGTACGCAGCTCTCGCCTTGGTCGCCGGTGGCTCGCTCGTTCTGCTGGGGTGGAGCCTGAACCACCAACCTTTGAAAGCCCTCCTGCCGACCGGCGTCTCCATGAACCCGGTGACAGCCCTGTCGTTCATCCTGCTGGGAACGGCCCTGTGGTTGATGAAAGGACCGGGCTCACCACTGATGACTCAACGGCTGCCAGCGGCCATTTCAGGATCCGTCGCGGCGATCGGATGCGTCCGGCTCGGATCGTATCTGGGGATATGGTCCTTCGCTATCGATCAAATACTGTTTCGTGGATCGGTCCTCGCCGAATCCAACGTGATGGCGCCCAATACCGCCCTGGGCTTTATGCAACTCGGCCTCCCCATGATGATGCTGGCACGCGGCGCGCGTGTGCCATCGGGATTCTATGTCATTCCCGCATTGACCGTCATGCTGCTGGCCTTGTTCGCGCTGATCGGATACAGCTACCAGAATGCCCTGCTGTTCCAGATGGAATCCTACATTCCGATGGCGATCAACACGGCTCTGTTGTTTCTAGTCTTAACCGTCGGCATGCTCTGCGCCCGGCCGAATGACACGTTAATGGCCGTTGTCTTGAGTCACACGACCGGGGGCATGATGTTCCGTTATCTGCTGCCTTTGGCCATCTTCATCCCATGGATTGGCGGGTGGGTCACTATCAAAGCCGATCTCCAGGGGCCCGTGAACCAGGCCATCGGCCTTTCCCTGCTCGTCGTCGGAGTGATTTTCAGCCTCATCATCGTCATCTCCTGGACAGCGTTTCTCCTGCATCGCACCGATAGCAAACGCCAGGTCGCCGAAGCGACGCTGCGGCGGGCTCATGACTCGCTCGCGCGCAGTATCGAAGAAAGCAAAAAGGCCGAAGCGGCGACCGCCCAGCTCGCTGCCATTGTGGAGTCCTCCGAGGACGCCATCATCAGCAAGGATTTGACCGGCATAATTCGCACGTGGAACCACGGTGCGGAACGGCTTTTTCTCTATACCGCCGAGGAGATCACCGGACGGCCCATCACGGTCCTGATTCCGACGGACCGCCAGTATCAGGACGCCATGATTCTCGAGCGGGTCGAAAAGGGGCGCGTGACCAGGCTGCTGGAAACCGTTTATGTCCGGAAGGACGGTACGCCGGTGGAGGTGTCCCTGACGGTCTCTCCCGTCAAGGACGCGACAGGATGCATCGCCAGTATGTCCATAATTATTCAAGACATCACCGAGCGCAAACGCGCCGAGGCGGCGCTGCAGCGGGCGCATGCCGAGCTGGAACACCGGGTGGAGGAACGCACCGCCGAGCTGTCGCAAAAGACGCGCGACCTGGAGACGCTCCTCTATGTCACGTCACACGACTTGCGCGAACCGCTTCGCTCCATTGAGAACTTTTCCCGCATGGTACATGACCGGTATGCCGACCGCCTGGATGAGAAAGGCAAAGACTTTCTGAAACGCGTGGTCCGCAGTGCGCAGAGAATGGACCGGCTCATGGCGGATATTCTGGCCCTGTCACGGGTACAGCGGATGGATCTGCCCACCGAAGAGATCGTGGGACACCGCATTGTCGACGAGGCGCTGCGTCGGCTGGACGACAAGATCCGGCAAACGGGCGCCAGTGTGCGCGTGGCGCCCGACCTGCCTCGCTTCCGCGCCAACGCGACGTGGGCCACGCAAGGCGTCTACAACCTCATTGCCAATGCGCTCAAGTTCGTCCGTACCAATGAACCGCCCAAGATTGAGATCATGGCCTATGTATCCAACGGGCAGCCTGATGAGGTGGGTTTCGTCGTCAGAGACCGGGGGCTCGGGGTGTCACCGGAACATGCGGAGCGCATTTTTCAGCTCTTTCAGCGGGCGGTCGGAAGAGAGGTGGACGGTACCGGCGCCGGACTCGCGATTGTCCGGCAAGTGGCGGAGCGGCATGGAGGCCGTGCCTGGGTCCAACCACGAGAAGGCGGGGGGGCGGAATTTTACCTGACATTCAGTGCGTGCCGCAATGGAAAGGATCTTAGCTCATGATAAACCAACCGGTTGCAATCCTGCTGGTTGATGATAATGAAGACGATATTGTCATCATTCACGAAGCCTTCGTTGGATCGAGATCGCTGACGATCATTGACACCGTCTCGGACGGCGACGAAGCCCTCGCCTATCTGCGTCAGGAAGGGCCCTACAAAGGCAAGCCGTTGCCCACGCTGCTGCTCCTGGACATCAATATGCCGAAGAAGAACGGCTTTGAGGTGATGCAGGCGATCAAGGCCGATCCTGGATTGCGCGCCATCCCTATTATTATGTTGACCATGAGCGAGCGGGAAGAAGACATCACCCGCTCATACGCGGGCGGTGCCTGCTCGTACATTCGCAAACCCGTCGCCTTTGATGATTTTCATATGGTGGTCGAGTTGTTTGAGCAGTATTGGACCACGATTTCACGCGTTCCTGTACACCAGGGGTAGTGTCATGCGGGCATTGCTCATCGAAGATAACGAGGACGACGTCCATCTCATTCGAGAACTGTTGGCGGAAACCAAGGATCTCCGCATCGAAGTGGACTGGGCAGATGACCTCAGCGTGGGATTGGCTCGGCTCACAGAGGGCAAGACGGACTTGGTCTTGCTCGATCTCTCGCTCCCGGACAGTCATGGGCTGGAGACCTTCACCAAGGTCCAGGCGCAGGCACGGGATCTTCCGATCATCGTCTTGACGTGGCTCGATGACGAAGACGTCGCAGAGCGGGCCGTCCGCAAGGGCGCCCAAGATTATTTGGTGAAAGGACGGTTGGACAGCTACATCCTGTCACGCGCCGCCCGCTATGCGGTCGAACGGAAACAGGCCGAGAGAGCCCTCCATGAGAGTGAAGCGCAGCTGCGTCAAGCGCAAAAGATGGAAAGCATCGGGAGATTAAGCGGGGGCATCGCCCACGACTTCAACAACTTGCTCACCGTGATCAACAGTTACAGCGAGATGCTTCTGGGAGAGCCGGGTCTCGGCTCCGGCTTTATCCGGAGCGGTCTCGAAGAGATCAAGGACGCCGGGCATCGAGCCGCTTCGCTCACCCGACAACTGCTGGCCTTTAGCCGCTGCCAAATCCTCGAACCCAAGGTCCTGGACTTAAACGAAGTGGTGGCCAAGATGGCGCGGCTACTCCGGCGTCTGATCGGGGAGGATATCGCCTTAGTCCTGTGCCCCGATCCGCTCCTGGGAACCATCCAGGCGGATCCCGGACAAGTCGAGCAAATCATCATGAACCTGGCGGTCAACGCACGGGACGCCATGCCGGGCGGCGGTCGGTTGACGATCGCGACGCAGAATATTGAACTGGATGGGCCCTTGCTGGATGAACACCTCTCGATGCCGGCTGGTGCCTATGTGCGGCTCAGCGTGAGCGACACAGGGTGTGGCATGAACGAGGAAACGCTGCAAGAGATCTTCAAACCGTTCTTCACCACCAAGGAAGCCGGCAAGGGCACCGGCCTGGGCCTGGCAACGCTGGACAGCATCGTGAAGCACATCGGCGGAGGCGTCTCGGTTTCGAGTGAGTTGCAGAAGGGAACCACGTTCCGGGTCTACCTCCCTCGTGTCGAGCACCAGTCTCGACAGGTGAGCGTCTCTTCCATCCCGAACGAAGCTCTCCGCGGCTCCGAGACGATTCTGCTCGTTGAGGACGATGAAATGGTGCGCGCACTCGCACAAGCCATCCTGGAGCGGTACGGCTATGCGGTCGTCGCATCCCGAAGTGTGCAGGATGCGCTGGCTTTTGTTCAGGAGGATAGCCGGATGTTTCACATGCTGTTGACGGATACGATCATGCCCGGGATGAATGGCCGGGAACTGGCCGACCGGGTCTTGTCCGTTCGGCCTGACATGAAAGTCCTCTATATGTCGGGCTATACCGACAAAGTGTTCGCCCGCACCGGCACCTGGGAGCCGGGAACCGCCTTTCTTCAGAAACCCTTCACCCCTCAAACGCTCGCACACAAGGTACGGGAAATTCTCGCCGATCCGCGCGAAAGGGCGGCATAGGGCACTGCTGCATGAACGGCTACCGAGCGAATAGACGGCCCATGTTCATCCTCGAGCAGGTTGCCGATGCTCTCGGCGGGCCCGCCACCCACTAACCAGGCCCCCCATGGAGACGACTGAGCTTGATATGGATTCATCAACTGTCCCTTCTTCCAAGGGGCCAGGTATCTTGCGGCGGACACCGGCCTGTACAGGTCCCGGAGACGGACCTGTCGATACGGTCAGGACCGGCGGAGAACCCACCGCCCGGATTCTGCGCGCCATCATCGCCGCGTCACACGCCGTGGTGACGGTCACGGCCAGTCTGCAGGCAGGCCGCCCCGCGCAATCGTATGCCTTCGCGTGGCCACTTGAACGGCCTTGGGTTCCAGAGGCCAGGCCGTTGGGATGATGCGCATTCTGTTGATCGAAGACAACGAGGACGACGCCTGTCTCATCAGAGAGACATTATTGGAGTCCGCCGACATGGCAATGGACCTTGAGTGGGTCGATCGCCTGGAGCACGGGCTTACCCGCTTGGCCAACGGGGGGATCGACGCCGTCTTATTGGACCTTGGGTTGTCGGACAGTGGCGGGCTGGAAACCTTTGGCCGACTCCATGCGGAACATCCCGGCATGCCGGTGGTCGTCTTGACCGGCTTTGATGATGAACAGACCGCCGTTCAAGCCGTTCAACGCGGGGCCCAGGACTATGTCGCAAAAAAAGATCTGGATCATGACCGCCTCGTCCGGGCACTTCGCTATGCCATTGAACGCCAGCACGTGCAGCGCGAGTTAAGGCGGTCCTCGGAACAGTTGCGTTCATTGACGGGGCACTTGCAAACCGTGCGGGAAGAGGAGCGCACGCGTATCGCCCGGGAGTTGCACGATGAACTGGGGCAACGCCTGTCCGGTTTGAAAATGGATGTCGTATGGTTACGCCGCAGACTGGAAGCTCAGGGCCCGGAGGGAGAACCATGCACCTTGGCGATGAAGACCAGCGCCATGATCGCACTGATCGACGACACGATTATGTCCCTCCGCAAATTGGTCAGCGATCTCAGACCCGCCGTATTGGATCATCTTGGCCTTGCCGCTGCGCTGGAATGGCAGGCAAAGGAGTTTACCAGCCGCACGGGCATCGAGTGCACCCTTGTCGCACCGGACAACGCCCTCTCCACCGGTTCAGCCGGACAAACCGCCCTGTTCCGCATCGTTCAGGAGGCATTGACCAACGTGATGCGGCATGCCAAGGCGACGCGCGTCACCATCACCCTCCAGGAAGAGCGCACCAGCCTGCGCCTGTCGGTTGAGGATAACGGGCGAGGAATCTCTGACCTGGAAGCGGCCGGTCTGACGTCGTTCGGCCTCATGGGCATCAAGGAACGAATCACCCTGTTAGGCGGTACGCTCACCGTACGGGGGCAGCGCAGTCATGGGACGACCCTCACGGCGTGCATTCCGCTCACTCCTGTAGAGGACGCGACATGATTCGAATAGTGATCGCCGATGATCATTCCGTGGTGCGGAGGGGAATCCGCGAGATATTGGCGGATGAAGCCGACATGGAAGTGATCGCGGAAGCATGCACCGCCCAGGAATTGCTCGACCTGCTCTCAACACAACGTTGCGACGCCGTCGTACTGGATATCGGCCTTCCAGGAAGGAGCGGCCTCGAGGTCCTCGATCAATTGAGACAAGGCCGTCCATCCATCCCGATTCTCATCCATACGATGCACCCGGAAGAACAGTTCGCCGTGCGAGCCTTCCGGGCGGGAGCCGCCGGATACCTCACCAAAGACAGCGCACCCGCCGAGTTGGTGAAAGCGCTCCGGAGGATCGTCTCCGGAGGCAAATATGTCGGCGCATCCTTGGCTGAACAACTCGCCGCGAGCATGGATGTAAGAAGTGCGGCACCCGCGCATGAAGCGTTATCGGATCGGGAGTTCGAAGTATTCCGCTTTCTGGCTTCCGGCAAAACCGTTTCTGAAATTGCGGAACAACTGTGCCTCAGCGTCAAAACCATCAGTACCTATCGAACGCGCATCCTCCAGAAAATGAACATGCACAACAATGCGGAATTGATGCGCTATGCGCTTCACGAAAAGCTCGTTGACTAGGGCACCGGCGCTTTCCTCCCGCGGATTCTTCAACGGGTGGCAGGCCTCGTCTGTCAGACAAACGCCGACATCCTCCGAGCCGTCGTCCTACTCCGGAATCAGGAACCGGCCGATACCGCCCCCTCGACCGACAAGCTACCCTTCATAGTGTAATGAGGTCGAGACCCCCGCGCTGTACGGAACGGACTGAGCCAGGCCGCTATGACTGATCACAAGACCTCAGAGACTAACATTCTGGTCATCGGCGATTCCGGAGACTTGCCGCTGCTCTATGACAAACTGCTGCATCCCCGGTATACGGTCCATAAAGCGGCCACCGCCCAGCAGGCCGTGAGACTCTTGCGTCAGCCCAACCTGGACTTTCAGCTGGTGCTACTGGACCTGGTGTGTCCATCGGCCACGCATGCGGAAGACAGTCGAAGTGCCGGCATGTCGAGCACCGCCATGTTGGCATTCCTGCGGCAACAGCATCCCTCGACTCACATTTTATTGATGTCGGCCCACTCGCGGAGCGAGCTGCAACAGTGTGGGTTTGGACACTTGGCGCACACGTTCCCGTTTCTTTCTAAGTCGGGGAGCAGACGCGCCGTGTTGAGCGCCGTGGAAGACGTTCTCCTTCGCCCGGCTCTGACCTATGAACCTATTCGAGGGTGGGAACTCTGCGCTAAAGGGGCCACCGTGCATGCAGGCGGCCCCCCTGCGGGGGTCCGGCCGGCCGCTCCTCACTTGGCGACCAGATACCATCCTGCCGAGGATGCGTCCATCGGCCGGGCGCCTACAGCGATATCTTCCCGCCTCACGCTCTTTCTCCTTCAATTGTTTCACGGTCTTTCCTGAAAAGGAGATGCAGGGAGCGGAGCCTGGAATCCGGCACCGCTCGCTTTCGCAATGGAATCCTATGAAAACAAAAGCCAAAACCATCCTTGTCGCGGATGATTACGCCGGACTCCGCGGGTTGCTCCGGGTCATCCTGGAACAGCGCGGATACGAAGTGCTGATGGCGGAAAACGGCGTGGCAACGGTCGACTTGTTTACGCGCCATCATCCGGTAATCGTGATTCTCGATCTCCATATGCCTGACATGAAGGGATTCGATGTCCTCGCGCAACTTCATGCGCTGGACCCGCAAGCGCGCATCATCATCCATTCCGGAAGGGATCTGGACAGCGTTCGCGAGAGAGCCCTCTCACTCGGTGCTTCAGCGGTGTTTCAGAAAGGCTGTTCGCTGACCAAGCTGGCTGATTTCCTGGAAGACCCGGCTCCGACAGCCGGTACACCAGTCTGACTATGAGGACGTGAAGGGACTGTGGCGGACACACGGTTCGGCTGCGGCTCCCATGCCGGCCAGGTTGAAGTGCACACCGGTGGCCTTTATTTCCAGGCACGAGTGGGTACTCGGGACGCCGTATAGAATGGAATCCGGCGAATCGGATTACTGTCCGAACCCGAGCAAGCTTTCCTGTATCGACCAATGCAGCTCTTCACCCGACGCCTCTTTTGTCAACAGCCTCGCTGCACGGCCCTCAGTTTAGCCTCCCGCGCTTCACCGTTCGCCTGCACCCCAAGTCCGATCACCACTGTCCGGGGGAACCTGGCTTTAATTGACGCCGTCGCCTCGACCCCGTTCTTTCGCGGCATATTCATATCCATGCGGACCGGCTCGGTCGCCTGGCATCACAACCACGTGGGTTTAGCGGGGCGTCTTCCACTACGCTTTCAGATCTCTCGTATTTATGGCATGGTATGACCTTAATTGGTCGTCAGGATCTATGCCCCGTAATGACCAGGTCACACGTCAATGGCATCTGCTGCAGCGTCTTGGGGCGGCCCGGCAGGGCCTGACCCTGGCCCAGTTGGTGGAGGCCATCCCGGAAGAATTAAGTCGCCACCCGCGCACCGTCCGTCGCGATCTGGAGGCGCTTGAATCTTCCCACTTTCCGTTATTGACTGAGCGGATCGATGGCGAGGTCCGCTGGCGCTTGCTGGACGGCTTTCGTAACGTGCCGGCTCTCCGCCTGTCTCCCACCGAGTTGATGGCGCTGGCTTTCAGCCGGCAATTGCTCATGCCGCTGCAGGGCACCCTGATCGCGGCGTCTCTTGCTTCCGCACTCACGAAGATCACCGCCGCCATTCCATCCGAAGCGTCGGATTATGTGCAGCGCTTGGACCAATGGTTTTCAGTCGGTCTGGGTCCGCACAAGAGCTACCGCCGGCATCGCGAGACCATCGATATCCTCTCTCAGGCCATTGCGCATCGCCGCACCGTTCAAATGCGATATTTTTCCGCCGGCCGCAATGCGACCACCCGGCGCGAGGTCGATCCCTATCGATTACGCTACGTCGATGGGGCGCTCTATCTGATTGCCTATTGCCACTGGCGGAAGGATGTCCGGATGTTTGCCGTCGAACGCGTCAAGTCGCTCACGCCGACGGACCATCCCTACCAGATGCCGCTGCACTTCGACATCGACGCCTATGTCGAAGATGCGCTGGTCGTCATGCGGGGCGAGCGGATCACGGTGGAATTGAAGTTCGATAAACCCACCGCCGCCTGGGTCAAGGACCGAATGTGGCATCCCAGCCAACAGGCGACTCGACTCAAAACCGGCCACCTTCTCATGACCCTCCAAGTGGCCGACACCCGGGAGCTGTTGGGATGGATTCTGAGCTTTGGCAGCGGCGTCCAAGTCCTCAAGCCGGAGCGGTTGCTGAAAGCCGTTCAGGAGGAGGCCAAGAAGCTCCTCGCCGCCCAGTGACCTCGGATGTCACGTGAGCTATTACCGCTTCCGCCGTGATCCAGCTATGCAATCGCCATGGTTTTGCTTCTCTCGGACCGACGGTTATCTCCTAAGTTCGCGTCTTGTCAGCATATGTTCTTTAGTCCCAATTCTCCCTTAGACCGGACAGACTACATACACCAAGCGGCCCGTTCTCGTGTGACCTCCGCTGTCCCGGCCTACCATTAAGATGGCGGTCATCTCACAGAGGAGGTGATCGGATGAACGACGAGCAGAATCAACAGCCCGTAGCCAATTCCCAACTGCTCTATGTCACACTCATTCTCGATGAAAGCGGGTCCATGCAATCCTGCAAAGGCGCCGCGCTTGCCGGCTTCAATCAGTACCTGGCCACCCTCAGGAAGGAGCCCGCCGAGACGCGCTTCACGTTGACGCTCTTTCATGCCGGCAAGACGGAAGTGCGCTACCGGGGCGTGCCCGTGTCAGCCGCACAGGACCTCGATGTCGAAACCTATCGCCCTCAGGACGGGACGCCCCTCTACGATGCCATTGGGCGGACCTTATCGCTGGCGAAGCAGTAGGTGCCGGCTGGGGCCAAAAAGCTCTGCATCATCCTGACCGATGGGCTGGAAAACGCCTCCCAGGAGTACACCAGGAAACAGGTGTTCGATCTGATCAAAGGCTGCGAACGCCAAGGATGGGCATTTCTGTATCTGGGAGCCGATCACAACGTGTGGACCGCCGGTGGAGATCTCGGAATCGCGGGCGAGAGCCGCATCTCGTTCTGTCGCGGAGCGGTTGATCAGACCTTTGGTCACCTGGGTGAAGCTACCGCACGTTTCCGCCGTGACGAAGGACAGGCAGCTGACGCATTCTTTCCCAAAGAAACGCCTCCCTCTCACAAACCATCTTCTGGTGACCAGGACCTCCCCTCCTGGCTGAACTGAGAACGCCATGAAGAAAGAAAGAGGTTCCTGAATGCCGGAAGATGTGACCACAGACACCGTGCCGTTGCGCTGGAAGCTCGCCGCGCTCGTGGCTGGCGCGCTCGGCCTCCTGGCGGTGGCAGCGGCCTGTTGGTTCGGCTTCGCCCTGCTTCGCGTCTGGCTGGGGTTGCCGGAGGAATGACTAGGAGGAGGCTGCTATGAAGATCATCGGCATACTGGTTGTTTTACTGATGCCGTTCTCAGTTCAGGCCGAAGACCTTGGCAATCTGAGCGCGAATCCGTTT
>CBDIWQ010000082.1:0-8467 GCA_965285965.1 uncultured bacterium | reverse complement strand
CACCACCGTGGGCGCCTTTTATACCAAGGATGGCGGACGGGCCTGGGAAGAACGGATGACGGGGATGAAAGAAGTCCACATCGTCGTCTCGATGGCGATCAATCAGAAAGATCCGCGCGTGCTCTATGCGGGCACCACCGGTGGGATGTATCGCTCTGACGATGGCGCCGCCACGTGGAAAAAAATGAATACCGGGCTCATCCCGGATTCCGAATTGATGGGCGCCATGGCATTGGGCATTAACGTGATCGTGATCGACCCCGTGAACCCGGCCGTCGTGTATGCCGGCTCGACGAAGGGCTTATTTCAAACGAAGAACCGGGGAGAACTGTGGGAGCGCATCGGGCTGGGCCTGCCTGACCCCTATGTGAGCAGCATCGTCGTCCATCCCACTGCCCCGCACTTGCTCTATATCGGAGGACCTGGCGGCGTCTGGAAGAGCACCGACGGGGGACAGACCTTTCACACGGTCAACAGCGGGTTGAGCACCTTGAACATCCGCACGCTGGCCATGAGTCCGCGCGATCCTCAAGAACTCTTCACGGGCACGAACGGCAGCGGCCTGTACCATTCCACGAATGGCGGCGAAAGCTGGACCCCCATGCCGCTGACGGCTGCGGCAGTTCTCGGCCGATGACCGGCACGAGAATCGGGCGGCCGTGGTTGTGCGATCCGAGGTTCCTGCCGTATAGTCGGTCTCATGACGTCCTCCACTCCCTCATCCGCTGACTCCACGCGTCTGCTGCGCGAGGAGTATCGCCGGCACCTGGAGATCTTTTACGCCCGGCTCAAGCTGGCGCCGCCTTACGAAAGCGTGGAAAAGGCGATCCGGGTGTTGACGACCGCGCTCCATGCTCTGCCGAAAGAAGAACAACGCCGGATTGCGTCGGATCCCGCGCTGCAGTGGGCACAATTCCGCCAGGCCTTTGACGCGTCGGGGCTCGTGAAGAAACATCGAGGGATCATCGCCGGCTTGGCGCGCAATCGCGCCGCCCTGGACCTCCCTGCCGAATACGATCACTTCTTGAGCCTATTCAACGCGTAGAGACGGCGGGCCCGGCGAGCACTTCTTCCAGCTCCTGTTGTACGAGCGCCAAGCGGCTATTCTCCATACGGTAGGCCATGACGACCGTCACGAGGCCTGAAAAGAAAAAGAAGAGGCCCAAGGTGAGAATGCCGGCGCCGATGAGCCAGCCCCCGGCACTGGCGGAGCCACCCTCGACGACATAGCTCACCAACGCCGCAACCGTGCCGAGCCCCACAATCACAAACCAGAATCCGGTCAGGATGGCCGAGCACCAGGGAATGCGTTTGGTCGACGACAACACTAGGGAAGTGCCGTCTACCCGTAGATCGATGGTGACCTTCATCGGCCAAATCCACAAAAAAGCCCATAGCATCGGGTAGCGCGGGCGCAGGAGAATGCGATTCGCATCGGCAAAAAACCGGGCCACTCCATGGCGCAATGCAAGCAGGCCCAACCGATCGAAACTGGCCTGAATGCGGGGGAGGCTGGCGGCCTCCCATCGGCTTTCTTCGCGCCCGACCCGGCAACCGTAGCGGCTGGCATCGGCGGACAGGGTCCGGAAATACCATCGGTCGCCTACGAAGAGTCCGAGAAACAAGACCGCGGCGAAGACACCTGCCAACATCATAGCGACTACCTAACGCATCTGACAGGAACGAATCAAGCGACCGTGTGGTGTGCCGCCCGGCGCATGGATTGGATCATGTCGGGCTTGTCGAGTGTCGCGCACGTCTCACCTCACGAGGACGGAACTAGGAAGACGCCGAGGGAAACGCGCGAGAGGATGCCGGCACGCATCTCACACCTAGGCATTTCCTAGTGCTGAACCGGACCACCGGAAGAATTTGTTGACTCACCGTCCTGGACTTAGCTACATTAAAACCAATTAGGTGTGGGCGGGTGCCTCCCACTGTGTAGATGTTTCCCGCCTTTGCGTTTTCCCCCACTCGTCACATTGGCGGCACCATCCCTGATTCTCCGGGGTGGATTTTGTGGTGCACTGAGGAGATAAGGGATTTATGGATCTCAAGAAAATCGAGCGTGTCTACACCTCCTATGCCGGCGTCTACGATCACATTTTCGGAAAAGTCTTTCATGAAGGCCGTGAATCCGCCATCCGGAATCTCAACGTGCAACCCGATGAATCCATTCTCGAGGTCGGAGTCGGCACCGGTCTGGCCCTGCCGATGTATCCCCGTCATTGTCGCATCGTAGGGATCGATCTCTCGGAAGGCATGCTGTCGAAAGCCAAGGAACGCGCCGAAGCGCTTCGATTGACGCATGTCCAATTGCACCGGATGGACGCCGGTGCCATGCAATTTGACGATGACAGTTTCGATACCGTGGTCGCGGCCTATGTCGTCACCGCCGTCCCGGACTACCGGAAAGTCGTCAATGAAATGATCCGCGTCTGCCGGCCGGGCGGCCGCATCATCATGCTGAACCACTTCAGCAACGGCAACAAGATCATCGCCGCCATGGAAAAGGTGATTTCCCCGCTCACCAAGCACCTGGGCTGGCGAACCGACCTCTCGTTACATACCGTGCTGGAAGGCACTTCGCTGCACGTGGCGCGAAAACAGAATGTGAACCCGCTCCGGTTTTGGGCCCTCGTGGAATGCGTCAATGCCAAGAACGGGCATATGGCACTCAACGGGGCAAGCGCCCTCGGCTATGCGACTGACGGATACGCGCCGGAAGGCAGCAACGGGCAATACGCCAACGGCCATTCCGTCTAATACCAGGGGGTCCGTGCCGAGGTTATCCTTTTTATAGAGTTCTTATAGAGATAGAGGATCAGCGGTCGGCGAAACGGGAGCCACTTACGACCTCCCGTCATGGGTCCGCCATTGTTCCCATTCGCGTCCGGGGATGATGGTCGTGCCTACCAAACAGGTCCCCGCGTACCGGTGCGTGATCTGATCGGCTAACACGGTCAGCACACGTCCTCCCTGACCCTCCTGTGCGCCAAGGACCCGCAACACCAGTCCGAAACCCTCACCGCCCGGCGATTGATAGGCCATCACCCGGACGAATTGCGCCGGGGCGCTTCCCAAGGTATCTATTGGCGTCAAGTCCCCTTCCCAGGACACGATCGACTCTGCCGTTCGCCGGCTGTGGACCGGATGCCAGGAACACGGCACTCCGGCGCGGCCCAACTCGGCCAAGAGCCAGTCGACCGCCGGACCGTCCGACGTCTGCCCTTGAAACGTCCATCGGGCCAATTCGGTGAGGGGCTGGGTGTCCGCCATCGGGGTGAACATTTCCTCGAATTGCGTTTCCTCACAGACCACATACAGTTCGCCATGCGGATCGAACCAATAGCGAAGCCGTCCCGCCGTACATTCGGCTTGAATCACATCGAGCGACGAACAGTCGGCACCTTCTTGCTCAAAAATCGAAAAATCCGTCACGCCGGTCATGATCAGTCTGGCGACCCGCACGACCCCACGGACCTGATACCGGATGGTGAGGGTCACAGTCGTATCGGCCAGGACATCGCGCCCGGTCTCCTCGTCGAACAGCCGCCGCTTCGTCATTTGCACATCGGTGACATAGCCGCTTCGAAATCCGCCCGTATGGCCGATCAACCAGCGCAGATCGTCTGTGTTGCGGATGGTGTGTTTCATCAATTCGGATTCTATCGCAGCCATGGCCGGATCGGCCAGTGACTGCAGAAGATTAATGGAAAGGCAGGCGGTAGGCAGGGGCCTCTCCGGTCCTGCGCTGTGCCACTTTTAAGAGGCACGGAAAGGCCTTTGACCTTTCCAACGACTGGGTGTGGCCGGCCGAATCCGACCGCAGGCCGATCCAAGCCTATCGATCGGCAGGAGGGGTTATACGTTGCTGTCCCATTTGGAAGGAGAAGCCCGACGGCATCGAGGCGCTCTGACGCCCATGTCGTGAGACTTCGGGCCCCGGCGCAGATGACGGGCGGAGTCCTGGCCGGCGCACTGCCACACCTGGCGCTCTCGCATCGCATGGCCGGCCGTCTGATCATTTGCTCGAATCGAATTATTGATTACCGGCTCAGTCCTGAAGTAGCCTAGCGCTCACACAGTTCAGAGCCGATGGCGGAGGGCCGATAGCAAAGGAGAAGACCTGGCATGGCTGGTTTCCCAATCGAAGTCGCAACCCGTATCAAGACGCTGCCTCCCTATTTGTTCGCTGCGATCGATAAAATGAAGCAAGAGGCGATCGCGCGGGGAGTGGATATCATCAACCTCGGCATCGGCGACCCTGACTTGCCGACCCCGGCCCCCATAATCGAGAGCCTGGCGCAGGCGGCCAGGAACCCGAAGCACCACCAATATCCTTCCTACGAAGGCATGCTGGCCTTTCGCAAGGCCGTGGCCGATTGGTATCAGCGCCGCTTCAACGTGACGCTGGACCCGGCCAACGAAGTGCTGACCCTCATCGGCTCGAAGGAAGGGATCGGCCACATCCACCTGGCCTTGGTCGATCCCGGCGATGTCGTGTTGGTGCCCAGCCCCGGCTACCCGGTCTATCCGGTGGGGACGAGTTTCTCCGGCGGCCTCTCGCACCTCATGCCCCTCACGAAGGAGAACGGGTTTCTTCCGGACCTGACGGCCATACCAAGGGAGGTCGCGAAGAAGGCCAAGCTGATGTGGCTCAACTCGCCGAATAACCCAACCTCCGTCATCATGACGAAGGACTACTTCAAACGGGCGATCGAATTTGCACGGGAGCACCAGATCATCATCTGCCACGACGCGGCCTATTCAGAAATTTATTACGACGGCAAGCGCCCGGCGAGTTTTATGGAGATCGACGGAGCCAAAGACGTCGGCGTAGAGTTCCACTCGCTGTCAAAAACGTACAACATGACCGGCTGGCGGATCGGATTCGTCGTCGGGCACAAAGATGTGCTGGCTGCGCTCGGCAAGGTGAAAAGCCAGTTGGACTCGGGTGTGTTCGAAGCCGTGCAGGCGGCCGGCATCACGGCATTGGGATTGGACGATTCGGTCACAGACGGCATTCGGAAGGTCTATCAGGAACGGCGGGATACGCTCATCCCGGGACTCAAGAAGCTGGGATTGGAAGTCGACGCCCCTCCCGCCGCCTTCTACATCTGGGTCACCGTGCCGAAGGGCTACACCTCCACGTCGTTCACCGCGCACCTGTTGGACAAGGCCGGCATCGTGACCACGCCGGGCAACGGGTTTGGGGCGCCAGGCGAAGGCTACATCCGGATGACGGTCTGCACGACCAAAGAGCGGCTGGCCGAAGCGGTGGAACGGATCCACAAGGCGGGCTTCTGAACTGCCGTGACGGGGGATGTGTGATCGGTGATGACTCCGGAACCAGGTCGATCGCGCGATTGATCCGGCATCCGTCACTCATCACCCGTCACACATCACGATGACCGGGATGCGAGAGACGGTGTTCATCGGGTTCGGCTCGAACGTCGGCAACCGCCTGGACTTCTGCGACCGCGCGGTCACGCTCCTCAGCCTGCTGCCGCATTCGGAGGTCCAGGGGGTGTCTCCGTTGTATGAGACGGAACCGATTTCCGACCATGCCCACCCTGGAGAAGGATGGTTTCTGAACGGTGTCGTGCAGGTGCAGACGGATATCACGCCGGCGAGCCTCATCACGGTGTGCCGGGAGATTGAACGATCGCTGGGCCGCGACGAAGCCGATCGCAAAGGTCCTCGCACGCTGGATTTGGACATCCTCTTTTACGGACAGCGGGTCATTCAGGAACCGGACCTCATCGTTCCCCATCCGCGCTTGCATCAACGCCGGTTCGTATTGG
This sequence comes from uncultured bacterium, assembly GCA_965285965.1. Lineage (GTDB taxonomy): Bacteria > Nitrospirota > Nitrospiria > Nitrospirales > Nitrospiraceae > Nitrospira_D. Next base: position 2,660 of record CBDIWQ010000082.1, on the reverse strand, counting down.
CCCCTCTGGCCGATCTCGATCCATCCTGGGAGCATCCGGTGCTGCACCGGACGATCGCGCAACTGCTGAACGAGTCGGCCGATGTCTCCATCGTTCGGCGGCTGGACCCCCAACCCTCAACGCGCTATGGCTCACGCCCGAATTGCGGCTCCGCTCCTTCATCATGAAGATCCTGCATTCGCCCCGGGCCGTCACGACGTGGAGCAACCGCCTGCGCCGCGAAGGCGTCACGATCGGGCTCGTGCCGACCATGGGGGCCTTGCATGAAGGCCACCGCGCGCTGATCCGCGCAGCCCGATTGCGCTGCGATGCGCTCGTCGTCAGCATTTTTGTGAACCCGACGCAGTTCGGGCCGGGAGAGGATTTGGCGAAATACCCCCGCACGATCGCCCGGGATCGGGCGCTCTGCCGCCAGGAAGGCGTCGATGTCTGCTTTGAACCGGGCGCACCCGCGATGTATCCCAGCGGCTTTCAGACGGTGGTGTCGGTCCCTGCCCTGGCACGTCGATGGGAAGGCCACGTTCGCCCCCATCATTTTCCCGGCGTCGCCACGGTGGTCACCAAGCTGTTCGGCATCGTCCGTCCTCACCTTGCGCTCTTCGGCCAAAAAGATTTTCAACAGACGGCGTTAATCCGGCAATTGGTCGCCGATCTCAATCTCGGCGTGGCGATCATCGTCCATCCCACGATCCGGGAAGCGGACGGACTGGCGATGAGTTCGCGCAACATCTACCTCACTGAGAAGGAGCGGACGATCGCCATGGCTCTGCATCGCAGTCTGCAAGCGGGAGCCGCGGCCATTCGACAAGGCCGGCGCGATGGGAAGGCCATTGAACGCCTCATGGCGGTCGTCATCGGGCGGGAGCCCACGCTCACGATCGACTACCTCGCGGCCTGTGATCCGCTGACGTTGGAACCGCTGACCGCCATTGCGAACCGCACCGTCCTCCTCGGCGCGGTTCGCCTCGGGTCCGTGCGATTGATCGATAACGTGATCGTGTCCGCCCCCGCCCGGCGCAGATCGTAGGCAGGCGGACGACATCCGATGGCGCATCCGGCGTCGCCAGACTCAGGAATAGGGATTGGGATGAAGACTCTGTCCGACCAACAGGCTTAAGACGACTTGGCTGAGGCGTTTTTTCTCGTGCGCCTCAAACTCGAGGAATCGCACCCCCATGGACGCCTGCCGCACGGTGCACACCATGGCCGTGTGAATCGTGATCTCTTCTTCATCGGAGGCCGGCTTAATGACTAACTCTAGGAAGGTGCCCGAAGATAATGCAGCCGGCGTCTCAATTGTACAGCCGGCCATGGAGATATCCGTAACGCGGGGACGCGATCGGAAGGCATTCTCGGCCAATACGTGGGCTTGAAAAGAAGCGGGCAACCGCCGGAACTGCCGCCGATCCAACGACTGGGTGCCGTAGGCCGAGGCGGTCCAAAAGGCGTGAAACTGCTCGGTGCAGAGTTGACAGCGGAAAGGAAAAATCTTGACGCGATTGAGCACCCGCCCCACGGCTCCTTCCTGGCGGGTCACCCGGACGAACGGCGTTCCACAGCTGGGGCAGTGCAGATTAGTCACGGGATGACGCACGAGTCCTGTACGCACCCCGGAGCCAATCGATCTCCGGGCGTTCTTGACTCTCCTTGTGCCTGAAGGATCGGGTCCAGAGAGGCCGGTGAATAGGTGGGCGGCTTGACCCATTTGCCATCGGCCCGCTTGTACCCGCCAACCTTGCTCAGATTCGAGCGATGAACCTCTTGAAAGACCGGCTCCATATCAATGCCATAGGACACGGCGGTGCCATACACCACATACAGCAAGTCCGCCAGCTCTTTGGCAATGGCAACAAGACTCTCCTGCCCGAGGGCTTCTTTGAGTTCATCAAACTCTTCCTGTATCAATCGGACGCGCAGCTCTTTCGTCGAGCCAGTGGGAATGGCCGGTCGTGCCTGCACCGGAATGTCGAACTTGCGGTGAAACTCCTCGACCATCGATTGCTCGTCCGTCATGCCGGCTCCTTTATTCCGTCTCAAAGGGCAACGATTTCCGGGGGAGGAGTTCCGCCGGTTCCAACAGTGGAATCTCCTTGTCCGACGACACGCCTAACTCCTTGAAACGGCGGGCGGCGGGCAGGATGCGGGTTTCCAATGAACCGACGGCGCGATTGTAGGCCGACACGCTCTTGCCGAGCGCCTGGCCCACGTCGTTCACATGTTCGGCCAGCACGGCCATGCGCTCATACAGATCTCTTCCCAATCGCCCGGCTTCTTCCGCATGCGCCGCCAATTGTTCCTGCCGCCACCCGTAGGCGACGGCGCGCAACAAGGCGATCAGCGTCGCCGGCGTCGCCAACACGACGCTACGGGCAAAGCCTTCTTCCATCAAGCGCGGGTCCTGATCCAACGCTGCGCCCAGGAACTGCTCGCCCGGCAGAAAGAGCACGACGAACTCCGGCGCGCGCTCAAACTGCGTCCAGTACGCCTTCAAGGATAATTCATCCATACGGCTTCGCACCTGTTCCGCATGACGCCGCAACGCCTCGGCCCGCTGCTGGTCGTCTTGGGCCTCGTGCGCATCGAGATAGGCCGCCAGGACGGTCTTGGCGTCCACGATGATGTGCCGGCCGCCGGGCAACCGGACAATCATGTCGGGACGA
>CBDIWQ010000081.1:0-9397 GCA_965285965.1 uncultured bacterium | reverse complement strand
GGAGTATGCCGACTGTCGAACCATTGCGAGCCGGAAAGGGCTGCCGCTGAAGGATGTGATGGAGGAGGCGCGCCTGGCCTATGGGGAGCTGAGTCATCAGAGGGGCAGGTCTCGCGCGTGACCATCCTCTTCTACGTCCTGCTTTTCGTCGTTTCCGTGGCCGTCACGCTGGGAGGGTGCGCGCTCTTCACCAATGCCATTGAATGGTTGGGGAAGCGGCTGGGTATCTCGGAAGGCGCCGTCGGCAGCATTTTTGCCGCCATTGGCACGACCTTGCCGGAAACCTCCATCCCCATCATCGCGATTTTTTTCGGCACGAGCCGGCAGGAAGCCGAAGTCGGCCTGGGAGCCATCCTGGGCGCGCCGTTCATGCTGAGCACGCTCGTCCTGCCCATCCTGGCCGGGCTCTTGGTGCTCTACGCAAGAGCCGGCAAGCGGACGGCGCGGTTTCATCTCAACTATGGCGAAGTGAAGACGGATCTCTCGTTTTTCACCATCGGGTATGGCGTGGCCTTAGCCTGCGTGTTTGTGCCCTCCCGGCTTGTGCATACCATCGCCGCGTTCGGACTGATCGGCATGTACCTCTATTATATGAAGCTCAAATTCAGCGCGCCGGACGAAGACGAAGGAGAAGGCTCTGCGCTGGAGCCGCTGCTGTTTGCCAAGTCCGCCGCGATCCCTCCTTATCCCATGATCGGTCTCCAGGCCCTCGCGGGACTGGCCGGGTTGATCCTGGGCGCCCATCTGTTCGTGACGGCCGCAGAAACGATGGCGGCGGCGCTCGCCATTTCGCCCTTGATCCTGGCGTTGTTGGTCGCCCCGCTTGCCACCGAGCTCCCGGAGATGTCCAACAGCTTTCTGTGGCTGTATCGTAAAAAGGATCGTCTGGCCGTGGGCAATGTCACCGGCGCGATGGTGTTTCAAGGCACCTTTCCTGTGTCGGTCGGTTTGTTGGGCACGGAATGGGCGCTGGCGCCCTCCGCGCTGGCCACCATGGTATTGGCGGTGGCCGCGGCCGGATTTTGCCTGCTTCAAATTATCATCGGCGGCCATTGGCGGCCCTGGTTGCTGAGCGCCAGCGCCATCCTTTATATAGGGTACACGGTATACTTATACGGATGGTGAGTGCTTGTCTGGTTTTTCTGGTTTGTGTAGTTCATTTGGGAGATCGCTGGGACGATAACAACAATGAAGCTTCAACGAGACAAACCAAATACACCAAACAAGCGAGATAAACCGCTACTTGGCATCACGATGGGAGATCCGGCCGGGATCGGTCCGGAAGTCATTGCCAAGGCGATGACTCACCGCGCGCTGAGGACCCTCTGTTGTCCTCTCATCATTGGCTCATTTCCGGTGATGCAGCGCACCATCAAGGCGCTGAAGCTCAAGCTGAAAGCCGTCTCCGTCGACGGGCACGAAGCCGTTCTTACGAGTGGAGAAGCGGTCCCGGTGCTGGATCCACTGCACAAGCCGCTTGGCAGCTTTACGCCCGGTATGGCTGCGAAAGCGACCGGTGCCGCCTCGGTCGCGTTTATCAAAAAAGGGGTCGAGTTGGCCCTGCTTGGCTGCATCGATGGCATCGTCACGGCGCCCATCAATAAAGAAGCGATCAACATGGCCGGGTGTCGCTACCCGGGGCATACCGAGCTGCTGGCCGATCTGACCCAGGCGAAAGAATCGGGGATGATGATCGTGGGCGGACCGCTCCGGATCATGTTCGTCACCACCCACGTGCCCATCAAGGATCTGTCGTCTCTGCTCACCCGGGCGACCATTGAAAAGAGCATCCGCCTGGCGCACCAGGCGCTCACCGAGCTGTATGGCATCGTCAGGCCGAAGATCGGCGTCGCAGCGTTGAACCCGCACGCCGGGGAGCATGGGCTGTTCGGCCATGAAGAAGCCCGTGTGATCCTCCCGGCGGCGCGGGCCGCCCAAGCGCAAGGCATTCTCGCCAGCGACCCGCTTCCCGCCGATACGCTGTTCGGCAAGGCGGTGAAGGGCCAGTACGACGGGATCGTTGCTATGTATCATGATCAGGGATTGATTCCGCTCAAGCTGGTTGCGTTCGGCACCTGCGTCAACCTGACCGTGGGCTTGCCGATCATCCGCACCTCGGTCGATCACGGGACGGCATTCGATATTGTGGGGAAAGGCCTGGCCGATCCAGGCAGCCTGCTGGAGGCGGTGAAGCTGGCGGCGAAGATAGCCGGCAGCCGGCCCGGTCCCCGCGAAGTAAGTCGGCGGTAGATCCGCTTTCGAGGGCTTCCCGGATCGTCCCGCTCGGTCCATGTTCGACGGTTTCCCCGAATGCGCACCGTCATCCGATCAGGAAAGGATTTGATCAACGATGTCAGGCGATACATCCAAAGGGCTCGCTGTGGTGCAGGAGCAAATCAAGGAACTGGACGCCCTGGCCAAGCAGACGCTGGTGGACCTGAATACCATGGCGGGAGCGGAGCGGGTCGCCAGATGGAAAGCGAAAACGGTCGCGTTGCTCACGGACGCCGTGGGCCACACAGAGGCGCAGCGATTCGCCGCCCTGCACCCCGGGCCCTCCTTCACCAATGACCTGGTCGAAGAATTTACCGATCTGATCGACACCTACCGGACGCCGCTGGCGACCCTGGCCAAGCAGTTGGCCCAAGCCCCTCGCTCCGGGAGTTGACGGGTGGGGCTCTCCGATCCTCCTGCGGCGATCAAACGCCTGGGCCAGAACTTCCTCATCGATCCGAACATCGTTCGCAAGATCGTCGCGTTAGCCGAGATCGGGTTACAGGATACGGTGCTCGAAGTCGGGCCGGGCCGCGGCATTCTGACGGACGCGCTGTGCAAAGCGGCGAAGCGCGTGACCGCCATCGAAGTTGATCCCCGGCTTCATGCCTATCTCGCCGGTCGGCAAGCGGACTTCCCGAACCTCACCCTTCTCCTCGACGATGCGATGACGTACCCGCTTGAGCAGCTTCCGATCGGGACCCTCGTGGTGGCCAACCTGCCCTACTACATTTCCACGCCGTTGCTGTTTCGATTGCTGGAGCAGCGGGAGCGATTTCCTCGTCTGGTGTTGATGCTCCAGGATGAAGTGGCCGATCGGCTCGCCGCGAAACCGGGCAGTCCCGCCTATGGCGTCCTCTCGGTGATGGCGCAATACACGGCCGACATCACCAAAGCGTTTCGTGTGTCGTCCCAATGTTTCCGGCCCCGCCCGGAGGTGGGATCCGCAGTGGTCGTCCTGCGGATGAAAGAGGAGCGGCACCTGACCCGGGAGGAGGAGACGCGGTTTGGCGCGGTGGTGAAAGCGGCCTTCGCCCATCGGCGCAAGACGCTCGTCAACTCGTTGAAGGATGAGGGATACGATCCAAAGCCGGTAGCAGCGGCCCTCACGTCGCTTCAGGTGGCCCCGGCCGTCCGTGCCGAAGTGCTCTCTGTGGCGCAGTTCATCGAATTGACGAAGCGCATGTCCGCGAACGATTAGACGCCCGATTGACGCCGCAGATGGATTTTGAACACGACCCGCCGGCTTTTGTCACGGTCCGGATATCCTGCCGCATTGCGCAGCAAGTCCTGTTTGCCTCGCCCGGTGGCTGAGCTCTTTTGCTGAAAACAGTCGTAGGCCCAGGGGAGTCTGGCGCGGATCACGTCCAGTCCTTTGACTAGAACGGCAAAGGAACGGTCTTGGCTCAACTTTAGGTTGGGGATGTCATCACCGTGATCGTCGGTGTGCCCCTCGATCACGAACGACTCCACGCCATGGCCGTTGGGACCGCACATCAGGGTGGCATAGTGCGGCATGGTGTCCTCCAGGAACGACTCGGCGGATGGAAGGAGCGTGCTTCTCCCGGACTCAAAATTCAGGATCGCGTCGGGGACGACAACGGTGAGCACATGGGGGTCGTCCTCTGGCGGTTCGACGGCTAAGTGGTGAGGCTCAAGCCGGTGCGCGAGGTCGGCGGTGGCGGTGCTCCTTGGCATCGGCGGCTTGGCATTCCCTTCTTCCACCCGTGTGACATGGGCGGCCAGCAGAAGAATAAAGATGACGGCCAGCGACGTCATGAGATCTGTCATTCCGTTGGCCGATGAGCCGTCGGAGGAGTCCTGTGAGAAGGCGGACTTCATGCCGTTCCTCCTTCATTCCTCGGGGCGGTCCGCCAGCGGGAAGCCTTCCAACCGGCCGATGACCCTTGTGGCGCGCCGGCACTCACTGCTGTGGTCACGGGACGTTCTTCGCCGCGTTGTTCCCTGAGCCGTTCGAACAGGCTGTCTCGTTCGGCATCCGAAAGCCGGACCGGCCGGTTCACGGAATGGCCCAGGTCACGGATGACAACCAGCAACGGGTCGAGCAGCGGGCGCAGGGCTCTCTGCATCTCATGTCCGATATCGGCGGCCAATGCCTCATCACGCGGAGGGAGCGGGTGCGTCGTCTTCAGGGCCGTCAGTGATTGGGACACGGTGGAGAGTGCGGCGACGGTGGATTGAAGCTGCTGGTGCATCGTTTGGACAAGCTGATGAGTCGGATCGCTGTGGATGGTGCTCGACAGAGCCAGGGTTCTGTCGGCCGGTGCATGGCCGCCGGGAATGCTCTGGTCCAGCACCTTCTGCGGGAACATTTCATCGAGCAAGGCAACGGCCAGACGGTGATGGCGAGCCAAGCGGTACCACAGCGATTTCTCCAGCAGCATGAAGGCGTTCGAGCAGGCCAGCCCCACGATGGAGGTCACAAATTTTCCCGCCAGGCCGTTGATCAGCCCTTGCATGCCGTCGATCTGCGATCCGGTTGCATGGAGTTTGCTGAGCCCGATCAGAATGGCGAGAAATGTGAACATGAGGCCGATGCCCGTCATGAAGGAGGGAAGCTGTTGATAGAAATGGACGTTGAGATGGTTCGTGCAAACTGAATTAAAGGAGAACACCTCGGCGGCGGCACGCTGTGCATAGACCCTGGGCTCAGTGAACCAGGAGGCCTGTTCGATAGCGAGCGTTTTCCGGTAGGACAGCCACTCGCCTGCCAGCACCGGTTCAGCGCGCATGAGGCGGTCCAATTGTTGGAGATCGTCCAGATCACGCCGTTCCTCGGCCGGTGCCCGTCTTTTCGCCAGTGACGGAATGACGATCCATTCCTGGCTGTTCTGAAGTCGTGCCTCCGCCAGCAGCGCCACACCGGTCCGGATTCGCGCGAAGGCCCGACGGAGCAGCAGCACGCCCCGGATGAGTATCAGGCTATGCCAGAGGCATAATCCCAGAATGCCGGCGGCCCCAAGCCAGCTGAGCATGGGGCTTTGGAACCCGCCTGCCAGCGCCACATCCTGAGTGAGAAACCGCCAGCCCTCGGCTACCATACAGGTTCTCTCATGTGCTCTAGTCCACAGCTCGACAACGGATGTCCCTTAAGCGATAGACCAACAATCATGCCAGAGGGCGACCATTCAATCCCTGAGGATTGCGATGCGGGCGCTTCTTGCAGTGGGCGACAGCAGGAAGCTGTTGCCGCTGCTGGGCAATTACTGCAGGGAGCCTATCGGCTCAACAGGTCGATGAACGAAGTCGATGGAGGAGTTCCCGAAGTTGCTCCTCCTGATCGCGCTGTATGGTCTCGAAGCGAAATCCGAAGGTCTGTTCGCTGATCCACCGAACGATGGCGGTTTCGACGGTGATGGGAGTCGGCAGGGATGGAAGCTGAAGGATGAGCGTGTACGGCTGTCCGAGAGTGATAACGGTTTCGCTCCCGATTTTACAGCCGCCCGTCGAGAGGTTCAGGACCGTCCCGTCACCTTCCTCCGCCTCTTGCCCGATGCCAGCCGGCAGAGCCAGGAGACTAAAGGACAGCAGCGATCCTGGCGGGGGTACCAGCCGTCGATGCTTGCGGAGCTCGATGAACCGTCGAGCAGGGTGGTCGGATGTGTTCATGGAAGGTCTATCTTAGTCATCCTGTCCGGCCCCGCAAGACAAATACGGTTTGAGGATGGCGCACGCGGGGCCGCCGGTTTGAAATGACTGCCCCCCTGTGGTAGCATCCGCCGCTATGGGTGTGACCACCTCGGCGAAGCGGGGCGAAGCCCGCCGCGCCCCTTCTCCCCCTTCTCATATTCAGCGGGAAGTAATCGGCGTGATCCTGATCGCGCTGAGCTTGCTCACGCTCTTGAGCCTCTTATCCTTCGTGCCCGGCGAGGCGAAGACCGTCGCGGCCGGCGCGCCGTCCCCTACTCCGCCTCGTAATCTGATCGGCTCCTTCGGCGCAGTCCTGGCGGGGGGATTCTTCTATTTGATCGGCGGGGCGGCCTATTTCTTTCCTCCGCTGCTCGGCCGTCTGGGGCTCCGCTGCTTCTCGCAGGCGCCGGTCAGCATCCGGCTTCGGACTGCCGGCAGTTCGCTCGCCGCCGTTCTGTTCTTGAGCGCCTTTCTTCATCTGGAAGCGACGGCCGTCCCGACATTGACGAGCGGGATGGTCTCCCGTGGAATGGCCGGCGGGATCGGCGGACAAGTGATCGCCGAAGGGTTGCGTGCCGTCTTCGCCAGCACGGGTGCGCACATTCTGATTATCGCCGGCTTACTAGTTTCGCTCCTATTCACGACGCCGCTTTCCTTGACCGAGTGCGTCAGCCGCATGCCCGAACGGTGGGCATCCCTTCGCGAGCGGCTCGCGGCCCTGATGCCGGAACCGTCGGTTGAAGCGCCTCCCGAACCAGGCAGCCGGCGACAGAAAGCTAAGACGAAGGGAACCCGTGCCGTGGTTCTGGAGGAACCCCTGTCCGAGATGCCCGAGGAGCCGGAGCCCATGGCTGCGCCCGAGCCGCCCATCATTCAGCCCCCCCTCACGGCGGCTCAGCTCGCGGCGGACAATGCGAGCGTCGAACCGGAGGTGCTGCCGGTCCAGGCCGACAGCGGCCATTATCGTCTTCCTGATGCCAGTATCCTGTTGAGCGATCCGTCCGGTCCGGTGAGCCGCATGTCGGATGAGGAGTTAAAGGCCCAGTCCGACGTCTTATCACGCGCCCTGGGCAGCTTCGGCATCGAGGGCAAGGTGACGGAGGTCCGGCCTGGCCCGGTCGTCACCATGTATGAATATGAGCCGGCGCCCGGCACTAAAGTTGCGCGTATCGTCAATCTGGCCGACGATTTGGCGCTGCACTTAAAAGCGACGAGCTTGCGGATTGTTGCGCCGCTGCCGGGCAAATCGGTCGTCGGCATCGAAGTCCCCAACCGGTCCCGCGAAACGGTTTCCATGAAGGAAGTCCTGCTGAGCGACGCGTTTGTGCGCGCGCGTTCGAAACTCACGTTGGCGATTGGGAAAGATATTTTCGGGGCTCCCGTGACGGCGGATCTCGCGAAGATGCCTCATCTGCTCGTGGCCGGCGCCACCGGAGCGGGGAAGAGCGTCGGCTTGAACACGATGCTCCTGAGCATTCTGTTCTCCGCCAAGCCCAGCGAGGTCAAACTGCTCTTGATCGATCCGAAGATGTTGGAGTTTCAGTCCTATGACGGGATTCCGCACTTGCTGCGGCCGGTCATTACGGATGCCAAGTCGGCCGCGAAAGGATTGGGATGGGTCGTCGCCGAAATGGAACGGCGTTACAAGTTGTTGGCAGAGGCCGGCGTACGGAATATCGACGCGTACAATCGGAAGGTGGCCGGCCTCCATGAAGCCTTTGCGGACAGTGAGGCGCGCGCCGCGCAAGCCGAACTCCCGATTCAGTTCCTGTCGGAGGAGGACCGGTTGTCTGCCGGAGAAACCGCGATTGCGGAGGGCGAGCCGGGCTGCATGCAGCCGAAGCCGACGCCGCCGGAGCCGCTGCCGTTTATTGTTGTCATGATCGATGAGTTGGCCGATCTCATGATGGTTGCTCCCAAGGATGTGGAAGATAAGATCGCCCGGCTCGCGCAGATGGCGCGGGCCTCCGGCATCCATTTGGTCCTGGCCACTCAGCGCCCCTCCGTCGATGTGCTGACGGGTCTGATTAAAGCCAATTTCCCGGCCCGCATCGCATTTCAGGTCTCTTCAAAGACGGACTCACGCACGATCCTGGATGCCAACGGGGCCGAAGCGTTGCTCGGCCGCGGAGACATGCTCTATCTGGCCTCGGGCACCGGCCGCCTGGCGCGCTTGCACGGCTCCTTCGTCTCCGATGACGACGTGCGGTCCGTCGTGGACTTCGTGAAGAAACAAGCCCTGCCGACCTATAACCAGGAGCTGCAATCTCTGAAGCAGGAAGAGGCGGCTGAGGAGGAGGCGAAGGACGACGTCTACGAACAGGCGAAGGAACTGGTCCTCTCGTCGGGCCAGGCCTCGGCCTCATTGATCCAACGGCGCTTGCGAGTGGGCTATCCGCGTGCGGCCCGCATGATCGAGCAGATGGAAACGGACGGCATTGTGAGCGCCGCGGGGCGGGACGGGCGCCGTGAAGTGCTGGGCCGCCGCGGTCCGGTTGGAGCGGCCGAAGCATGAGTCGCGGGATCCTTGGTCTCGCGCTGAGCGTGCTGCTGCTGACGCCGGTATGGGCAGCGGAGGACACTGCTGAGGACAAGGCCCTGCAGGAAGTGCGCGAGGTGGTGAAGCAGCTCCAGGCCCGCTATGAAAAAACGAAGGACCTGCAGGCCGACTTTACTCAAAAAACCAGGATCGAGGGATTCGAACGGCCCGTGGTGTCGTCGGGCAAAGTGTACATCAAGAAACCGGGGCGGCTCCGTTGGGATTACCTCGATCCGTCGAACGAAGAGATCTACGTCAATCACGACACCGTGAAAGTGTATGTACCGGAGCATAAGCAAGTGCTGATCGGCAAACTGACGCAGATGGCGGCGTCGAAGGCTCCGCTGGAACTGCTGCAGGGCGCGGCAAAACTGGAAGAATCCTTCGACGTCGAACCGACGCAAGGACAAGAGCGGGGTGTGGGCGGTCTTCGCTTACTCACGCTTATTCCGAAAGCCAAGGAGCAGGAATCCACCCGTGGGGTGCAGCGGATTGTCGTCGAGGTCTTTCCGAAGACCTATTTTATCCGGACCGTCACGCTGCATGAGGCCAACGGCAATGTGGCCACGTTCGAGTTTTCCGGGTTGAAGCCGAATCTTGGCCTGGACCGGGAACTGTTCGATTTCAAAGCACCCCCCGATGTGGAGGTGGTCAAAGCCCCGACGCTTAATGGTCCCTAGCAGGATGTTGAAACAGTCCGCCAGCTTTGTTTTCGCGGGACACTGCCGCCTCACCATCTCGGCGGCGTTCACAAACATGCCGCACCTTATATTCGGCGCGGCGTGAACCTCAGAGGCTCAACGGAGGGCAGAGAGCACGATTCGCCTCTTCGCTCGTTGTGGCCGCGCTGGACGGCCTGTTGGAACATCCCGCGGGCTGTTCCAATTCCATCCGTGATCGCTTGCCGTGGAGGCTATTCCGGGTCTTCAGCAT
>CBDIWQ010000080.1:0-3297 GCA_965285965.1 uncultured bacterium | reverse complement strand
CCTACGAGAGCCTCTGCCGGGAACTGGAAGAGCGTCCGGCGGACGTGGCGCTCGCCTGGCTGCTGCATCAAAAGGCCGTGACATCGCCGATCATCGGACCCCGCACCATGGAGCAACTGAACGGCTCCATGCGGGCCCTCGATCTTTCGTTGAGCGAAGCCACGCTGAAGCGGCTGGATGACATCTTCCCGGGGCCGGGCGGGCCCGCACCGGAAGCCTACGCCTGGTAGTGACTCATCCTGCTGACTGCTATCTCCTTCTCGCCGTTGCCTGTACAATACCCTGCGTTCATGCGTACAGGTTGGCGTAGGCTTTTGCACTGAAAGGACCCATCATGAAGAATGTGGAGATGACCGTCGAGGGGAACTTGCTCACGATCAAGGTGGACCTCGCCAAGGAATTCGGCCCGTCGGCCTCCGGAAAGACAATCATTATCGCCTCGACCGAGGGGAATGTGACCATTCCGAATCGCGAAGAGAAAGTTGGACTGAATGTGTATCGGAAGAAGTAGGGTGTCCCCGGCGGTCCCGGCACGTTGGTGCTTGCCTCTTCCATTCGGCCCTCGACAGGGTACAGTTCATCTTTCCTGTCACGAAATGCGTCTCTAGACCTGCCTTTTCAAGGCTTATCCTCAAAAAACTCTATCGGCTGTGGATATTTCAGCCGTGTGATGACCAAGCGCCTGCGTCTCTAGCGGGGATTCAAACTTGTCAAGACGGTTTTACATGGGAATGTGTAAAAAACTGTTTACCTTCCATGAAGCCACTATATGTAGGGGGATGGCCGCAAATCGGTCAATGCCTAAAAAACAGGCACTTTGAAGAAGCCGCCGCTCCATTCAGGCGCTGATGCATGTGACCGCAAACTTATTCACAACGTTATCCACAGAAGATGGGGACTGAGCGCTTCTATGCCAGGCAGCACGCGTGAGGCCAATGTTAGTCATCGATTTCCATGAGAGCCTCGCCTTCTTGTCTTTGCCGTTCGCGCATTCGAGAGTGTACGATTTTGTGACCTGAGGAATGAGCCAGCCGATCTCCGTAGCATCCAAACAATGGGAGGAGCCGCATGAGCACGAGTACGCCATCCTTGCCGGTCGAGCCTCATCCCTTCGCCCGAACCCGGACGCTGGCCACCGGACTGCTGTTCTGTATGGCGCTCCTCTTCGCTCTGGCTGTGATCGAGGAACCGGTGTACCCATGGCTCAGCTGGGTCCGGGCCTTCGCCGAGGCGGCGATGGTTGGAGCGCTGGCCGATTGGTATGCCGTGACGGCCTTGTTCAGACATCCGATGGGCCTGCAGATTCCCCATACCGCCATTATTCCGTCCAACAAGGACCGGATTGCCGCAAGGATCGGGAGCCTCACGCAGCGGAAGCTCATGACGCCGGCCGGAATCGCGAAGTTGATCGGCTCCTGGCGTATTCCGGAGGAGCTGATCCAGGCGCTCCTGCATGCGGAACGTCGACAGGCGCTGATTCGCGAGGCCGCCAAGCTGTTCGTTCGCGCGCTCGGCGCCTGTGAGGACGCGGCGATGCAGCGGTGCCTCCGTGATATCGCCGCCAAGGTGATCCGAGGAGTCACGGTAGCGCCGCTTGCCGGGCAGCTGCTGGCGGCCTTTCTCCGGAGCCGCCGGCGCGACCAATTGCTGAACGATGTTCTCTCGGCCCTCATCGAGGCGGTGGAAACCAACCGCGCCGTCCTATGCACGTTGATTGCCGAGAAACTGCCCTGGTCACGCATCCTCAGCTTCATCAAGCTGGATGACGCGCTCGCCGGCAAGGTGCTGGACAGGCTGCTCGCAGCCCTCCGCACCATGCGCGACGATCCGGATGACGCGATGCGGACCCAGGCCATCGAACGGTTGGAGCAGGCGGCTCTCTGGTTGATCCATGATGAGGGTGCTTTGAAAAAAGAAGCGGAGCTGAAAGACAAGCTCTTGAGCTACCACACCCTGCTGGAATTCATTGACGAGTCCTGGCATAGCCTCAAGCAATGGATCCTGGAGGATGTGCAAAAGGACTCTTCCGAGGTCCTTGCCTACCTTGATGCCGCTCTTGAAGATGTCGGGCGCATGCTCAGCGGCGATGAACCGTTACGGGCGATGCTCCATCAGGGCGTGCAGGGACTGGTCGAAGATTTAGCGGGACGACACAGTGATAAGATCGCCGAGTTGGTCTCCAGCACCATTCAAGATTGGTCCATCGCCCATATGGTGGACACGATCGAACGGGAAGTCGGAAAGGATTTGCAGTTTATCCGCATCAACGGCACGGTGGTCGGCGGACTCGTCGGTCTTATCCTTCACGCCGTGGCTCAGTTCCTTGAGAAGTGAGAAGCCGGGGAGCTCGTTGGTCTGGAGGGTCCGGCCGTTACACCTGCCTGATAACTGTGCGCTTCCACTTGCACCCACTCGTGCTCCGGTCTGTATCATAAGGAGCGGTCTTGGGGATCATACCAACCGACAGGCTTGGGAGCCCCTCGATGAAGTATGAGCAGCTCGGCGTATCGGTCGGGATCGGCGTTCTCCTGCTCGCCATCTTTATGGTCGACACCCGCATGGCCTTAGGTTTTACCCCGTGGTTGCTGTACGTGATTCCGCTCGGACTGACCTATTGGGTCACCTTGCGCTATGCCCCTCAGCTGGTGGCCGGGTTGTGCACGCTGTTGATCATCGCCGACTACGGCGTGTCGGCTCCGTTGGCGCCGGAGTCTCTCGCGTTGACCAACCGGGCGATTGGCATTGGCACAATCTGGGGATTGGCCTGGCTGATCTCGAGTTACCAGCTGTTGCTTGAGCGCCAATCCGTAGTCACGGCCCGGTTGAGAGAAGAACTCATGGAGCGGACCCAGGATCTGGGCCGCGCGGTCAGCGCGCTTCGCGCAGCGGGATGCCTGGGGAGTGAGCGAACAGGCGACCACCCTGGGACCCAAGCATTGACACGCCGGATGACGGACGTCTTGGAGGCCGAGCATCGACGATTGGAGGAGAAGGTCTCGTTGCTTGTCCGCCAGGAGCCAACGTCCGAGCCGGTCGATACGAATCTGGATTCCACTTTGGAGGAGCTGGAACGACTGGGGAAGCAATTAGCGGAATGGCAGCGGCACCTGTTGCGCCCGTGACGATGCCCCTTCTTTAATCGGATCCGCCCCTCGTCTCTCGATTGCTCCTCCCGGGCATTTCCTGGTTGGCGTCTTCCTCCGGTCCTGTAACTGTCACCATGGAACAGACGAAGGCGACCCAACAGGTTGATCGCGTGGGAGTGATGGCGCAATTCGGTGAGAGCAATCGCGGCCG
>CBDIWQ010000079.1:0-4808 GCA_965285965.1 uncultured bacterium | reverse complement strand
AAGCCGCCATTGCGAAGGGCATGGTGACGCTGAAGCAGGAAGGCGCTGAAAAAGTGCTCCTCGGTCAGACGACGTTGGAAGAAGTGATGCGCATCACCCAGCAGGAGATCGAGATCTAGCGATGCCGGTTTATCAGTATCGAGGCTATCGAAACGACGGGGGCGCCGCAACCGGGATCGTCGATGCCGAGAATCCCAAGGTCGCGCGCCTGAAGCTGCGGAAGGAGGGCGTCTTCCCGACCGACGTGGTTGAGCAAGGGCACGTCTCGCTCCAACGCGCGGAAAGCCGGGCGCAACCCAGCCATAGCATTGGACGTTCGACGGCGCTCTCCTCCAACGATCTGGCCTTGATGACCCGGCAGTTTGCCACGCTGCTGGTCGCGGGCCTGCCCCTCGTCGAGGCGCTGAGCGTCCTCGTGGACCAGGCGGAGAAAAAGCCGGTGAAAGGCTTATTTGCGGACATCCGCGAGCAGATCCGGGGCGGAAAATCGCTCAGTGCCGTCCTGGAGATGCATGAGAAGGATTTTTCTCCTATCTATGTCCATATGGTGCGGGCCGGCGAGGCGAGCGGCGCGTTGGACCAGATTCTGTTCCGGCTCGCGGAATTTCTGGAGAAGCAACTCGCGCTCAAAAATAAAGTCACCAATGCCATTCTGTATCCGGCGCTGATGCTCATCGTCGGCGTCTCCGTGCTGTTTTTTTTGATGACCTTCGTCGTCCCGAAAATTACGGCGGTCTTCGTCAGCATGAAACAGGCGCTGCCCTGGCCGACGGTCGCCCTGATGTCCGTCAGCGGGTTCTTTGCCGATTATTGGATGGTCGTCGTCGGCTTGGTGGTCGGCGGCGGCTTCTTCATCCGGCGCTTCGTGCGGACCGAGACGGGCCGGACCTTCGCGGATCGCCTGATCCTACGGCTGCCGCTGATCGGCGATGTGGCGCGCATGGTGTCGATTTCGCGGTTGACCGGCACCCTGGCCACGATGCTGGCCAGCGGCGTGCAACTCTTGGACGCGTTGGACGTCTCCAAGCGTGTCATGAACAACCGCGTGTTGGAAGCCACCGTCGAAGGCGCGCGGCAGAACATTCGAGAAGGTGAGACCATTGCGGATCCGCTGAAGCGCAGCGGCGAATTTCCCGCCCTGGTGACCCACATGATCGCCGTCGGCGAGCGCAGCGGCGAGATGGAGGAGATGCTGCGCCGGGTCAGCCAGATCTATGACGGTGAGGTCGAACGGGTCATTACGCGTTTGACCTCCCTGCTGGAGCCCATCATGATCCTCGTCATGGGGGTCGTGGTCTTTTTTATCGTGGTGGCGATCCTGTTGCCGATCTTCGAGATGGGCCAGATGGTACGGTGAAGAACGTGATAGGTGATGCGTGACGAGTGTAATGAGGAGGTGTTTCATGATTTCGAGTGTCCGTATCCGACATCGGATGGTGATGTGGCGTTCTCAGCGAGGTCCTCATCATCGCCCGTCACCCGTCACACATCACTCCTCACGGGGGGACTCTGGCTTCACTTTTATTGAAATCATGGTCGTCGTCGCGATCTTGGCGATTTTGGCGGCCCTGGTGGTTCCCCGTATCATGGGTCGCACGGATGACGCCAAACGCACCGCGGCCAAGGTCCAGATACGGAATATCGAAGGAGCCTTGCAGCTCTATAAATTGGATAACGGCGTCTATCCGTCCACGGAACAAGGGTTGAAGGCGCTCATTGAAAAGCCGTCCGTCGGCGTGGTCCCCAAAAAATGGAAGCTGGGGGGCTATTTGCAGAAGCTTCCAGAAGATCCCTGGGGCAATGCCTACAAATATCTCAGTCCGGCTCCCGCCCAGAGAGGCGATTATGAAATCATGTCGCTCGGAACGGACGGCGAGGTGGGCGGCGAGGGCGTGAATGCGGACATCACGAATTGGAATCTGGAACGAGACTAACTGATGAGACCGGTTCGATCCAACGAAGCAGCGGCAGGTGGCCGAACATCCGGGGTTGGCGGCTCTTCGGCCGGCTTTACCTTGCTTGAAATGATCATCGTCATGTTCTTGCTCGGCGGCGTCTTGGTACTGGTCGTTCCCCGGATCACGGTGGGTGAAGATCTGGCTTCGACGGGACGGAAGTTTATCGGCGTGCTGCGCAGTTTGCAAACCCTGGCGGTCGTCGGGCAAAAGCCGGTGAAATTGTATCTCGACCTCGATCGGGGCACCTACTGGGTGATGATCATGGACGGCAAGGAGGAAAAGATTCCGCTGGACGAGTTGTGGCGCTTTCCCCGCTCGTTGCCGGAGACGATCAAATTTACCGACATCTCGGTCGGGCAGACGAAGCGCTTGTCCGGCCGGATCGACCTGTCCTTCTCTCCCAACGGGCGTATCGATCCGCTGACCGTTCATTTCGGCGATACCGGCAGCCACGTGTTGGCCATTGCCGTAGAATCCTTGACCGGCGCCATCCGCACGAGCGATGAACGGATCGAACCCCTGCGTAACCAGCCGATCCCGGAGCGCATTAAGCCGTTGCTTCAGACTCCACAGGGCCCGACGCCGGCGTCGCTGGGTATCCGATTGTAATCGGCCGAGAACCGACCTATGCTTCGCACCGTCACGAGACAATCCGGCAGTGAAGGCGGCTTTACGCTGTTGGAAGTCCTCCTCGCCATTGCGATATTGGCGCTCGCCCTGCCCGTCCTGCTGGGTCTGCGAAACTTCGATCTCGACCTTCACGCGAGAGCGGAGGAATTGACGGCCGCCACGTTGCTGGCTCAGGAAAAATTGCTCGAGGCGGAGCTGCTGGCCGCCTATCCCATCGGGGAAGTCGGCGGCGATTTTCAGGGGCCTCCGCTGGGAGTGACGTCAACGGCCATTCCCGTGGAGCGGGCCAAGGGCTACCGATGGAAACGCTCCATCATGCCGACGCCCTTACAACTGATTCGGGAGGTTCGTGTGCAGGTATCCTGGCCCCGGGGGGCCGCGGAAGAAACGGTGGAAGTGAGCACGTATGTCTTTTCCGGTCTCACGTTCTAGCGCCGAGTGCGGCTTCACCCTCGTGGAAATGCTGGTGGCCACGGCGTTGCTGGCCACGGTCGGAGCGATCGTCTTCGGCTCCCTGGTCACGACGACCCAGGTGGTCGATGCGGGACGAGCCCATTCCGCGAAGGAGCAAACGATCCGGCGGGTTTTACGGGTCATGGCGGATGAAGTCTCGATCGGCCGCAATGTCCAGGCCTTTCCCTGGCTCGGCGTGAATGGCACACAGGACGGCCAGCCTGCCGATACCCTTGCGTTCCTGACGATCGGCGACCATGTCGCGTCATCGCCCGGCGTGGCCAGCGAGACGATCCGGGTGGTGTATACACGTGACCGTGATCGGCTCATGCGATTCGCGCGACGGAATATTTACGGGCTCACCGACGAATCGGTGGATCAGGTGGAACTGGCCAATCATGTGAAGGCCTTTAACGTGCGCTACTATGACGCGCAAGCCAGGATCTGGGCGGATGAGTGGTCGACCATCACGAAGATGCCGAAGGCGGTTCTGTTCGAGGTCACGTTCGATACGCCGGATGCGGATCCCTGGATTCTTCGAGAATGGGTCACAATCGGAGCTTCATGACACTGTCGCCGTGGCAATGGCCCGCAGCATTGAAAGAGTCGGTCTGGTGGATCATCGGAGGCTTGGGTGTGATGGCCCTGTGTCTGCTCGCCACGTTTCCGTATGAGGCGCTTCACGCACGGGTCCTCGCCGAAGTCTCCCGCAGGACCGGTATGGAGGTGCGGGTCGCCGAGTGGGCGGTGGGCGTTCCCTTGGGGCTCGAATGGCGGAATGTGACGTTCTCGAAGCCGAATGCCGATCCCGTTCAAGTGGCATTCGTCCAAGCGAACCTCGGCGCGTTTAGAGCCCTGACGGGAGGCCTGAACCTCGATCTATCGGTGCATCTGGACCCGGCCACGCCCAACGCCGGCACGGCCAAAGCGATTGTGACGTCTTCGTCATATTCCTTACGCGGTCCGGTGACCGTCAAAGGGCAGCTGCAGCAGATCGACTTATCCAAGCTGGTCCGCCGCTATGTGACCCATGGTCTTCTCACGGGAGATTTCTCCCATCGTCTCGAATCCGGTCAGGTTCCGATCAATGCCGTTAAGGGCGAAGGGACGTGGAAGGCCGAGGTAAAAGATCTCACGGTGGACGGTATTCCGTTAGCAAGCGCCAAAACGCTCTCGTTGGCTTTTTCCAAGGTGTCCGCAAGCTTGAGCTGCCGGGATGCCCTGTGCGATGTCGGTGAATTCAAAGGAGACGGCCTGGATGGGTCCTTTACAGGCGAGGGGACCATTACGTTGCAGCAGCCGATTCAGAACAGTCAGCTGGCATTGACCGTGACGGTGGTTCCCGGGGCGGGCTTCACCTCGAAGGCCGCGACACTCGGCCTGCCTCCCCTTCCGCCGGGGACGCCGATGACTGTGAAGGTCCAAGGAACATTGGCGCAAGCCAGGCTGGCGTTGTAGAGTAGCCGTGCACCTGACGGGACAGAACAGGATAGACCGATGAGTATCGTGACCGAATGTGTAGGCTTGGATATCGGGCAGACCGGCTTGAAAGCCGTCCGCTTCCGGCGGCGCTTGAGTGGACGCGAAACGATCGACTATTTTCAGCATGCGATGCCCTACGCGAAACCGGAGGATTTGGAGCCGGCCCGTCGTATTCAATCGCTCCGTGGTTTTCTGTGGCAGCATGGGCTCTACGCCACCGACCGATTGGTGACGGCGATTCCCTGTCAGGATCTGTTCGTCCGAACGCTCTCCTTCCCGTTTAAG
>CBDIWQ010000078.1:0-10920 GCA_965285965.1 uncultured bacterium | reverse complement strand
GTGGGTGCCGACGGCCCCCTATCTGGCGCTGCCCTCGCTGACCGCCGTGCTGCGCCAGGCCGGGCATCACGTGGTGCAACGCGACATCAACATCGAGATGTACGACCACTTCTTCAGCATGGAATTTTTGATCTGGGTGAAGGCCCGGCTCGGCATGCAGCTGAAGCCGCTGCAGGACAAGGAAAAGGCCGGGACGCTGACCGATCAGGAGGCGAGCCAGAAGGCTGTGGTCGAGGGGGCCTATGCCGTTGATGTGTTCGACTTGGCGGAGCGTGCGGAAGACGCGAAGCTCATTGTCCGGGGCGAACGGTTCTACCAGGCCGACAAGCTCGAGCTGGCGCTGAACACCTTTCGCGAGGTAATGCAATATATCTCCGCGGCCTATTATCCGGCCTCGCTCGTCTTCTACCCGATGGAAAGCAACCTCGGCTACCGGCCGGGCGTGTCCAAGGAAGTCTTCGCTTGTTTGGACGACGAGCAGGTGAACGTCTACCGCGATATCTGCAACCAGCTGGTGCTGCCGTCGGTGAGCAAAGAGCAGCCCCATGTCGTCGGCATTTCGATCGGCACGCAGATGCAGCTCCTGGCGGGGCTGACCTTCTGCAAGATGATCAAGGAAACCTTTCCGAACGTCCACGTGGTGGTCGGCGGCAACGTCATCACGCGGCTCCAGGAAGAGCTGCCGCATCAGGAGCGGTTCTTCACCGAGGTCTTCGACAGCGCCATCCTCTATGAAGGGGAGCATGCCTTGCTCTGGCTCATCGAAGCGTTGAACGGGCAACGCGACATCGCGTCGGTGCCCAATCTCCTGTATCGTGATGCGGACGGGCACGTGCATCAAAGCCAGGAAGTCTATACGGAAAAGACGACGGCGCTGCCGCTGCCCGACTTCGACGGCTTCCCGCTCGATCACTACTTCGTGCCGGAACGGATCATTCCCTATCTCGCGACCCGCGGCTGTTATTGGGGGCGCTGCACCTTCTGCGATCATGGGCAGGGGTACTTCGATCAGTATCGCGGCATGTCGGCGCAACTGGTCGTGGAGCAGGTGACGGCCCTGCGCGACAAGTACCAGTGCCGGCATTTCCTGTTCTCGGACGAGTCCTATCCGCCGGCGCTGTTCAAGAAAGTGTCGCAGCTGCTGGTCGATCAAAGTACCGGCATCAAGTGGACCACGCTGATCCGTTTCGAAGAGACGTTACAGGATCAGGCCATCTGGGATCTCGCGGCGAAGGCCGGCTGCTGCACGCTCTATTACGGGATGGAGTCGGCGAACGAGCGGGTGCTCAATCTGATGGACAAGCACGCCAAGAAGAGCGTCATCCAGACCAATCTGCACCTCGCGGCGAAGGCCGGCATCTGGAACCACGTGATGGCCTTCTACGGCTTCCCCGGCGAGACGCGGGACGAGGCGCTGGAAACCCGCCAGTTCGTCGTCGACAACCAGCCGGTGATCCACTCCGTCGAGCTGTTCTACTTCGTGGCCTACCGGCACACGCCGATGGTGCGCAACCCGGAGAAGTTCGGGATCACCATCCACAAGCAGGAGGAGTACGACCTGCCGCTGGACTACTATTACACGCTGAACGAGCCCGTTGGGATCTCCTGCCTGGACGCCATGCAGCTCTGCGAAGAGTTTTATAAAAATGATTTCCAGCCCTGGGCCGTGCGCGTGAACGCCCGGGAGCATGTCTTTCTCTATATCTCTAAGTTCGGCACCAATAACCTACCGCAGATCTATGCGCAGCGGCAGACGGTGGGCGCGTCCGACAGCGTCTCGGGGTTGGTCACGTGGCCTGTGGCGATGGGCGAGGGAGACGACGGCATGAGCCGCGTCGTCTCCCACGGGATTACCGGATGATGAAAACGCCATCTAACTTCGTTCTCGGTCGCATGTCTCTTTGCGACGTACCCCAGAGGGTACGCCTCAGTCATCATGGTCCCTGCGGCCTTGTTACATGACGTTTTGATCATCCGGTTTGGACTCCGGGGGGTTAGGCGTACTCGGGAAAAATCCGTCTCGGTGCGTTGCGGTTGGACAGGTGGGAAAGACAACGTTTTGAGCATCGTGCCGGATTAGGCCTAGTTACATGGCGTCTTGATCGTCGGGGAGTTGTGCGTCGGAGTACTTGATCCAGGCGCAGAGGAGCGGGTAGGCGGCTTCGACTTTCCTGGTCATCTCTTCGGCCTGTTTGAACATCTGCATGTACTTCTTGGGATTGTTCGTCAGGTTGGCGTAGCGGGCGGGATACCAGGTATGCAGCAGTTCTTTCCGTTTCGCGGTGAGCTGGTCCTGTGAAACCGGCGGCGTCAGGCCGAACAGTTTCAAGGCCTGGGAGAGCGAATCATCGGTCTGGTCCATGATATTTAGTGTGGCAAAGCGGTCTTGAACCTGTCAATCTGAGCGCTATGCCGACTGTCCTTCCGATCCTTCAGGCTCCGCCCCTCTTTACCAAAAACGATTACCGCGAAGTGCTCCGACGCGAGATGGATGCGGGCAAGATTCCGCTCAGTCTCGGGCGCGATTGCCCGGTGAAATGCGAGTTTTGCTACGAACTGGACCATTCCTACCGCGAGACGCAAGACCCGCCGAAGACCTCCGACGAGGACTGGAAGTACATCCTCGACTATATCAGCCGGAAGCCGACCGATCCCAAACAGTTCTGGTGCCTCGGCGGAAACGAGTTCATGGAGTGGACCGATCTGTTCCTCCATCCCAAGGCGATGGAATGGGTCGAGGACTTCCTGAAGTACACGGACAAGAGCATCCAGTTTTTTACCGTGGGCTTCGTCCACGTGCCGAAGATCCATCAACTCGTGGCCCAATACCCGGGCCGGATCAACTTCGAACTGTCCGTCATCACCTTGAGCGACTATCGCCAGCGGCTCATGCCGCATGCGCCGTCGGTCAAGCATTTGATGAAGGTGCTGGACGGGCCGGCCGTCTCCTCCGCCAACTTCTACGCCTTCGATCTCCACACGATGTCGAAAGACGCCGCCACGATCTCGGCCGTCAACCAGAAGTGCGTGCTCTGGATGGGCACGCTCACGCCGGTGCGGGGCTTGAAAGAAGACACGGCCAGTCTCATGCGGCAGGGGCGCAAGTATCTGGCGGAAGAGGCGCTGCGGATTTACGATGCCGCCCTGCCGAACCTGCAAACCATCCATACCGAAGCCTACACGACCGCGTTTTTGAGCCGCCGCCGCATCGTGAGCCTCTTCGATGCACTGGAATTGGAAAAGAAGGACACGATCGTCACGGCCTGGAGCGTTTACAAGATCCTGACCATGTACCGGAAGAACCGGGCTAAGTTCCTCTATGTGCCCAATACGATGTTGAGCGGCGATTCCGATTGCACGGTCCTGCTGACCTTCGACGATATCGCCCGCCGGCTGACCACAGAAAAAGTCGTGCACATTCCGAAGTGCATCATGCAATCCGGACGGGGCCCCTACAGCGACATTACAGGCGTGACGCTCGAGCAGTTCATGAAGAAGACGGGAGTGAAAGTGAAGGTGCTCCATAAGATCGACACCCGTTTTGCGAACGAGCAGCTGTATAAGCACGGATCGCTCCAGACCTACATCGAAGGCTATGTGCGGAATCCGATGAAAGAGGCGTATGAGGCGCTGGCCAAGCCAGCGTAGCAGCATGTTGAACAAGGCTTCTGGCGGCGTTCTCGGTCGTACGCCTCCCTGCGACGTACCCCGATCGGGGATGAGCTGCGAGGCAGCCTGGGCGGGTTGGGTAAGAAAAGGAACGCCTCAATCGCGGGACACTGCCGGCTCACCATCTCGCCGGCGCGCACAACCTTGGCGCTCCTTATTCGTCGCGCCGTGCGCCTCCCTGCGGCCTTGCCATAAGACCTTGTTGAACATGCTGCGAACATGGGGTCAGGACTTACTGGGAGCGATTTCAAATGGCTGATCGTCACACGATCAAGTTCTATCAAGCCGATGTGTTCACGTCGCAACCGTTCGGCGGCAACCCGGTCGCGGTGATTCCCGATGCGGATGGATTGACGGACGACCAGTTGCAGCAGATTGCGCGGGAGATGAATCTTTCCGAAACGGTCTTCGTCTTTCCGCCGACCGACCCGGCCGCGGTCGCGCGGTTGCGGATTTTTACCCCCACGCAAGAGATCCCGTTCGCCGGCCATCCGGTCCTGGGCACCTTCTTCATTCTTGCGGAACTTGGCATCATCCCAACCAAGCAGCCGGTCACCCATGTGATGCAGGAGTGCAATATCGGGTTGTTTCCCGTTGAGATCCAAATGGAAGGCGGCCACGTGGAACGGGTGGTGATGACCCAGCCCAAGCCGGAGTTTCTGGGCCCGGTCGAGGAAACCGAGGATCTCTATAAGATCGCCGGCGCGCTGGGCCTGTCCAAGCACGTGATCATCGATAACAAGTGGCCGGTTGAAGTGGTGTCCACGGGGTTGCCGGTGATCATCGTGCCGGTGCGTACGCTGACGGCCGTGCGTTCCATCCGGCCTAATGCGTCCGCCATCGCGGAGGTCTGCGACCGGTTCGGCGCCAACGGGATCATGGTCTTCACGACCGTGACGGTCGAGCCGTCGGCGACGGTGCATACCAGGATGTTTGCGCCGTCGATCGGGATCCTGGAAGATCCGGCTACGGGCAGCGCCACCGGGGCGCTGGGGGCCTATTTGGTCCAAAACGGCGTGGTGGATGTCGCGCCGACAACGGACATCATTGCCGAACAGGGGTATGAAATCGATCGGCCCTCCTGCCTCTTTGTGCAAGTCGACTCGGATGACGATATTATCCAGACGGTGAAGGTGGGGGGGCAGTGTGTGCGCGTCATCGAAGGCACCCTCAACTTCTAGGCGGGTGCTGAAAAAGGTCGCCAGCGGCGTTCTCGCATCGTTCAGACCCTCAACGTACCGCAAGCGTACGCCTCGGGCCTTCGCTCGCTGCGGCCTTGCTGGACAACCTTTTTGAGCACCCTGCGAGGTCACTCACGTCAGCATCAGCCCTCAAAGAGGAGACGCTGATGGCTGACCGCTGATAGCGCTTGGAGCGAAACTATGAAAGCCGTTTTGTTTCGTCAGCATGGCGGGCCGGATAAGCTCTCGTATGAAGATGTGCCGATGCCTACGATCGGGCCCGAGGAGGTGCTGGTCAAGGTCGAAGCCGCTGCGCTGAATCACGTCGACATCTGGATCCGGCAAGGCAATCCGGCCTATCCCATGCCATTGCCGCATATCCCCGGAGCGGATGCCGCAGGGCTCGTGGAGCAGGCGGGCGCGCAGGTTGTAAATGTGACGGTCGGGCAGCGGGTGTTTCTGTCTCCCGGCATCAGTTGCTGGCGTTGTGAGGCCTGCCTGGCCGGCCGCGACAATTTCTGCCGCTCCTACGGGCTGCTGGGCGCCATGGTCCCGGGCACCTACGCCGAATATGTGAAGGCGCCCTTCCGCAATGTGCTACCCATTCCGGGAAATCTCACCTTCGAGGAGGCCGCGGCCTTTCCGTTGGTGTCCGTCACGGCGTCCCACATGCTGTTCGCGTTGGCGCAGATCCAGTACGGCGAAACCGTGCTCATCATGGGCGGGGGTAGCGGCGTCGGGAGTGTGGCGGTGCAGCTGGCGCATCTGGCCGGCGCCAGAGTCATCACGACCGTGGGGGCCGACGACAAGAGTCCCAAAGCCGTGATGCTCGGCGCCCATGCCGTGATCAACCATTCCAAGGAAAAGGTGGCGGACCGGGTGAAGTTGCTCACGGAGGGACGCGGCGTGGACGTCGTGATCGAGCATATCGGTCCGGAGGTGTGGGATACCTGCCTTCAATCATTGGCGAAGGGCGGACGTCTGGTCACCTGCGGGGCGACGACCGGCGCGGAGGTGAAGCTCGACCTCCGATACGTCTATTCCAGGCAGTACACCATCAAGGGGTCCTACATGGGCACCCGCGCCGAGCTGGTCAAAGCGGCCGAGCTGTTCGGCCAGGGGAAGCTCAAGCCGGTGATCGACCGAACGTTTCCTCTTCAGGAAGCCCGGGCGGCCCAGGAACATATGTTAGGCAGAAAATTCTTTGGTAAGATCATATTGACCGTCGGGTGAGCCATCTCGTTCTTTCCTGATCTCAAACTGAAGGGAGGGAGCATGTCCACCATAGCCGACATCATGACAAGAGAGCTGAAGACCGTAGAGGCAGGTACGTCGGTGCACAGCGCCGCGAGGAAAATGAAGGAAGATCGAATTGGGTCGCTTCTCGTGAAACAGGCGGCAGGATTTTCAGGCATCCTGACGGACACCGACCTGGTGCGGCGTGCCATGGCGTCCGATCACGACCTGACGAAGTTGACGGTCGAGGATGTGATGACCTCGCCGATCCGTACCATCGAAGATTCCCGGACGGTCGGTGATGCGCAGGAAATGATGGGCGATCTGGGCGTGCGTCATCTGGGCGTCACGCACGGCGGAGAAATTGTCGGGGTGCTGTCGGCGCGCGATCTGCTCGTCTATTATCAGCGGTACTCCGAACCCAAAATCGCGCAGGATTGACCATCTTATGTGGCGCTTCAGAACGGCCTCTCAGCAAGGCCGCAGGCGATGAATGCACCGGAGGCGTAGCCTCTCGGCTACGTTGAGGATGCATTCGAGCTGAGAACGCCGCTGAAGGGCGTTGTGAACCGCCGCAGTTACTTCGTCAGTTCTTTGATGAGGTGGCCGAGTTCCGGAAGGATCAGCTTTTCCATCGCCAGCCGGACGGCGTTTTCCGAGCCGGGCGTCGAGAAGAGGACGCGGCCTTTGATGATGCCGGCGGTCGCGCGGCTCATGATGGCCGGGGAGCCGATGTCCTGATAGGTGAGATATCGGAAGACTTCGCCGAATCCCTCCAGCCGCTTCTCCAGCATCGCATCCACCGCTTCAAACGTGGAGTCCCGCCGGGAGATGCCGGTGCCGCCATTGATGATGATGGCCTGCACGGCCTCATTGGCCAGGCCTTCGGCAATGCGCCCCTTGATCTGGGCCGGCTCGTCTTTCACGAGATGGTAGGCGGCGATGCTGTGGCCCTGGCTCTTGAGCAACTGTTGAATGAGCCGGCCGCTGGTATCCGTCTCAGGCGTGCGGGTGTCGCTGCAGGTAATGACCATGCACCCGATGGACGCGGGCGCATGGCTCTTATGTTCATGGGCGGTGTGGCTACTCATAATTTGAAATCAAATGAGAAGAGCTGTCAGCGATTAGCCATTAGCTTTGGCTGACTGCTGAAGGCTGACCGCGATATTACTTCCAGACGGCGTCCGGATTGAGCTTGGCCACCGGCGTGCCTTTGCCGACATGTTCATCGAGAATCGTGGCGACGTCCGCTTCCGTGACCTTCGAGTACCAGGTGTTATCCGGGTACACGACGACGGTGGGGCCTTGCTCGCAAGGACCCAGACAGCCGGTTGCGCTCACCAGGACCTCGCCGGGCTGCGTGCCGCGCTGCATCAATCCCATGTTGAAGGCCATGAGCAGTTGCTGGGCGCCGGCCGCACCGCAGGAGGGCTTCGGATGGCCCGGAGGCCGTGAATTGGTGCAGACAAGGATGTGGTATTTCGGTTTCGGCATGTGTACTCCTTCGTTAACCGACGCTGTCAGCAATCAGCTGTCAGTGGATGTCGTTTCATGTTGAGCTGAGAGGTGAACGCTGAAGGCTACCGGGCCTCACTTGGGACGATACGATTGCCATTGTTCAATGGCTTCTTCCGGCAAATTCCAATGCTTCAGCCCTTTGAGCACCCAGTCGAGATAGTGGTCCTTCGCTTTGAATTTGCCGATCGGCGCGGCGGCGTGGGTGGTGACCAGTTCCTTTTCGCCGGCTTCGGTGATGACGGTGATCTGCACATGTCGATAGGCCCCCTGCGGGATATCCTGTTCGAACTCATCGATCAGTTTCACGTCCTCGTCCGTCAATTCAAAGACGCCGCCCCAGACCTTTTCCCCGGGGGAGGGCGCAATGCTCGCCAATCCGCATCGCCATTGCGACGACCACCGGCAGAACTTGATGGTATGGTCGCCCAGGGAGGCCAGGTACAGAAACTTATGCTCGGGGGCCCGGCGTTTGAGCTGCGTCGGATTTAGATTGTCGCCATAGAGGAAAAACTTCATGTGGAGATGCTCACGATCAAAATGATGGTTGTAGAAGTTGGGTACTTGTAACACACCGGCTTTTCAACAGACAAGCGGCTCCACGGTCCGTCTGGACTAAAGAGCGGCTCCATTGACAATGCCCCGGGGCCTTCCTAAGATGCCGCCAGACGGTCTTAGGCGCAACCTCGCCGATCATCATCACCCACACCACGTCCATGGATAACGGCTCCAGCACGACATCGTCTTCCGGTTCTTCCTACACGGTCAAAGTGATCCACTATGCGGTGGTGGCGATCCTGGCTCTCGGCGCCCTGTACTATTTCGCCATGCAGCCGCCGACGCTGAATCCGGTCCTGGATCGGCGGGCGGCGGAGGCGTTAGCGCTGGTGCAAACCCACCGCGCACTGGGACATCCCACCATTCTGCAGGCGATGAGCGAACACGTGCGGTCGATGAAGGACCGTGGGCAGGGTGTGCGCTTGGGCGAATGGCGTGTGAAACAGGTGGAAGGGGACCTGTACGAGGTGCGCGTGCAGTTGCGCGATCAAAGCGTCAGCGGTCAATGGTTCGAGCGCGAATTCATCTGGCATGCCCATCTCGGCCTGAAGAAGGTCAATGCCGCGTCGCTGCCGGCGGACGGTGTGACGCCCAAAGAGCCCGATCAGGAGCTGCCTTCCAACCTGCCCATGCCTCAGCTCGGCCCTACCTGAGCTCGGTCGGCAGGGCAATCTGCACCTGTTCGTCGACGATCCGCACCGCGCAGCAAGGCACCTCAAAGTCGGGATTGCCCACACGCCGGCCGGTCGTCACATCGAACCGCCATCCGTGCCAAGGACATTCCACCACGCCGCCCAGCCGCATTCGGCCTTCCCCCAGCGGTCCGCCGGCGTGCGGGCAGGCGTTATCGATGGCATAGAAGGTTCCGTCGACATTGAACAGCGCGATCCAGATTCCCTGCACTTCGACGGTGCGGCCGCTCCCGGGCGGAATCTCGCTCACCCGTGCGACGGTGACAAAGTCGGTCATACGGCCTGGCGGCATGTTCCGGTCGCTTGTTTCACTCGAATGGCTCACGGCTTGATTTCAGCGGCACTGTATGGCATAGAAAGGTGCACAAGACGTGCCCTCCAACAGGACTCCGGGATTGGGAGCCTCGGTAGGGAAATGAGGTTGCTGCATGGAAATGACTCTCCTGCTCAACTCGACGTACGAACCCCTGCGGGTGGTTCATTGGCAAAAAGCCATCGCCCTCCTGTGGCAAGGCAAAGTCGAAGTCCTCGAAGTCTACGACCGCGAAATTCACGGTATCACCCTCACCATCAAACTCCCCGCCGTCATGCGGCTGCTCAAGCTGGTGAAGCTGAAGGATAGCCATCGGGCGGTCAAGTTTTCCCGCATCAACATCTTCACCCGCGACGGATACACTTGCCAATACTGCAACCATAAGTTTCGGACGGAAGAACTGACGTTCGACCATGTGGTCCCGATTGCGAAGGGCGGGAGGAAAACGTGGGAAAATATCGTCACGGCCTGCTGGCGTTGCAACAACCGGAAGAGCGGACGCACACCGGAGGAAGCCGGGATGAAGCTGAAGAAACGGCCTGTGAAGCCGCGCTGGAGTCCTGTTATCACCATTACTATCGGCATCCGCAATACCCCTGAAAGCTGGCGCGATTACCTGTATTGGAATATGGAGTTGGACGCCGATCCCGCCGAGACCTAGCGCAGCCCGCTAAAACAGGCTTTGGGCTGCGTTCTCGTCTCGAAAGCATCCTCAACGTAGCCGAGAGGCTACGCCTCCGGTGCTCATCGCCTGCGGCCTTGCCGAAAGCTTGTTTGAACAGGCTTCCATTCATGTTTCTCATGTCGAAAAGCAGACTTGCCAGCGCTGCAAGACTCCCCTTGAGCCTAGGGAACAAGAACCGGCGGAATCTTTCCTCTACTTGTGCACGGAGTCGATGACGATGTCGATGTCCCGGCCGCCGGCCAGCGTCGGATTCTTGGCGTACTTACCTTCCAGATCTCCCGGTTGAGCCGGACCGGCCTGCCCGTCCCGATCCAGACGAGCCACGACGTCTACCATGCCGCGCAACTCGGAGCCCTCCACCATCACATCCGCATTCGTGATCTCATAGGAAACCGGAAACGTCGGATGGTCGATCCGCTTGGCGGCGATGGGACGGGGTGCGCCCTGCGGCCGGCGCACGATGACGAAGAGCACATCCGTCGGACGGACCTGATCGGCGAGACGGGGCGCCATGGTCACCTGTCCCGCGATGACGCCGCTGCCCTGGGCGGGATCGCAACTGTGGGCCAGACCCAGCCACGCTGCGAGGGCCGCCAGCCCGATAATCCCGCTTGCCATTCCCACTGCACGACCCGACAATGCCGCCATGGCGCCTCCTCGGTGATTAACGCCGAGGCATTATAGCGACCGGGCCAAGAAAAAGGGAGGGCGCGGTTTACGGTCAAGAAATCCGTATTGTATGATACGCAGCCTTAGCCGGATGCTCATTTCGCTCGCAAGTGATCGAACGGACCAACGATGTGCGGTATGGAGGAATAATTTATGGCGCCGAATCCCGGGTTCCCGTTAGTGCTCGATGTGAAAAGCTGGTCTGTCCTGGTCATCGGCGGCGACGAGGAGGCCGCCGAGAAAACGCAGCGCCTGCTGGAATCCGGCGCAAAGGTCACGATCATCAGTCCGACCCTCAACGAGACGCTGAAGCAACTCGCCGCATCGGCGAAAGTGATTCATCGAGGGCGCCACTTGCGCGAGACGGATCTCGAACACGCGATCCTGGTGCTCAATACGCTC
>CBDIWQ010000077.1:0-6010 GCA_965285965.1 uncultured bacterium | reverse complement strand
AAACACCCAACGCCATCACCTGCTCCTGGAGGGCGGGACGCATCGGCCCATCTCCAACAATGACAAGCCGAAACCGGTCCGGGAGTGCGGCCAGCGCCTCGATAACCCGGTCGACCCGTTTGTAGGCTTCAAGACGTCCGGCGACCAGCAGTAGGCCAGGATCCCAGGCTGACCCCGCCGCCATCGCCTGAAACCGGGCGACATCCACCCCATTCGGGATGACCAGCACCTGCTCCGGTGCCAGCCGGAGCCGAGTGAGTACCCGCTGTCGCTCGGCGAGGCTGACGCAGATTTTGGAATTCGCCGATCTGTTGTGCCTGGATGCGTTGGCGAGGGAGGAGTCCTGCGGCGCCCATTTCCGGGAAGAATATCAGACTCCCGAGGGCGACCCGCGCCGCGACGACGAGCGGTTTGCCCATGTGGCGGCCTGGGAATATGCGGAAGGCAGCGCGCCGCGGTTGCACAAAGAACCGCTGACGTTCGAATTCGTGCCGCCGTCGTCGAGAAACTACCGATGAGACCACAGGTATGACTTTTACGTTGAACATCTGGCGGCAGCCGGAGCCAAATGAACCGGGCCGGTTCGTGACCTATCCGATCACGGACATCAGCCCCGACATGTCCTTCCTCGAAATGTTGGATGTGCTGAACCAGCACCTGGTGCTGAAGGGCGGAGAGCCGGTGGCCTTCGAATATGATTGCCGCGAAGGCATCTGCGGCAGTTGCTCGCTGGTCATTAACGGCGTGCCGCACGGACCTGAGCGCGGCATCGCGACCTGTCAGCTCTACATGCGGCGCTTTGCCGACGGCGCGGCGATTACGATCGAGCCGTGGCGCGCGCGGGCCTTTCCGATCGTCAAGGATCTGGTCACGGACCGCAGCGCGCTCGACCGGATCATTCAGGCCGGCGGCTACATTTCCGTCCATACGGGCGGCGCGGTGGACGGCAACGTCATTCTGATATCCAAGGACCGCCAGGAATCGGCCATGGATGCCGCATCCTGTATTTCCTGCGGCGCCTGCGTGGCGGCTTGCAAGAACGCGTCGGCCACGTTGTTCGTGGCGGCCAAGGTGTCCCACTTGGCGCTACTGCCTCAAGGAGAGCCGGAACGCGCCCGCAGGGTGACCGCGATGATGGACGCGATGGACCAGGAAGGCTTCGGTGCCTGCGGCAATCAAAATGAATGCGAGGCCGTGTGTCCGAAACAAATCAGCGTGCGCTTCATTGCCCAGCTCAATCGGGAATATCTTCGGGCCGGCGTGATTCAATCCGGCTCCCGCCTCTCTCCGGAACCTCCGCATGCGGAGTCCGATTAGCGATGTCCCCGTTCCCATCTGGTCCCGGCCCGGGCGAGACCCGCCGCAGCGCACGGAGCTGCGTGAGACGGCAATCCGCTTGACTGGTGGAGAAAGGCCTTTATAGTCCCTCTGAGAGTGCCTGACGCCTTGCCCTGAGGGTCCCGCCGCTTGGCAGGTGATGTCCGTAAAGGAACCCGATGAGTCGCCAGCTTCACTGCCCCCGGTGCCAGAGCGAGGGGGTGCTCCGATCACGGCAGCAGTCTCCGCGTGAACATGTCGCGGCGCTACTCTTCATGGCGCCATTCCATTGCCCGCATTGCCGCCACCGGTTTCTGGTCTGGCGGCTCGGGTTGAACCAGCCTCCCCTTGCGATAGATCGCCGACAGCACCTGCGTATTCCGGTTCGCCTGTTCCTGTCATTTTCGGGAGGCAAAGTGCGTGGGGACGGAATGGTGATGGATCTGTCCATGGGGGGCTGCGTCATCAAGAGTTCGACGCAAGTGCATATCGACGACATCTTCTATCTCGAAATCGCGATCGATGGAAAGGACGCGCCGATTGAAGTGGCGGCGATGGTCCGGTCCATCAGCGCGCGCGGCATTGCCTTCAAGTTTCTCCGCCAGGCGCAGGATAACAAACGCCTGTTGGCTTTTATCCAATCCCACTCGCCCGCGGGTCCGGGCGCGCTCGTCAAAACTGCCGACCCGGCCTCAGGCCCTTCTGCTCCATGATCCGTTGATCGGTTCCGGCGGCATCGGTGCGATGGCCAGCAGGCTCGCAGGTGTTGATCAACGAGATTACATTGAGGAAAAGCGGGAGCCAGAACCATCTCAGACGATCAGAAATAGTCTGCAGGCGGTTCAAAAAGGCCGTCCAGCAAGGTGCGCGACGCGAGGGATAACGAGCATCACGTTTGCGCACGGGTGCGAGATGGTGAGCGTCCCGTTTCTTAGAAGCAAGGTGTACGCCCTGCTCACCCCGGGCTGTGCGCTGAGCTTCTGAGGTTGACGGCGCGCTGGATAAGGCGCGGCAGTGTCCCCGCAAGAGCCGCCCCTGGCGGGCTGTGCCAACAGCCTGCTAGAGAGGAGTTTCCCAGGCTGAGGGAAGTGGATGGTCATCGAGTAGGCGTTCATGCTGGGCCAGGTCGTAGGCCTCAATCGTCAGATCCGCCCGATCCATCGGCTCTGCACACTGGGCCGAGCAAAGAAAATCAATGAAGGCTTGCGCTTTTTCTCGCGTGGCAAACCGGCAGAGTCCATGTTCCGGCATGCCGGAGGAGGGATGCCAGAAGGCCAGGTGAATCGCACTGCCCTGGTAGATGCCCAGGGTCCGGTGCCGGACCTGAAATCCATCCGGTAAAAACGAAGTCCGTTCGAGCGACATAGAGTCTTCGAGACCGCCGTTTCTTCAACGCAACACCCATGATAGCATGAGAGCGCCGAGTGCTCTACACCAGAGAGGAGTGAGCTATGCGCCAAAGACCTCAGTTGGCAGCGGGGGTGGTCGTCATCGTGCTGTCTCTCTTGACCGGGTGCGGATATAACGCTCTCCAGGGCTTGGACGAAGATACCAAGGCGGCCTGGAGCGAGGTGGTCAACCAGTATCAGCGGCGGGCCGACCTCATTCCCAATCTGGTGCAGACGGTCAAGGGCTATGCGGCCCATGAGAAAGAGACGTTGGAAGGAGTCGTCGAAGCCCGGGCCAAAGCCACCAGCGTCCAGGTGACTCCCGAGACGCTGCGGGACCCCGCCAGCTTCGAGCAGTTTCAAAAGGCGCAAGCCGGTTTGTCCTCCGCCCTGGGCCGGCTCATTGCCGTAGCGGAGAACTATCCGAACTTGAAGGCCGATCAAAATTTTCGTGACCTGCAAAGCCAATTGGAAGGGACGGAAAACCGCATCACCGTCGCCCGGAAGCGCTACATCGACCGCGTGGCGGAGTTTAATAAAATGGTCCGCTACTTCCCGACGAATTTGACGGCCAAGTTTGTCTTGCACATGGAAGAAAAGCCCAATTTTACCGTCGCCGATGAGAACGCCGTAGCCAAGCCGCCCGAGGTCAAGTTCTAGCAGTGTGATGAACCGGTCCGCCACCGGCGTTCCCGCTCCCTCGGCTCTCCGTACAGGGCCGGCCCGCGGCACGGCGGGCCTTGTGAACGGTCTGCGAGACGTCCGCCGATGAGGATGGCAGCCACCATGAGCCGTGTCGGACGCGGGCCGGCGCGGCTCATCACGTTTCTGGCCTGTTTCTCGGTTGCGGCGGTCCTGTGGGCGCTGGATGTTCCGCCGTTGACCGGCCGCATTGTCGATCTCGCGCACATCCTGCCGGCCGACATGGCGGCCGAGCTGACCCGGGAACTGGAGGCCCATGAGGCCAAGGCCGGTAATCAGGTCGCAGTGCTGGTACTGCCCTCCCTCGAGGATGAACCGCTGGAACCGTTCTCGCACCGCGTTGCGACTACCTGGGCCCTCGGGCAGAAGGGCCGGGACAACGGGGTCTTGCTGCTCATCGCGCTGCGCGAACGGAAAGTCCGCATCGAAGTAGGCTATGAGGTGGAGGGCACGCTGACCGATCTGCGTGCCTCCCGCATCATCCGCAACACGATAGTGCCCCGTTTTCGGGCCGGCGATATGCCGGGGGGTATCGCGGCCGGCGTGCGGGCCATTGTGCACACGATCGAGGGCACCGGGGCCCCGCCGGATCGGCCGCATGGTGAGCCGGCGACCGGTGACACGCCGGGTGCCTTCCACTATGTCGTCATCGGCATCGTAGTCGGCACGGTGGCCGGTCTGATCCTGAGCCACGGGCTCGCGCGCACACGCAGTCTGCTAGGCAGCGTGCTGGCCTATCTGATCGCACAATTCGGCAGCGTGTTTCTGGGCATTGTGGCGGCCCTTATCACCGCCTTTCTGCTCATGCTGTTTTTGCAAGGCCGGCGAGGAGGACCGATCGGGTGGAGCGGACCGGATGTCACCTGGTCCGGTGGAGGATTCGGCGGCGGCTGGGCGGGTGGCGGCGGATTCAGCGGCGGCGGCGGGGACTTTGGCGGCGGCGGCGCCTCGGGAGACTGGTAATGCTATCATTCACGGATGCGGAGCGGCAGCGCATCGCAGAGGCGGTGGAGCAGGCGGAGCGGCGGACGACCGGCGAGATCATTCCCATGATCGTGCCCTCGTCGGCCCGGTACCGGGAGGCAGGCTATCGCACAGGGCTGATCCTGGGCTGGCTCACCTTGGCGCTTTTGCTGACGCTGGAACCTCTGTGGTTCCCCTGGGGCTGGCATGCGGGGAATGCCGGGTGGCTGTTGCTCGCCGTGCTGCTCGCGTACGCCGCGGGTGAATGGCTCGGGAGGCGTCCGGCGATGATCCGGCTGGTGACGTCACGCGAGCGGATGGCCTACAAAGTCCGGCTGCGCGCGCAGCAGGCCTTTTACCAGCACGGACTCCAACACACCACAGGCCGCACCGGGATCATAATTTTCATCTCGCTCTTAGAGCATCGAGTCCAGGTGTTGGCGGATAAAGGCATCAATGACTGCGTGCCGGCGGGAACGTGGGACGCCGTCGTGGTGGGCGTCGTCGAGGGCGTCAAAAGCGGCCGCCCGACGGATGCCCTCTGCGCCGCGATTAGACGGTGCGGTGAATTGCTGGCCGAGAAGTGTCCTGCTCCGTCGGCTGAGAACCCGAACGAGTTACCCGACCGGTTGATCGAGGAGCCGTAGCGCGGAGCGATCATGCATCCGATAGACTGCCCGTCGGGCTTCCGTTAGAATCCCGTCCCATGTCTGAGCCCACTGCTGCGCCGGCGTCCCCTGCGGCGGCGAACGATGAGACCGGTTCGGTGTTGAAGGCGGCCGGCGTGGTCGGGTGGCCACGTTCTCCAGCCGCATCCTCGGATTCATTCGCGACATGGTCCTGGCCCGCTTATTTGGGGCGACGCCGTCGGCGGATGCCTTTTTTGTGGCCTTCCGCATCCCCAGTTTATTGCGCGAGTTATTTGCGGAAGGCTCCATGTCCTCCGCCTTCATTCCCATCTTTACCGAATACCGGACGCAACGCGGCAAGCTGCAAGCGTGGGAGCTGGCGAGCGCCGTGTTTACGACCTTGCTGACTCTGGTCATTCTAGTGACGATCACGGGCATCCTGGCGGCCCCCTGGCTCGTGCAGCTGCTGGCGCCGGGCTTCCAGGCGGACCCCGAAAAACTCGCGTTGACGACGCTGTTGACCCGCGTCATGTTTCCCTATTTGGTGTTCATCAGCCTCGCGGCCTTGGCCATGGGCATTCTGAATTCGGTACGGGCCTTTGCCGCGCCGGCCTTTTCACCGCTGTTCTTGAATCTGTTCATGATCGGATGCGCGCTGTACGTGTCTCCCCGGTTGCAGGAACCGATCATCGGCGTGGCGATCGGCGTGGTAGCCGGCGGGGCTGCGCAGTTTGCCATGCAGCTGCCGAGCCTCAAGCTGCGCGGCCTGCTCTTCGGTTTTCGGTTTCAGCCGGGCCATCCGGGCCTGCGGCGGATCGGGCAATTGATGATTCCGTCGCTGCTGGGCCTGTCCGTGACGCAGATCAATCTCACCGTGAGCACGATCCTCGCCTCATTTTTTGCCGGAGGGCCGACCTATTTGTTTTACGGCATGCGGTTGATCCAATTTCCATTGGGCATTTTCGGCGTGGCGTTAAGTCGGATCGTAGCCATGTCGTTCTGTGAGCCAAG
>CBDIWQ010000076.1:0-3748 GCA_965285965.1 uncultured bacterium | reverse complement strand
CTGTGTCGACGACAGCGGACCCTGCGTCTTCGACTCCGGCACCATGCCCCCCGGCGAAGCCTTCAGCCTCCCGGGATTGCCGCCCGGCCGTTATGCCTATCATTGCCGCATCCATCAAGTCGGATCGTAGCCATGTCGTTCTGTGAGCCAAGGAGTTGAAGTGGCGCATTGTCTTCCTAAGACCGCTTGGCCTCCGACTTGACGACAGCGGACCCTGCGTCTTCGACTCCGGCACCATGCCGCCAGGCGAAGCCTTCAGCCTCCCGGGATTGCCCCCCGGCCGTTATGCGTATCATTGCCGCATCCATCCCATCATGCGGGGAGTCCTGACGATCACTGAAGCCTCTCCCATGCCGTCTCAACTCTAACCACAGGCTTGTCCCGCATCTTGCGGGATTACAGGTGGGTCGTGTAGTCTGCGCGTTCCCGATGCGCCAACTCAGGATGCTCAAAACCCCTGCCCGCAAGGCTGCAGGCAACCAAGGGTCGAGGCGCACCCTCGCGGTACGCTGGTTTTTTTGAGCCCTGGTAAGAGCTATGAAACCTGTCGCTGCCATCCAAGAGCCGCTGCACCTCGCCGGAGAGACGCTTAACCTTCTCGCGTGGCGCATTCCCGACCTTGTCGCCTATCAGCACCTGGAAGACGAATATTGGTTTGCGCCGCTCGACGACGACCTGCCCCTGGTTCGTCTCAACCGCACAGGCGTGGAAATGCTGCGTGAGATGAACGGGCACATGACCGTCGGCGCCTTGGTGGAAAAATACGGCGCCAAGGTCTGCGGTCCGGACGGGCAGCCGGGCCACTGGCACCTGGAACGCTGGGCGACCCCTAATTACTCGCTCTGTTATTACGGCACTGAACCGCCCGGCGGTCACCGGCATAAGGCCAAGTGGGACCTCCTCCTCCAACAGATCCGCGAAGGCTGGTCGGGCCAAGAGGGTTTCGAAGGCGAAGACCATTTGGAAGCGTTCCACCATCATGAGCTCTCTCAGACCCATGAAGACGACGGGCATTTCGACCTCATTGAAACCACCGTCTCCCACCTCTTCAGAGAACCGAATGAGGCGCTGAACGGGTCTACCTATGGCCGCGTCCTCATGCGGCAGCTCCGGCAACTCGGATGGTTCAATCCCAAACCGAAGGTAATTCTCGAAGTGGGCGGCGGGCTTGGGTATCTGGCCAGGGAACTCGGGAAAGAACTGCTGCCCTTCGAGAAACAATCCATCACCTATCTGTCGCTGGACATCACCCAACCTTTCCTCACACTCCAGGTCACACGGGCCAAAGAGGGGGGTTGGAACTGTGCCGGCATGCGCGCCAACGCCGAAGTGCTCCCCCTGGCGGACCAGTCCGTGGATCTCGTCATCGATAACGAGAACATGGCCGACATGACGCCCGTCAAGCTCAGCCGCACAGAGCTGACCGAAGGGAAAGGCCAGACCGGACAACACCAGGAAGCGCTGGATTGGATCAGGCGGCTGCGTTTACCCATCGAGGCGGATCCCCCGGACGAAGTGATCTTCAATCTGGGGCCGATTCGATTCGTCGCCGAACTCTGGCGGGTGTTGAAACCGGGAGGCCGCGCTTTTCTGACGGAATTCGGGGTAGAGGCAGGCTGGCCGGCCCCCGTGAAACTGCCCGGCCACACGGAATACGAAGTGCAGTACAGCCACCTGCGCCAGGCCGTCCGGTGGCTCGGGTTTCAAGAGCGCTATCTCTCCCTGCCTCAGTTCCTGGCGCTCAAGCCGGACACGAAGGTCCTCTGCACCGGTGCCGCCTACACCATCCAGCGCTTCTGCCAAGCCATGAACAAACCGTTTATCGTGCGGGCCTACACCGAGAAGGAATTGCAGCAGGCCTTGGGCGAGGTGCTCCCCCGGCTCCACGGGTGCCACTATCACGACGTGGCGGATCCCGCCTGGTTCGGCCTCCTCGACTTCAAAGTGCTGCTCTTGGAAAAGCCCGGCGGCGCCCCGAAAGCCCAGTTCACGGAACAAAAAGGCTATCGGTGGTATTCACAGCG
Organism: uncultured bacterium; assembly: GCA_965285965.1. Lineage (GTDB taxonomy): Bacteria > Nitrospirota > Nitrospiria > Nitrospirales > Nitrospiraceae > Nitrospira_D. Next base: position 1,724 of record CBDIWQ010000076.1, on the reverse strand, counting down.
GTAAAACAGGATGCTCTTCTAAAGACCCGCTTCATCGCCCGCTGATCGTTGACGCCAGAGCAATCAGCACCCCTTCGCGCAATCCCAGATCACTCACCAGACATTCTGACCGTCCCAACGTCTCCATGATCTTCAATATGATGATCGCGCCGGCGGCGATGACTTCTTCGCGGTTTTTTTCCAATCCGGCCATCCCGATCCTAGCGGCTTTCGTGCTGCCGAGCAGCATGTGTTCTAACTCACGAATCGTGTTCAGGTGCAGCCGGTAGTTATGGATTCTGGACGGCTCATAGACAGGAAGCTTCTGGGCCATGGCGGCTAAACTGGTGATGGTTCCCGCGGTCCCGACAAACGTGGCGGTTCGGAAGTCGCCCATGTCGGCAACCGCCATTTTGGTTTCTGTCGCCACCCACTCGCGCGCGTCACGCACTTCAACCTCAGTCGGCGGATCGTGACGCAAGACCCGCTCGCAGAGCCGCACGACCCCGATGTCGATCGACCGCACGACTGGTGCCTGACCCGGACGGTCGAAAATGAACTCTGTGCTGCCTCCGCCGATATCCAACGCCAGGATATTCGTCACGCCGGCTGGCAAGCCCGAACGGATACCCAGCAGGGTCCGCCCCGCCTCTTCATGACCTGTAATGACCTCGATCTCAAACCCGGTGGCTTGCTTCACTCGTGCAATGAATTCACCACGATTGGACGCATCGCGGACGGCACTGGTGGCGACGGCGGTCGCGGCATCCACCTGATACTCGTCAACAATGCCTCGCCACTCCTTCAGGCATTGGATCACGCGGTCCATGGCGCCGGCACTCAAGCGCTTGGTTTGATCCACGCCTTCCCCCAATCGGAGGATGCGCCGCTCGGAACGAAGTTCGTGGAGGTTGTTTCCAGGACTCACATCAGCGATCAGGAGGCGGCAGGTCAGGGTCCCGATGTCGATACCGGCGAGGCGACGCGAGCGAGCAGGCGGGGTGATCATCGTTCGTTTCGGATAACATCCATTTCGACTTCCAGCTTCTTCCGTGACTCTTTCACTACTTGGACATCTCGAACCAACCGGACGATTTCGGCGTCGAATAAGACCCGCTCAGCGGGCTCCCCGCGTTCTTTCATGTCCACCGCCCGCTCTCCGACGTCTTTATAGAGATCGGTGAGTTGCTGGTCCAACTTGCGCAGTTCCAAGCGCATGCGCAACAGTTCCGTCTCTTCGAGCGCCCGGCTGGCCGCATGGGCGGTGCCGAATCGCAACGTGGCCAGACCGGTTTTCAAATCATGCGTCAATCGCTGCAACAACCCCACAATGTACCCCTTAAATGGTGATGAGAACTCGGCTTAGGCTTTCTTCGATGCGCCACTTCTCCACCCATCAGCCCTTACTGCTTTAACTGATCGACCCAAGCTCCAGCTTTCGTTCCCATTTCCGCAGCATGGCTTCCTTCAGTCCCTGATGCGCGGGGGCCTTCAGGCCCGGGTCCACCTTGACGAGGGAAAAGGCTTCCAGCCTCGCTTGCTGGAGCAATTCCTGGTCGCGCACAATATTTGCCACGCGGAATTCCGGCATGCCCCATTGCCGCAATCCGAAGAATTCGCCCGGCCCCCGAATCCGCAGATCTTCTTCGGCGATGACAAACCCGTCGGTCGACTGGACCAATGCCTCCAACCGCTCGCTCGCGTTGGAAGCCGGCTCCTCGGAGCCGGCTGGTCCCTTGTCCGGA
>CBDIWQ010000075.1:0-12514 GCA_965285965.1 uncultured bacterium | reverse complement strand
GGTCGTCACCGGCGGGGATCATCATGAGCGGCTCGACGAATTGAGAGCCGAGCAGGCCACGGAGAAGGCTCGATACGCTGAGTTGCAGAAGCGCTGGGAAGAGGAGAAGCGTCTCGTAGGAGAGATTGCGTCGATTCGGGAGCGGCTCGAGCAGCATGCACGGCCGGCCGCACACAAGGGCAAAGAGGCCCCTCCGCCGCTGACCCCCCAGGACGTGGCCGCGTTGCAGGCGGAGTTGGCTCGATTGAACAAGGACCTCAGCGCCTTGCAGGGAGAAACGCCCTTGCTGCAGCCTTGTGTCGATGGACAAGCGATCGCAGCGGTGATTTCGGCCTGGACCGGTATTCCCGTGGGCCGGATGGTCAAAGATGAAATTAATACCGTCCTGAATCTCCAGGAGCATCTGGAAAAACGGGTCATCGGGCAGTCCCATGCCCTGGACGCTCTTGCCCAGCGGCTCCGCACGGCCCGTGCCAAGCTCGAAGATCCCCGAAAGCCCATCGGCGTCTTCATGTTTGTCGGGCCGAGCGGAGTGGGAAAGACGGAGACGGCGCTCGCGATCGCCGAATTATTATTCGGCAGCGACCAAAATCTGACCACCATTAATATGTCGGAATTTAAAGAGGAGCATAAAGTCTCCCTGTTGATGGGATCGCCTCCCGGGTATGTGGGCTACGGTGAAGGGGGTGTGCTGACGGAAGCCGTTCGCCGGAAGCCCTACAGCGTCGTGCTCCTGGATGAAATGGAAAAGGCGCATCCCGGCGTGCAGGACATTTTTTATCAGGTCTTCGATAAGGGCATGATGAAAGACGGCGAAGGCCGGGACATCGACTTCAAGAACACCGTGATCATCATGACCTCCAATGCCGGGACCGATACCTTTATGAAGCTCTGTGCCGATCCGGAGACCAGACCGGATCCCGAGGCGCTGGCCGAAGCCATCCGGCCCGATCTCCTGAAGTTCTTCAAACCGGCGTTCATGGGGCGGGTGATCGTCGTGCCGTACTATCCGATTGCCCAGGACATCATGCGCCGCATCATCGAATTGCAGCTCGGCCGCGTCCGCCAGCGGATCCGGGAAAATCATCGCGCCCAACTCACCTATGACGAGGCGCTGATTGCGGCGATCGCCGGCCGCTGCACCGAGGTCGACAGCGTCGCGCGCAACGTCGACCACATCCTCACGCGCACCATGCTGCCGGAGTTGTCGAAGGAGTTTCTCGGGCGCATGGCGCAGGGCGAACCTGTGACGAAGGTGCATATCTCGGTGGATGGGGCAGGCGGGTTCCAATACCAAGTCAATTAAAGCAGGCCCGAGGTATCTTTGCGGATAACCGCGCTTGCCGGATTCGATAAGGGTGCATTGAGCATCGGGCAAAATCTATCCGAATCCCGTCGTCTGGAGAAAGAAGTGCCCGTGCCGTGAACGGCATGGTGTTTGCTGAGGATGGTGTTGCTGAATGAGAGTGTTGGCCATAAGACGGACTATCGACAGGGTTGATCGACAACGGAGAACGGGATGCCTCTAACCCAAGCCAATCGACTGATCGCCATCAATACGCCGCTGGGACCGGACGTTCTGTTGTTGCGAGGCTTCACCGGGCAGGAAGCGATGTCGCGGCTGTTCAGTTTTGAGTTGGATCTCCTCTCCACGGATCCGGAGATCAAGTTCAAAGATATCATCGGACAGACCGTGACTCTTCGCGTGGTGTTGGGGCGCGACAAAGAACGGTTTTTCAACGGGGTGATCAGCCGGTTCATGCAGACGGGGAGCGACGCGGGCCTGGCGAACTATCGTGCGACGATGGTGCCGAGGCTCTGGTTTCTCACGCGCACGGCGGACTGCCGAATTTTTCAAAACAAGAAGGTGCCGGACATCATCCAGGAGATTCTGAAGGAGAACGGTATCACCGACATCAAGACGGTGTTGAAGGGAACCTACGAAGCCAGGGACTATTGCGTCCAATATCGCGAAACGGATTTCAATTTTGTCTCCCGCCTGATGGAACAGTACGGCATCTATTATTTCTTCGAGCATGTCGACGGGAAACACACGGTCGTCTTGGCTGACGATTTGTCGGCTCACCAGCCCTGCCCGGAGCAGTCCAAAGTCTCATGGAATCCCCAGGGGAGTGATGCACTCGCTGAGGACGTGATTACCAGCCTCCAGTGGGAAGAAAGTTTGCGGTTCGGCAAATACGCCGTCACCGACTACAATTTCGAAACCCCGAGCACGAGCTTGCAGGCCGAGGTGAAAAGCCAAATCGACGTCGGAGGCAACGGCAAGTACGAAATCTATGACTACCCGGGTGAATACGGGAAAAAGTCCGAGGGCGAAAGCCTTGCGAAGATCCGGATGGAGGAAGAGGAAGCTCGATACAAGGTGATCAGCGGCGCCGGTTCGGCGCGCGTCTTCACCACCGGCTTCAAGTTTACCTTGCAGGATTATGTCCGCAAAGATGTGAACGGGGACTATGTCTTGACTGAGGTCCGGCACGTCGCCTCTGTGGGGAATACCTATGCGACCGGAGCCGCCGCCGGCGGGAGCGATGAGGATTACTCCAACTCGTTCACGTGCATTCCGGCCAAGACGCCGTTTCGCTCTCCTCAAGTGACTCCAAAGCCGATGGTGCAAGGACCGCAGACCGCTGTCGTGGTCGGCAAAGCAGGCGAAGAGATCTGGACGGACAAGTATGGGCGGGTGAAGGTCCAATTTCATTGGGACCGGTACGGGAAGATGAACGAGGAGAGTTCCTGCTGGGTCCGCGTGTCGCAAACTTGGGCCGGCAAGCAGTGGGGGGCCATGTTCCTACCGCGCATCGGGCAGGAAGTGATTGTGGAGTTTCTCGAGGGCGATCCCGACCAGCCGATCATCACCGGCCGAGTCTACAACGCCGAACTGATGCCGCCGTATGATTTGCCGGCCAATCAAACCCAGAGCGGTCTCAAGAGCCGTTCCAGCAAAGGCGCGACGCCCGACAATTACAACGAGATTCGCTTCGAGGATAAGAAAGGAAGCGAGGAGATCCATCTTCACGCCGAGAAAGATTGGACGATCTTCGTCGAGCACGACAAAACGCAAACGGTCGATCACGATGAGACCTTATCGGTGACCAACAATCGGACGAAAACCGTGGGGGTCAATCAACGGGAGGACATCGGTGCGAATAAATCCATTCATGTCGGGGCGAATCACACCGAGGCGATCGATGCCAATATGAGTCTCACGGTCGGAGGCAATAAATCGGAAACCGTGTCTCAAGCATCGGCGGAGACCGTCGCACTCGCGAAAGCCTTGACCATCGGAGCCGCCTACCAGGTCACGGTGGGCGCCGCCATGAACGAAACGGTGGGCGGATCCAAGACGGAAGAAGTGGGATTGTTCCGGATGGAAGCCATCGGCGGGACGAGTACCGAGAAAGTCGGCGGCAAAAAGGATATTTCCACGGGGCAGGATTATTCCCTTGCGGTGGGGAAGAATTTCGGCCTCACGGTACAGGAAAAAGGGAGCATCACGGTATCGAAAGAATTTGCCATGGGGACGGAGAAAACGCTCACTGTGAAGGCGAAGGAAAGCCTGATTATTCAGAGCGAGAAGGATATCACGCTCAAATCCGGTGACGCGCAAATCATCCTGAAAAAGGATGGCACGATTGAAATCAAGGGCTCCACCGTCAAGATCAACGGGAGTGACAGCGTCAAGATCAAAGGTGGATCGGTCGCCATCAACTAGCCCGTCAGGCTGCTATGGAACTTATCAATGCCACGCCCTTCAAAGTGCTCGTGGTGCCCCACTTCGATAAAGACGGAAACGAAGTCGCCACAATCATTGTGAAGGGGACCTTTGCACTCGGGGCCCGCATGAAGGTTGAGCCGCTCCCCCCTGATCAACAAGTCGATGTCACGATGGCTGACGAGCACTGGGGCGAACCGGGCCAGTCGCCGGTGAAGCAGGAGTCGGATTTGGCGATTTTCAAGCCGGCGACCGACATCATGATGACGGGGTACGCACGACATCCGAGGAAAAGCCGGGTCAAGCGCGTTGAGGTGTCGTTGAAAGTCGGAACATGCTCGAAAGCGCTCACTGTGGAGAGTCCCGATCCGAGTGAACGAATACCGCTCCATTACACCGAACTGCTTGCCGGGACCAGACACTGGTTGTTTGCCAGAAAAAAGCGAGATGGTTTCGGGTTTGTGCCGCGGCATGAGCGACCGCGAGCGACGTTTGCAGGGACCTATGATGAGACCTGGAAAAATAGCCGGGCTCCGTTCCTTCCCGCCGACTTTGATTACCGGTTCTTTCAAGCGGCCTACCCGGGGCTCATCAGCCAGACCTATCTGCGGGGAGATGAACCGCTTCAGCTTGCCAATGCCTCGCCGGACGGCCCGATCACATCAAGATTGCCCGGGGTGACTGTCGATGTGGAAGTGCGTCTGGACAAGGCGCCCGAACGAACGAGGGCGGCGCTTGATACCGTGATCCTCGAGCCGGAGGAGCGGAGACTCATCCTGGTCTGGAGAAAGATGGCTCCCCTTTATGGACCGATGTCGATGCTGAAGGCGGTCGGCGTGACGAGCAGCGCACTGCATCAGTAGAGAGAAACCATGGCGCCGGGAGAGAGCACACAACGCGTCTCGCAACCGATCGGGGTGACCGGTGTGGGATTGGTGACGCCGGTCGGCCATGACAGTGTCTCAGCCCCTGCCGCGATCCGTGCCGGGATCTCACGATTCAAGAAAGTGAAGGATTTCGTCGGCGGGAAGGGCGCCGGTGCGGTGGCGGGCGTCGCCTACGGCCTCACCGACGATCGAAGCGGAAGCGACCGGTTACTCGCCATGGCGGTGCCGGCGTTGCAAGAAGCGCTGTCGGCCGCCGAAGCGTACTGCCGGGAGTTGGACGCCGCATCCATGAGAGTGGTGCTCTCTTTAAGCCCTCCCGACCGACCACGATACGAAGAGTTCGAGGGCGGCGACCTCGCCACGTTGCTCGAGCTTGCTGAACTCCACGTACCCATGAAAGCGGTCGAAATCGTTCGGGATGGACATGCGGGTGGAATGGTTGCGCTGGCGCGCGCCGCCGAACTGTTGCGATTGCCCGAGGTAATGAGCTGTCTGATCGTTGCGGCGGATTCACTGGCGGAATATCCGGCGATGAAGTGGCTCGACGAAGCAGGGCGCCTCAAAACCGATACACGAGGCGAGGGTTTTATTCCGGGAGAGAGCGCCGCCGCCCTGGTGATAGAACGGGCCAGCGATGCGACCGCAAGGGGAGCGGAGATTTTGGCAGTGCTGGCGGGCGCCGCTTGCACCCGAGAAGAGGCCGGCATTTTCTCGCGCAAGCCGCTGTTTGCCGACGGGTTGGCGCAGGTCATCAAGGAAACCCTGTCATCGGTCGGAGGAAGGGTGGACGCGATTGTTTGCGATCTCAACGGGGAGTATTACCGGATGAAAGAATGGGCCCTGGCCTCGACAAAACTATTTGGAAATGCTCCCGGCGTGCCGGAGCTCTGGCATCCGGCTGAAAATATCGGCGACATTGGCGCAGCCTCCGCGCTCGTCCATACGGCCATGGCCGTGGCGGGAGGAAGGAAAGGCTACTTTCCCGGGCCGTCGGTACTGGTCTGGGCGTCGTCCGATGCGGGCACGCGGGGAAGCGTGGTGGTTCGATCGGCGTGACGGTCACAGGGCCGTTGCGGGGCAGGGCACGCGAAACTCACTATGATGAGAACGTATAACAGACCGGCTCCCATTCCTGACATCCTTCTAGAATATGTTGAAGAAGCAGCCTTCCTCTATGGTGTGCGCCGCCGATGGCTCTCACATTCCCGGCAATCCTGGGAAGACTTGTGGCAGACGGACCGAAGGCTTCAACGCCATCTCCACGGCCTTACTCTAGGCGGGCGCGCCACGGCGAATCTGCTGAAAGAGAAACTGACGTTGGATGAGGAGGGGGATGCGGGAGAAGCCTTTACCGCCGCGGCCGTCTATCCTCATTTGAATCTCGTCGAACCGATGCAGTGGCTGACGAATGCCCTAGCTGGAAACCCTCCGCATTTTCCAGCCATGATCGAAGGATTGGCCTATGCCAACACTCCGTTCTTGGACCCGTGGATCCAGGATTACCTCGCACATCCTAGCCCCCCTGTCCGGGCCGCAGCCGCTCACGTGATCGGGCTTTCCAAGCCGAGGAATAAGAGGCAGGGGCTACAAGCCCTCCTCGCGGACTCTGCAGATCCCATGGTATGGCTCGTGGCCTTGAGCTATCTGGATGAAGCCACGCTTCGGGCGCATCAATCTCAATTGAAGATCATGCTTAAGAAGGATGATCCTGCTCTGAGCCAGCTGGCGGCGCAATGCCTTCTTTCAATCGGAGACAAGGAGCTTGCGGACTGGATCCGGATGCGATTGGTGCAGGGCGGGGCGCCGGCGGTCAGGGAGTGGAGCATGCTGTTGGCTGTCACCGGAACCATGAAAGACAGCGAGCTGTTGTCCGGGTTAATCCGGCAATGGCCTGATGAACCGATGCCTCTCCTTGCACTCGGCCTGATCGGCAACGCGTCGACGGTCGATCTCCTGATCGAGACGCTGTCAGGGGCCGGCTCGATCAAGGTCTTTCACGCGGCCAACGATGCGTTGCAGACCCTCACGGGCTTGGATCAATGGCCGGATTTCGATTGGGAGGAGGCGGAGCCGGAGACCGTCGCGGCGTACCAGGATAAATGGAAGACATGGTGGGGGGGGAAGCGGCGTGAGATGTCCCCGCATGTCAAGTGGAGACGCGGCCTGCCTATTGCGCCGCCGGTGCTGGCTCAGGACATCCTTCGTCCCGGCAATCCGCATCGTCATGCGAGCTACCGGGAACTGCAAGCGCGCTATCGTTGTCCGGTTGAGCTTTCCTTTCATGAGGGGGAGAGCGCCCATCTCGCACAACTCGCCGCACTGAGCGACTGGGGCAAAACCGCGGCGGCTCAGTTTCGACCAGGGCAACCGTATTGGTGGGGACAACCGCAGGAGTAACGAGGAGGGCTTGCGATGCCGGCAAAAGTGAATGTGAATATGCGCACGGTGGTTCATGCCGGCAGCAACGGAATTGCCAGCGCGTTCCCCGATGTGTGCAAGACGCCCACGCCGGGCGGCCCGGTTCCCATCCCCTATCCGAACATTTCCCAGTCCTCCGACACGTCCAAAGGAAGTTCCACGGTCAAGATGGATGGCAATCCCATCATGTTGAAAGATTCCGAGTTCAAAATGAGTTCCGGGGACGAAGCGGGAAGCGCCGGTGGGAATGTGGTCACCAATAAAATCAAGGGCCCTGCGCAATTCGCCATGTATTCCTTCGACGTCAAGGTGGAGGGAAAGAATGTCCCCCGGCAACTGGACATCATGATGCACAACAAAGCGGCGACCAGCGGTACACCGCCGTTTCCCTGCATGCAGCCAGGAGGGGCGGGACCGCTGATCATGAACAGTGAGGAGAAGACCGGGAAGCTCGTCAAAGTCGAATGGGTGAAGTAGGAGAATGCGATGCCCAAATTTTGCGGGGATGAGGCGAAGCTGAAGTATAAAGCCGATGCCAGTTTGGTCGGTGACTTTGCGGAAATCCTGATCCAGCGGCTGGACCGAAAAACCATTACCACCAATGGTTTTCAGGAAATAGCAGCCGCTGACACGGAAATGCTGTGGCCGGACCTCGAGGTGACGAACGGGCATGGACATTGCGGCGGCCGGCAGGTCGATTTCAAGGGGCTCAACAAGGAGAGCTACTCCAATAAATTTGCAAAACAAAATTTCACGATTACTGTGAAACACGCCGATCAGTCCGTGCCGTCGTCCAACACCGAAATCATCGATGAGTTGCCGGCTGCCGGGCCGGATTCCCAGACAGTCGGCATCCCGATGCCTACCGAAATGTGGCAGGAGGTGTTCGTCCCGGTGGGACATCCGGGCACGGGAGCAGTGGTCATGACCTCCATGGGTTGGACCATGACTTTTCAGGACCCGAGCGGGTCCCACTGGCAAAACCCGAGCATGAACTGCGGAAAATTTTCGATCGAGCACAAGGACGGAGTGGTCGTGATCACGGTCACTGTTTCTCTGGTGCTCGCGTCCGGCGGCGCAGCCCCTGGAGCCGTCTTTTCGTATTTCAAGAAGCGCGCCGAAAAGTTCTGGAACTCCGAAGCCTGCGGCTTGAATCGCTGGATCTATCATCGGACCGGATGCAAGAGGCACAAGCACAATTGCAACTGTGCCGTGGTGAAAAACTCAAAAGGAGACTATCAGACCTCGGGGTGCTGCAAGCTTCCGTTCCGTGTGGTCATTGAGAAAGGCTCAGGAGGAGCGAATGACAACACCGTGGTGCTTCACTATCTCAACGTGAAGCAACGGCTGCAGGCCATGGCGAATCTGGATGGATGGGGGGCAAAAAACTTGCCCGTTCCTGTCGATACGGGCAACGTGTATTACCCGGAAAATCGGCCGAATACCTACGCGCACGAGGTCGGCCATATGTTGGGTTTCCCCGATCAGTACAGTGAGGGGGTGACCGCCGCAGGATCCGTGGGGCCCGCAGGACCGGCGGCCGGGAGCGCCTGGCCGATCGACGATTCGAGCATCATGGGGAGTAATCAAACGGAAGCCAAAGACATTCACCACGGCGCCAAGTGGTTCAACGATTGGATTGATTCAAAAGTAGACAAAATGGAGCAGGTCGCCCGGTAGCGGGGTGAAGTCCTGAACGAAGCCGCAATCACCGGGCCATGGCTGAACACAGATGAATGAACTGAAGCTCGATAACTTTATCCAGTATTCCTTCCAAGAAGGAGAGCAGGAAGCGAACGTCTTGACCCTCCACAAGAATGGAACGGTCGAAGCGTTCATTCGAAGTGCGAAAGGCAACTCCGTGCCGAGGGCGCTTGGGTGGTATTTCATGTCGCTTCAGGCCGACGATCCCGGCGCTCAAAAGGTATGGCAGCTTATTCAGCAGCACAATCTTTCGGGAGCAAGTCAGTCTGCGCCGAGGTTCTTTGGCATGCGCCTCAAGCGATTCTTCATGAGCTTGAATGGGCAGATAACCAATCATGAGCTCAATGCCTTTGCGCCGATTCCGGATAAGTTCCGGGAACTCGAGCAATCACTGTTGCAACTGCTTGCCCGTGTCAGCGAATGGCCATTGCGAAGTTTTCAAATGGCGTGCGTGGTGCCGTCCGAAGTGGTGGAGGGACAAGTGTTTCGCGTGGACCTGCAGCTGAATAATGACGGGAAATTTCCGGCTGAAATTCGTAATCCGGCCTCGTTTGCCACCGGGGGGAACGACGCGTTGCAGATGCATCTTTGGGAAAAGCTCGCCAATGGGGACCTCTCAACCGAGGTCACCACCATCGACCTCGCCGGTAATGAGTTTCTTATCCGGGAACGGGAAGCGCTGCCGTCGGATGCCCCGTTCGTCACCATTCCGCCTCATGGCAGTGTAAGGGTGTGGGTCAACATAAGGCCACGCCTTGCGCCTGCCGCGTATGAGGGACTCCTGGTGTGCTATACGCATCCCTATGGCAAAGGAGAATTGGAAGCGCATAACAATCTCATCGTAGGCGAGTATCACGCTGAACCGGTCACGTTCCGGATCAAGGCCAAAGTTCCGGTTTCCGGTCGCAAATAAGGCAGCTTCGACCTCCCGCGTCGGCCAATATTGGTCCAATCGGAGTCGTTGCCAGGTTGAAATGCCGCTGCTGGATTCGGCCCCTTGAACCGGTTATCGGTTGGCAGATCGCGATCAGTAGGGTGCTAATGATCGACTTATCCTTTCAATCCTCTCGTGTACAGCCGGCTATTCTTCTTGCTGGCAGTCATCCTCTGGCATCCTCTATCCTGCTTATAATCGGTTGTGTGACTCCCCCTGCAACCTGAGGTAGGTTCTCATGGCTGATGGAATGCGGCCCAAGGATGTCATGGTGTTCTCTCAATACTGTCGAGAGAAGCAGTTGTGGATTCTCGTCCGTCAGACCAATGAACATTCACTGAAATATATCGGTGCCACCCGTCCCGGCCCTAAAGGACTCCTTCGGTACACACCCAAACCGATCTTTGTGAAACCCAAGACCGCAGATCGCAATGTCGGCACTTACCAGTTGGCTGGTTTGGTCGTAGATCCCCGGCGGCATAGCCAGGCCTTTGACCCAGATCGACTTCAGGAAGCGCAATCTTTGTGGGATGAGTTTTCCTTGCATTACCTACGCCAGACCAACATGTTCAGAGTGGACAACGATAAGGCCTCGCCGCACTGTGGTTGCTTGATGGTGAAAAAGAATGTGAGCGAGTTCTACATCCATGGCGATTACGATCTCAAGGATATCGTTGAGGTCGGCAACGAGGACTGGAATCTGACCTCTCCGGATAATCCCGATAAACACCATGGCGCCAGGCATAATACGGTGTTGTTGCTCGACCATGATTTTGCTGAGATCCAGCGAGAGCTGAATCTTAGGATGGGAGTAGACATGATTCAGCATAGCTCCGAAGCGCAATACAAAGAGCACCAGATAGAACCAATTATTGTCTTCAGTCCCCAAGGGACCCATCAGACTTTAAATAATGATGGCGAAGTCCGTGCGTTTTACCAGCGCACGTTCAAAGGCCGGAATGCGGGCAATATGTTTTCGGTGGGCACATTCATCCGTGGATGATGGCGTATCTAGAGTTGGAGGGGGAACAGGAGTTTTTGCGTGACAACACGGTCTCGATAATCCCAAAAGTTGCTGTGGCAAGTAGCCAACACAACCCTTTATCCATGAGGTGCAGTTATGGACTCAATACCCGCGAAAGTCCGAGAGAGGATGGAGCAAGCAGCCTCACAGATCATCCCGTCTGTTTCATCGCGATGGGTGTCGGACCTCGCCGATAGACTGCTTGATAGATTTCCAGGGCTGAAATCTGCTAACGCCACTTCTCTGAAAGAAGTAGCGGCCACTGTGGCTCCTTGGTTCAAAGCCGCTGGGATAGCGACAGTCACTGCCCTGGTTATTGCTCAGATTGGCACGGCAGGACTAGCCTTGAGTTCGGCCGTTCTCCTTAGTCTTGCCGTCTTTGCTATAGGGTTGTATCTCATCTACAAGGCTGGGCCATGTGCAATACGAGAACGACTTGACGATATGCTTGCTCCCATCCACGACGCCTTCGGCGGAGTCATTATGGGCTCGATTACGTATGACGACTTCTGTGACGGTTTTAAGACAGCTTCACTGCATGGATTAAATCGCAGCGCGCTGGCATGAGCCACTTCGCAGCTGGATCGCAACGGCTCGAACTGAAGCTGTCTGAAGGGGAGATTAGTGCGCCGCTTGGTTCTGGCAAGCATAGTTATATTCACCTGTGCTAAGAGCGTACCCTTCCACAGGCAACGGGTCGTGCAGCCGGACGCTTTCCGGGGTCATCATGCGCGATAGGGGGAACTTTCATCATGGCGGGTAAAAAGTACAGAGGCTCACTTGGCTGCGACACGAATCAGCCGGCGATCGATGCGGGAACGAATTGTCTTGCTGAGTCGAGTCCGCCGGGTATTGTGGGGCCGGTGATCAGTGCTGCGCCGGTTTCCCCGCTCGAGGCCAGTTGGAACCGGATCAAGGATTGGTTCAGCGAAGCAGGTGAGGCTGGACAGATGCTCACTTGGTGGGTCATCGGCTCACCGTCTCTGGGGCTGCCCAATGGCGATCTCGAATTCGGTCCAGGAGACAAGGCTACTGAGCACATGCGCAATACGGCCGCCTATCAAGAAGCCGTCATAATCTATCAGGAGTGGCTCAATAGCGGGCAGCCGGCGGGCGAGCTTAAAATTAACGGCACGGAATGCCAGTTCGTCCCGGGCAAGGGCTACTTCTACGTGAAGGGACGAACCGGCCGTGGTCAAGACGGCGGATGGAATACCGAACCGCTCGTGCATCCTATCTGGGGATTTACCGGCAACTTCTCCATCCGCTTTACTGAATCCGGCTTCCCGTCTGAAGGGTATGTCAATGTCGAGATCGAAAACTACACGTCGCTGCCGTCGTATTTTCATGGCATAGATAACCATAATCCGTTGCTGGATCGTCTGTACACGAAACGCTCCGGCGTGCCGATCCTGTCCCGCAGCCGCCAAGTGTATCGTTTCAATACCTACATCGCGAGAAACTCAGTTCCGGCCTCGGGAGCTGGTGCCGATGCAGTCACGCACAAGGTCGTGTCCGGCGACAGCCTGTCGGCGCTTGCCAAGGCCTATTACAACGATATGGACCTATGGCCGGTCATCTTCGACAGGAACCAGGACACCATTGGCAGCAATGCGGACAGGATTAAGGCCGGCCAGTCCCTCTTAATCCCTGCCAAGCAGAAATTAACGCCGGAACAAATCCAGCGAGCCAGGCAAACAGCCAGATTGCGGGCAAGTCTTGGTGGAATCAAGGTCGCGCCGCTTCATTAATTTCTAAGAAATATGGAACCCGTCGATTAATCCCAAGGCAGCCGTCCGGGCACCTCGAGATCC
>CBDIWQ010000074.1:0-4799 GCA_965285965.1 uncultured bacterium | reverse complement strand
GACTCTGAAATGACGAGCCCGGCGATGAAGGCTCCCAAGGCGAGCGAGAGCCCGCCCAGTGAGGTGAGCCATGCGATGCCGAGACAGAGCACAATGATGGTCAGTAAAAACAGCTCGCGGCTCCGGCTGCGCACAATGTGTTCCAGTACTTTGGGAACCGCGTACCAGGCGGCGGCCACAACGAGACCCACCACAATGGCGGCTTTTGTGAGGGTCATAAGAATGGAGACGACCGCGCCTTCGTCCGGGCTGGCCAGGATGGGTGCAAGCAGGATCATTGGCACGACTGCCAGGTCCTGAAAAATCAGAATGCCGATCGCCGCGCGGCCATGGAAGGAATCGCTCTCCCCGCTCGCCGCCAGGGCTTTGAGCACAATGGCCGTGCTGCTGAGGGACAGCAGAAATCCCCAGAAGACCGCCTGTTGCCAGGGCAATCCCGCAGCCACCGACGCCAGCCAGACGATCAAGATGACACCGCCCACTTGGATCGGCGCGGCGATGAACAGGAGCCGTCGCAATGAGGCGAGCTGGACCAGCGAAAATTCAATGCCGATCGTAAAGAGCAGGAGCACCACGCCGATTTCAGCGAGGATCTGCACTGTCCCGATGTCGGAGATCAGATTGAATCCGTGGGGACCAATCAGGGCACCGGCGACCAAAAACCCGGCGATGGATGGCAACCGGAATTGGTGAAAAACAAAGACGACCGCGATCGAAACGGTAAAGATGACCAGCAGATTCCCCAGCACACCGTAGTCAGTCATAGTAAGCCGCAGCCATCCTTAGTGGTTCGCTCCCCATTGCCTGCGGAACATCGTGATGTCGATGGGTGACCTGTGAGTGAGAGCATGAGACAATCAGCACATGATGAATGATGGCGCTACGCAGGATACCTTAGGCCGCTATGAGGGACAAGGCATAGCTGCTTGTCCGAAAGGACGGGCGTGCACATAGGGCGACGCCGGCACATGAACCGCGCCATCCTTTTCGATTTCAACGGCGTCCTAGCCGATGATGAAACCTCCCATGTCGTCTGTTTTCAACAGGCACTCGCCGAATCCGGGCTGACGCTGACGGCCGAAGAGTATTACGGGACCTACTTGGGCATGGATGAACGGATCTGCACGAGCCTCTTACTTACGGCACGGGATGGACGGAGCGATGATGCGCAAGTGAACCGCATCATGGAACGCAAGATCGACTTATTCCGGCACTATGCGGCGGAGCACAAGCCCCGGCTGTTTCCCGGCGTGGTGGAGTTCGTGAAACAAGCGCGGTCCCGGTTCCATTTGGCCGTGGCTTCCGGCGGACGGCGGGAGCAAATCGACTCTGTGCTCGCCGGAACCGCGATCGAACAGGACTTCGACATCATCGTGTCTGCGGATGACTGCGCCGTCGGCAAACCGGATCCGGCTGTGTATCGTTCGACTCTCCAACGGCTGAACGACCGGCGCGCCCTTCGCCCGCGTCTCACGGCAGAGGACTGTCTGGTCATTGAAGATTCGAAGGCCGGAATACAAGCTGCCCGTGCAGCCGGAATGGCCGTGATCGCGCTGGCTACCACCTACCCGCCCGAGCAGCTCGGAGAAGCCGATCTTGTCGTTCCCGACCTACAACAGCTTCGCCCCGAAGCGGCGTGGTTATGCGGCCGGCGCAAGCTCCTGGGATGAGGTTGTCCTGAACCTAGACTGGATCTCCCCTCCAAAGAGGCATAGACTGACGATCTGGGCATTGCGTAGGGTGTGGCTGCCACTCACGCGAACGACCACGGGGCGATCAGGCAGCACCTGTCTTCGCCATACCGTTGTGGAGGTGCCCCATGCGGCTGATGTCTCTCTCATTGGTTATTGCAGCGGTCCTCTTGGCCAGCGCTTCACCCGTCGCATTGGCCGACACCCCTCCGGCTACCACCGAACCTATCACCACCTGGGAATGTATCCAAACCGACGGAACGTCGCTCTATACGAACAAAGAGAAGCCTGGATGCCGTCCCATGGCGCTCAAGCCCCTCTCGGCCGTGCCGAATCTCGAACATATGCCGACGATCCCCCACACCATCGCAGACGGCCGGCATTATCAAGTGCCTTTCTATAGCGATCCCTCTCAGAGCGGCGATCGGCAGGCGGTGCCGGATTGGGCTCGAGATTGGCGTGCGCGTATCGCCCCCGGAGAATCGGTCCGAGAGGAAGTCTGTGCTCTGCACTCCGAGTGGCTGCACCTGGTTCAAAGAACCCGGGGAGGATTCTTCTACGGATCCGATCCGTCTTACGGGGGAGACCTGACCGGCCGCAACCAGCGGGGGCCCAGCTATTCCTTCTATGACAATGCGCGGTACATGGCCCTGTCGAGGCTGTTTGGAACGGGGTTCGTGCCGGTGGGCTGCCCCTAGATCTCGGGCCCTATCGAACCTGATGCCGAGCAGGACGCCTTCTGATCCGCCGATCTTTTCTTTCTAGACTCGATAAAACTCGCGATACCAGGCGACGAAGCGCGGAATGCCGATTTCGATGGGCGTGGCGGGCTTGAATCCGACGTCCCGCGCAAGATCGTCGATATCCGCATACGTCGCCGGGACATCGCCCGGTTGGATCGGCATCAATTTCTTGTCCGCCTTCTTGCCGATGGCCTCCTCCAACACCTCGATGAAGCGCAACAGCTCCACCGGTTGATGATTGCCGATGTTGTAGACGCGGGCCGGAGCGGCGCTGGTCCCCGGGTCCGGCTTGTCGCCGGACCATGAGGGATTCGGCGTGGCCGTCTGATCGAGTGTGCGGATCACGCCTTCGACGATATCGTCCACATAGGTGAAGTCGCGTTTCATCTTCCCGTGGTTGAACACCTCGATCGGCTTCCCTTCCAGGATCGCCTTCGTAAAAATGAAGAGCGCCATGTCGGGCCGGCCCCATGGCCCGTAGACGGTGAAGAAGCGAAGACCGGTGCAGGGCAGCCGATATAGATGCGCGTAGCAATGCGCCATCAATTCATTGGCCTTTTTGCTGGCCGCATAGAGTGAGACCGGATGATCCACATTATCGTGGATCGAAAACGGCATATGCGTATTCCCGCCGTACACCGAACTGGATGAGGCATAGACCAAATGCTCCACGCGGCCGTGGCGGCAGCCTTCCAGAACGTTCATGAAACCTTCGATGTTGCTCTCCGTGTAGGCATGGGGGTTGACGAGCGAATAGCGGACCCCCGCCTGCGCCGCAAGATGAACCACACGCCTGATCGGTTGGTCGGCAAACAAGTCGCGCATTCCCTGACGGTTAGCCAAATCAAGCTTGACGAAACGAAAGCGCTCGTGCGGCGTGAGCTGCGCCAGGCGCGCTTCTTTCAAGCGCACGTCGTAATAATCATTGAGGTTATCGAGACCGACGACGTGATCCCCCCGATCCAACAACCGCTTGGTCACGTGACAGCCGATGAACCCGGCTGCGCCGGTGACGAGAATAGGAGTTGTCGATCCGCTCATGTGGACTCCTTCGAGATGGAAAATGCGTTATGCGGGTCCGCCTGATTTCATGAACGGCGGTTCACCGTGATCCAACCGATATAGATTCAAGGGCAGCAGCGAGTCCCGGGTGCCGACAACGTCCAGGCGCCCGGTGTGCGTGGCGCGATAGATATCCAAGGCCCGCGCGGAATGATAGGCGCAGTCCTGCGGGGCAAGCAGATCTTTCAGCTTTTCCGGTCTCTCCCAATGCGCCGTCAGCAAGGCCGTGCGGGCCGGGTTGCGCTCGCTGAACATGAAGGAGAGATGATCGGGATACCATTCCGCCCCTCCCGTCGCATACGAGACGAACAGGGTGGCCTGCGCTGCGGCGCAGAGTTCCGCGAGGTAGGTATTCGTCAAATATCCGTTTTCTCCGACGTCCAGCCATTTCCCCGGAGGGGACAACGACGCATGCGCCGCATAACTCCTGATTTCAAGCAATTGTTGCTGCGAGGCGCAGACGAGGCGAATCGGGCCGTATTTCTCCACCAACCGTTGGATGACGCCGTCCTTCAGTGCGGAGCGGCCGCTGTTCGTCGGGCCGCTGTCCGCATGGACGAGCACATTGTGCCCTCGATCGGTCACCAGATAACAATTCCTCGGCATTTCCACATCGCAGGGATCTTCCCCATAGAACGGCACCGACACGACGGCCCCGCCCTCGAACGGCCAGCTCTCTCCGTGGGCCAACTCAATCACGCGACCGAAACCCAGCTCCCGCAACAGCGACAGATAATCGTAATAGAGGTGTTTGCGATTGCGCCGGCTCGGCACGATGATCGGGGTGTCCTTGGCGAGATGCAGTAACGTACGGGGGTCCACATGATCATCGTGGTCGTGTGTCAGAAAGACGACCGCCGGCTTGGGCACCAGACCGCCCCAGAGCGACGGCACGGTGGATTCCGCAAACCAGGGCAACAACCAGGGATCGAAGAGGAAGGCCTGATCCCGTTGGCGGTACAAGAGGGCCGCATGGCCCAGATGCACCAGATCCTGGTCCTGCACGATGCTAAACCAATGTTGCCGGATGGAGTTTGCCGGCGACGTGACGAGACAGTCGTATTGCCGCAGGGCCTCCATCATCCGCGTAAGGAAGCCCTGCGTATCCCGGGGGGCCGCTAGAACGACCGTCTTGATTTCCTCGGTGTGATGTGTCCCATCCAACATCCCGAGGACTTTCCCGACGAGAGGTCCCAGCGGGCGCTGCTCGAATCCCAGCGGAATGGCCTGACGTTTGACCGAATGAAAAATCCTGAGTCCCAAGTCGGATCGTAGCCATGTCGTTCTGTGAGCCAAGGAGTTG
>CBDIWQ010000073.1:0-7020 GCA_965285965.1 uncultured bacterium | reverse complement strand
TCATGAGCGGAAAGGGGATCCTATGAACGAGGAAGAATTGCGAACGGTAGATGGGGTCGATGAGCTGGCGGAACCTACGGTAGCTGCGGATCTGGATGCTGACGATTCGACCGCCAGCGGGATCCTGGAAGTGATTGGCCGCGATGGCGGGGACGACTCGCCCGCGGAGAGAAAACGTGCGCCGGCGATGCGGACCAGCCAAGGGGCGAGTCCGTTCCTGCTCGAATCGCTGTATTTTCGATCTTTCGGCGAGCGCGCGCTGCTGACGCGCGAACAGGAAGTGGTACTGGCGAAACAGGTCGATGAAGGCACTCGTCGCATACGCGTCGCCTTGCGGCAGGCGGTCAAGCTGGTGGCCCGGTGTAAACGCACCCCGGAACTGCTGGCCTTGGTTGAGAAACTCCACATTATCCGAGGGCTGAGCGGCCTGTCAGCCACGGCGCTGGACAGTGCGGAGCATATCTTGACCGGCATGCTGAAACCTGCCGTCCAGGACATGAAGCTTCCGATCAGCGTTGTGAAACCGCTCAAGGCAGTGCTCACCGAACTGGAGACGGCCCGTCGCATCCTGGAAAAGGGAAAAGACGAACTGGTGCGCTGTAACCTTCGCTTGGTGGTGGACGTCGCCAAACACTACACCGGTCGGGGTCTGACGTTGCTGGACCTCGTCCAGGAAGGCAATATCGGCTTGATGAAAGCGGCTGAGCGGTACCAATACCGCAAGGGGTTCAAATTCAGCACCTATGCCACCTGGTGGATCCGGCAGGGCATCACTCGCGCGCTCGCCGACCAATCCCGGACCATCCGCATTCCGGTGCACCAGACTGAGGCGTCCAATCGAATCCTCCGGGTCACCCGCCGGCTGGGTCAGCAGTTCGGACGACCCGCGAGGTTAGAAGAGATCGCCGATGTGCTGCAGATGCGACCGGAACGGCTCCATGAAACGGTGCAGGCGTTTCAGGAACCCGTGGCGCTGGAAAACCCGATCGGCGACGGGGACACGGAATTCGGGGATATGATCCCGGATCAGCAAGCCGTTCCACCGGATGCCAACGTACACCGGACGGAAATGACGCAGCAGTTGGACCGCATCCTGAGTACGCTCACACCACGCGAGCAGACGGTCATCCGTCTGCGCTTCGGCATCGGCTACGATGAGGCCAGCACCTTGGAACAGGTGGGGCAGAGCCTCTCCGTGACGAGGGAACGCATCCGGCAGATCGAAGCCAAAGCGCTGAAGAAGCTCAAGACGCCGGAAATAAAAGAGCTGTTTGCAGCCATTAAATAGTACAGGAGCGGACGGCCAACGAGGCGCTTAGGCCAGCCCTTCTCGCCTCGTTGCCGCCTTCCCCCCTGCATAAAGTTGTGCGACAATGCGTCCCCTATGCAGCTCTTGCCCTCGACTATGGAATATCGGTGCGCTCACATCATCCGCTCCCAACGTTTCCCTAAAGTCTCTTCCCTCCTGATCGTCATTGTCGCCCTATTAGCGGGCATGGTCAGCCAGTCCGCCGCTGAAGATCGCCCTCTCTCGGTTCCAGCCGTGGTGGCCAAAGTCCGCCCCTCGGTAGTCACGATTCTGACACGCGGCATGACGGGTAGTCTCTCGCCCCATACGAGTCAGTCCGGTTCCGGCTCGGGCATCATTATCGACAGCAGCGGCTATATCTTGACCAATAATCATCTGGTCGAAGGCGTGAAAAACCTTGTCGTCGGACTCCACACGGGCCGGCTGACCCCTGGGCGGGTGGTGGCCCGTGACTTTCTTCTTGATTTGGCCCTGGTCAAGATCACGGCGGAGGACTTGCTCCCTGCGAGTCTGAATCAAGCCGCGGAACTTGAAATCGGCGAAACGGTCATTGCCATTGGCAACCCCCTCGCGCTCAAAGGTGGGTCGACGGTGACGGTGGGCGTGGTCAGTGCTGTGGACCGTTCGGTGCTGACCCCCAACGGCGAAACCCTCTATAACCTGGTCCAAACCGATGCGGCGATCAATCCCGGCAATAGCGGAGGTCCCCTCGTGGACCTCAAAGGACAGGTCATCGGGATCAACGTCGCCATCGCCCCCTCGGCTCAAGCTATCAGTTACGCCATCGCACTGGACGCCGTGTATGCGCATATTCAGTCGATGGTTGTGCGCGGCTCGGTCAGCAGGCCCGATTTGGGTTTTACGCCGATCACCGTTACGCCCAGCGTGGCAGCGAGCTTCGGACTGGAGCTGGATCGCGGTATTTTGGTCTTGAATGTCGACGCCTCCAAACCGGCTGCCGTGTCAGGATTGCAAGCCGGAGATGTAATTACAGCGCTCGACCATCATCAAATTTACAATGTGGGCGACTTTTGGCACGGCGTGATGCAAGTCGGCGACACAGCGACGTTCCAGTTGGCGATCCAGGGTCGAAGCGGCCCTGCGACCATCAGCCTTCCGCGCCCCGCGCTGCAGAAAGTGGAACCCTAATGGATGGCATAACGTCCGGACGTCCCGTTTGCACGTCTATGCCAAATCCGCTCACGGACAACATCTGCATCATCGATGAGCCGGTCATCTATGGGGATGCATGGGCGCTCCAAACCCGTCTTCACCACGAGCGCGTCCAGGGCCACAGAGGTGACACGGTGCTCATCTTAGAGCACCACCCGGTCTACACGCTGGGCCGGACCGCACAGGCGTCGCATTGGGGAGGCAACGAAGACCGGCTGCGTACGCAGGGCGCGGAGGTCCATAGGGTCAATCGGGGCGGGTCTGTGACGTATCACGGTCCCGGGCAGATTGTTGTGTATCCCATCCTTCGGCTGGCTCGCCATGCGACGGGACCGAGGCAGCTCGTGTGGCTCTTGGAAGACGTCATCATGCGAGTGCTCAGGCGTTGGCAGATTAACGGCCAGCGACAGGCGAAGAAACCCGGCATCTGGACCATGGCGGCGGAGGCTCGCCAGAAGATCGCGTCCATCGGCATACGGATCGAGCAGGGCGTCACCATGCACGGGTTCGCTCTCAATGTCGACCTGGACTTATCCCCTTTTGACCAGATCCAGCCATGTGGATTGGCGGATTGCTCCATTACCTCGATGGCCGGCGCCCTCCGCTGCCCGACGCCTGTCCGGCGCGTGAAGCGCGATGTGGCATCATGTGTCGCCGAAGTGTTCCCGGGTACATGGCGCACGGTCGAGAGCACGGCGATCACCGATACATTTCTCCTCGAAAGCGCGCCAGATGCCCAGAGGACCTATGCAAGAATTTGATACCCACACATTCCGTTTGGCTGTCGCCCAATTTGATCAGGCTGCGGATGCCATGCATCTGGACGCGAACCTCCGGGAACGGTTGAAACTTCCCCAACGGTCGCTCATCGTCAGCGTGCCGGTGCGCATGGATGACGGACGGGTTGAAGTCTTCACCGGCTACCGAGTGCAACATGACTCTTCACGCGGGCCTTCGAAGGGCGGCATCCGGTACCACCCCGATGTCAGCCTGGGGGAAGTCGCGGCGTTGGCCATGTGGATGACATGGAAATGCGCGCTCGCCGGGTTGCCCTATGGCGGAGCTAAAGGCGGGGTGAAAGTGGACCCCAAAAAATTATCTTCCGCCGAAGTACAGCGCCTGACTAGGCGTTACGCGTCCGAGATATTTCCGCTGATCGGCCCCGATAAAGATGTGCCGGCCCCGGACGTCGGCACTGACGCGCAGGTCATGGCATGGTTCATGGACACCTATAGCCAACAGGTCGGATATGCGGTCCCCGGCGCCGTGACCGGCAAACCTTTGTCGCTCGGAGGCAGCCTGGGTCGTGAAGAAGCGACCGGCCGTGGCGTGGTCAATGTGACGCGAGAAGCGCTCCGGCATTTGAACATTCCGATCGAGACGGCGACCGTGGCTGTTCAAGGGTTCGGCAACGTGGGCTCGCATACCGCCCGCATTATGCATGAACAGGGCGCTCGGGTCGTGGCGGTCAGCGACGTCTCCGGCGGAATCTACAATGCGAATGGTCTCGATATACCGGAGATCCTTCGCCGTGGCCAAGCCACAAAGCAGTCGCTTGTCGAAATGAAGCTCGGCGACGCCCTGACCAATGAGGAGCTATTGCAACTGAGCTGCACGGTCCTCGTCCCCGCCGCCCTGTCGGAGCAGATCACTGTGAAGAATGCGCCGCGGCTACGGTGCCGGATCCTGGCGGAAGGCGCGAATGGTCCCACGACCCTGGAAGCCGACCGCATTCTGGAAGACAAGGGCGTGTTTATCATTCCCGACATCCTGGCGAATTCGGGCGGCGTCATTGTGTCCTATTTCGAGTGGGTCCAAGATCTCCAGCGATTCTTCTGGAGTGCCACGGACATTCAGGCGCGATTACACGATATTATTACGTCCGCTTTTCAGCGCACCCTTCAATTTTCCACGGAACGTCGAACCTCCATGCGCATGGCGGCCCTCATGAGCGGGATCGACCACGTCGCTCGAGCGCACCAGCAGCGGGGGTTGTATCCGTAAGGCCGGGTTACCACTGCGGCCTCCGCTGTTCGCAATAGAACTGAACGATCTCAACCGCTCGGATGCTGTGCCGACCGGGATGGTCGCGAAGGCGAGGGTTTCGCAGGTCGGGCAACTCGGGCCGGGAGCCCGCCGGATGATTGACCCTGCAGGGATACCGCTTCCGGTTCTCGGCTGTTCCGGTCCGCTTGCCGTCCGGCTTCTGCATGCGCTACGCTAGATGCGACATAGCGGCCATATTCACGGGAGTGCATGATGACGAGAGACACAATTGCTGCCGCATGGGAGCAACATTGCGGCGAAGGGTGGCCTCAATTCTCAAGTCCCGACCAAGGCCAACTGATGACATTGGATACTGTCATCAGCGGCTGCGTGGTGTTCTACCTGGATAGCCCTGAAGGATTGGACGAACGCCGGATAGCGATCGTCAGAGACTGCCTCACGGATCTTGAGGATCTGACTCCGGGATTGGATCTTGATTCGCAGGCGTATTTCCAAGGGCTGCGCCGGCTGGGCGAGTTACTCCTTGCCACGGCTCCCGCCCCGTGAGTGGAGGGTGCTTCCTTCACCATCTCCATGTTTTTCACTGCAGGTTTGTTGCAAGTACGCAGGACCGTTGGATAGAATGGCGCCATTATTTCGCCCAACCTGCCGGCAGGAAGTTACCTAACCTTGATCACCGAGTAAGCGTACGGACGAAGGAGGATTTGATGAGGGAGCAACGCGGGCTGAAGACAATAGCGTGGATAGCCGCGGCAACCCTTGCCGGATTTGTCTCCATAGCCCATGCTGAACCCTATGAATTGAGCAAGAATGATGTGATGGACCCCAAAGCGATTGCCAGCGACAGCATCTCGCTGTTCGGAATCAAACTCGGCGATCCGGAAGGTAAAGCGCTCGATGCGCTGGTCAATGAGAAAATTTCCGGAATCAAAGCGGAGCAGGAAGCGAGCTTTATCTTTTTGCTCGACCAGCGGAAGCCCACCGGTCCCATGGCGGGCGTCCGGATTCAGGACGGCAAGGTCGATCTGATTTTTATCAACAATCGATTCGCGCACAAAACGCGAGGCATCTTCCGTAATGTGCTGAACAGCGAAAGTCCGGACGATATTCGCAAGTTGTTGGGCAAAGAAGAATACGGAGATGAGAATGTGATGGGCGCGGTCCTGGCCTACGATAGACAAGGCTTCCAGGTGAACTATCTCGGGAAAGACATCAACATCGAGTTCGCCCAACCCCACTAGTCCGTACTCGTAGTCCGTACTCGCTGAGCCAAACTCTTCCGCCACAGTCCTCGGACGATTGCCTTCCGGCGCCGGTTTTCAGGGATCGCAGGCGGGCCAATCCGGAACGGCTTGATGGCAGGTCACACAGGCATATTAATGAATCGGTTCGGTCGCGCGAAGACCGTAACTGATGAGGCTCTTAGCGGTGTTCCAGCGGCGGTTGGAATTGAGGATGACGAGGAGGAGATCGCTGCCGTTCTGAGAGACCTTGGCGATCAGACACCGGCCGGCCTTGGAAGTAAAACCCGTCTTCACGCCTTCGACGCCGGGAATGTGACCGAGGAGCCGATTCGTCGTGTGCAGCACATAGGCACGGTGCCCGGTAATCGGCGTGATGATTTCCCGTTCTTCTCTCACGAGTTCTCGAAAGACCGCATTCTGCAGGGCGACTTCGCTGAGCTTGGCCAGGTCCTCAGCCGTTGAATAATGATCCGGACCATCGAAGCCGCAGCCGTTGCTGAAATGCGTATCGGTTAATCCCAACGCCGCAGCCTTGGCATTCATCAACAGCACGAATTGTGCTTCATCCCCGCCCACATGTTCGACGGCCGCCAGACAGGCGTCATTGGCCGAGACGATGAGCATCGCTTTGAGAAGGTCTGCCAGCCGGAACACTTCGCCGGCCTTCAGGCGAAGATGGGTCTTCGGTGCCCGCGCCGCATTCTTGCTGACCGTTGCTTGATCCGCCAAGTTGCCCTGTTCGAGAATGACCAAGGCCGACATGATCTTGGTCAGGCTGGCGGGAGAGAGCCGTTTTTCGGAAGCATGCTGGTACAGGATGCGCCCGGATTTCAGTTCCTTGAGCAGAATGCTATGGGCGGGCACCACTCTCCACGGCAGGGGCTGCGGAGCCAGACTCACGGTACGAACTTTGTGTTTGCCGCGATAGGCGGCGTCGGCCGAGGCGAGCGGGAGGGATAGGAAGGACAAAACAAACACCACGCACATACAGGTGGAACGGACGAGAAGTGCTCGCACCGCTACACGCCAGGTCAGACGAACTTGCATCACTGCCTCTTAGAGGGTGAAGGATTCCTGAACCTTACCACCTTTTATGCCGCTATCAATCACTTTATGGAAAAAGCGAAGGAGGTCGGCGAGATCGATCCAAAACCCGCAGTTGAGGCAACGGGCATAAATCCGGCGATTCATAAGGGTATAGTGCCGCTCGACCATCATGAACCCTTTGCATTTGAGGCACTGCATAAATCACCTGGACGCTTCGGTCAGCGCAAACGGTTCAGGACC
>CBDIWQ010000072.1:0-5866 GCA_965285965.1 uncultured bacterium | reverse complement strand
TCAGGCGCAGCGCGGCCCAGACCATGCTCGTGCCCTCTTCCATCACGGTGACCCCGCCGGAGCCCAGCATGGACCCTGCGGCGGCGACAGACTCGAAGTCCAGCTTCACGTCCAGATAAGTCGGATCGTAGCCATGTCGTTCTGTGAGCCAAGGAGTTGCTGCGTACATTTGTCTTCCTAAGACCGCTTGGCCTCCGACTTATGAAAGCCTTCATACCAGGCGGCGCCTCGGCCCCGTTTTTGACGCCGGACCATCTGGACGTGAAACTGGACTTCGAGTCTGTCGCCGCCGCAGGGTCCATGCTGGGCTCCGGCGGGGTCACCGTGATGGAAGAGGGCACGAGTATGGTCTGGGCCGCGCTGCGCCTGATGGAATTTTTCTACCATGAGTCCTGCGGCAAGTGCAGCCCCTGCCGCGAAGGCAGCTCCTGGCTGGTGCAGACCATGCGCCGCATTGTGGCGAAGCGGGGACAGGCGCAGGACCTTGAAACCTTGACGGATCTGTGCAAAAACATCGCCGGCCGCACCGTCTGCGCCTTTGGCGATGCGGAAGTCGCCCCGATCATGAGCACCCTGAAACATTGGCGGCACGAGTACGTGACATTAATTCATGAAGCGGACGCGGCCAATCTGATCCGGCCTGAGCCCGTCCGCCCTGGAACCTAGGATGTGGATTTGCACACGGCAATCAGGCGGCCTCACAACGAGCGTGATTGATGCCTAATACGACGACAGACACCGTTCGGCTCACCATCGACGGCCAACAGGTCACCGTCCCCAAGGGGACACTGGTGATCGAAGCGGCACGTCGGGTGGGCGTCATGATTCCGCACTTTTGTTATCACCCGAAGCTCAAACCGGATGCGAACTGCCGTATGTGCCTCGTGGAAGTGGAAAAAATGCCGAAGCTGCAAACGGCCTGCAGCACGCCCGTCGCCGAAGGCATGAGCGTGCGCACCGCGACGACCGTCGTCAATGACGCCCATAAGTCCGTCCTGGAGTTCATCCTGGCCAACCATCCCCTGGATTGTCCGGTTTGCGATCAGGGCGGCCGCTGCGACTTGCAGGACTTTTCCCATCAGTATACGGCCACGACGAGCCGCTTCGTCGAAACCAAGCGCATTTTCCCGAAGGACTATTTCAGCCCGCTCATCGAAACCCAGATGAATCGCTGCGTGCAGTGTCTCCGCTGCGTCCGTTATTGCGACGAAGTGATGGACGTCAAAGCCCTGGCCCCCGTCGGCCGCGGCACCATGACGGAGATCAAGCACTTCGGGCCCCACCCGCTCGACTGTGAGTTCTGCGGCGGCTGCGTGCAGATCTGTCCGGTCGGCGCCATTACGAGCCGCCTCTCGATGTACGAATACCGGCCGTGGATGCTCAAGCGGGCCGACACGATATGCGGCTATTGCGGAGACGGCTGCCAGATCACGGTGCAAACCAAGAACCAGGAACTGGTCGAAGTCAATTCGGCCCAAGGGGCCGGACGGAACAATGGCGATCTCTGCGCCCGTGGCTTCTTCGGGTTTCATGCCGGCAGCCATCCGGAACGGTTAACCCATCCATTGGTGCGCCGCGACGGTGTCCTGGCACAAGCGACGTGGGAAGAAGCGTTGGAATTCATCGCGGAACGAACGGGCGCGATCAAGGCCGCCCACGGCGGGCAGAGTTTCGGCGGACTTATCTCGGGGCGCTGTACCAACGAAGAGTTGTATCTGTTCCAGAAATTCATGCGCATGACCATCGGCACGAACAGCATCGACAGCAGCGCGCGCTACGGCCACCTCAACGGGATCCAGGCGATGCGCCGGGTGCAAGGCACCCACCGTTGGACCGTGAGCTTCGACGACATCCTGTCCGCCGACGTGCTGCTGCTGGTCGGGACCAACATAACGGAGACGAATCCGATCACAGGGCTCAAGGTCAAAGAAGCCGTCAAGAAGCGGAGCGCCACGCTCATCACGATTGAAGCGCTCGAGCCGGCGATCGATACGATCAGCAACATCGCGAACCTCTCCTCCCACCATTTTTCCGCACCGACCGCGTACCTGTGCAATCCGGTTCTGGGCCTCCTCAAAGCGGTGGTCGAACAGCAGCTGGTCCAGCCGGATCTCGAGCAGCGGCAACCGGCTTACGTGCAGGCGATCCGGGGGGCGCTGGAGCGCATGTCCTGGGCGGATCTGCACACGGCGACCGGCATCGACCGCGCGGCGTGGTGCGATGCCGCCAAGGTCCTCGCGGGCGGACGACGCGTCGTGGTCCTGGCCGGGCAAGGCCTCCTGCGCAGCCAGGCCGGCTACACCGGTTCGATGGATCTGTTGGACCTGTTGCTGCTCCTGGGGAAGATGGATCAGCCCGGATGCGGCTTCGCGCCTCTCGCCGAAGAAAACAACGACCAGGGCGCCATCGAGATGGGCGCTGCCGCCGAATTCCTCCCGGGCCCCTGCGATATCGCGGATCGGACAGTCCGGGACCGCCTGGTGCAACTGTGGGGCGGCGAGCCGGCGGCGAGCAGCGGAGCGTCCCTCGTCGACATGCTAGACCGGGCGGGAGCCGGCCTCCTCAAGGCCATGTTCATCGTCGGGGAAAATCCCGTGGCGAGCCTCCCGGCCCAGGTGCGGGCCGACGCCTCGTTGCGCAAACTCGATCTCCTGGTCTGTCAGGAGTTGTTTCTGACCGAAACGGCCGCGCTGGCCCATGTGGTCTTGCCCGTGGCCTCCGCGATGGAAAAGAGCGGCACCTTCACCAATACGGAAGGGCACGTGCAGGCGGTCCGGCCCGCGATTGAGCCGGTCGGAGAGAGCCGGCCGGACTGGGAAGTGTTCGCAGCGCTGGCGATCCTCATGGACTCGCCCTTCGATTACGCGGACAGCAAGGATATTTTGAAAGAGATCCGCAGCCTCATTCCAGGCTATGGGGTCCTCGGACCGTCGCCCATCCTGCCCAAAACCGATCGGGCCGTCATGGACCGGTATATGGCCACCGGCTATCAACAGGACCTCGCGGCCCGGTATTCCTTGGAACCGCCGGCTCCTCGGCCGGAGGGCACCGTGCAGCTGGAATTGGTGCAGAGCCTGTTCCACTCCGGCAAGTTTTCCACCCGGTCCAAAGGTCTCGTGCAAATCGAAGGCACGGGTGCCCTGCGCATTAATGAGCGCGACGCGGCCCGATTTGCGCTGGCGGACGGCGATCGCGTGCGTCTCTCGAATGCCCGCGGAGAGTTGATCACTCCGGTCAAGGTCGTCGGACGCGTGCCGGAAGGCCTGGCCTGGTTCCCCGATCACTTCGGCCAGGGTGCGATCCATTTGTTTGATTGCCGCATCGACCCGGTCACCCGCGTACCCGCCTTCAGGACGACGGCGGTGTCGATGGTGAAAGTCGCATGAACAGAGCACCGTTGATCTGCCCGTTAACTGAGGAGAGTCATCGTGACTGAAATCGGTCTACGCCTTGCTGTGTCCCTTGCCCAAATCGCCGCCGTCATGGGCATTGTGATGTTGACCGTCATGATCCTGACCCTGGCAGAGCGGAAGGTGCTGGGCTGGATGCAAGACCGCATGGGTCCCATGGAAGTCGGTCCTTACGGCATTCTGCAACCCATCGCCGACGGGTTGAAGCTTTTTTTCAAGGAAGACATCGTGCCGGCCGGCGCCAACAAGTTTCTGTTCAGCCTGGCGCCGATCCTGGCGATGGTGCCGGCGCTGATCGGCTTCGCCGTCATTCCGTTCGGCCCGGACCAGACGCTCGAAGTCTTCGGCCTCACCATCAAACCCTTCGTGATCAGCGATATCAACATCGGCATTCTCTATATCCTCGCCTTTACCTCCATCGGCGCCTACGGCATCATTTTGGGCGGCTGGGCCTCGAACAGTAAATACTCGCTGCTCGGCGGCTTACGCTCCGCCGCGCAGATCATCAGCTATGAATTGAATGTGGGCTTGGCCATCGTCGGCGTGCTGTTGATGGCCGGCTCCTTGAGCCTGGTGAAGATCACCGAGGCTCAGGCGGGAGGCTTCTGGCATTGGTATGTGTTCGCCTTTCCCGCGCCCCAGATCTTTGCGTTCGTCGTGTACGTCATCTCGGCCGTCGCCGAAACCAACCGCGTGCCCTTCGACTTACCGGAAGCCGAAAGCGAGCTGGTCGCCGGCTTCTTTACGGAATACAGCGGCATGCGCTTCGCGTTCTTCTTCATTGCCGAGTATGCGAACATGGTGCTGGTGTCCTGCGTCGCCGCCGCCTTGTTCCTGGGCGGCTGGAATGCCCCCTATCCCGGCACGATCCTCGGTCATCTAGGTTTGGAATCATTCGCCTGGGCCGAAGGCGTCGCCTGGTTCACCGTCAAAGTCTACGGCTTCCTGTTCCTGTTTTTTTGGCTGCGCGCCACACTCCCCCGGCTTCGGTATGATCAACTCATGAAGTTCGGGTGGAAGGTCATGTTGCCCATCGCACTGGGCAACATCATCGTGACGGCCATCGCGGTCTACATTTACAATCAAATGCAGTAAAGAACACGGACATGGCGCAGGCATTCACATCACGACGACGCTCCTTCACCGGCTGGCTGAAGACCATCACGTTCTACGAAATCCTCGTGGGCATGAAGGCCACGCTGTCGCACTTGCTCCATTACAAGCCGATCACGTTGCAGTACCCGCATGAGAAGCGCACCTAGCCGGATAACTATCGCGGCATGCTGGCGCTGCTGCGCTACGATGATGGGACCGAAAAGTGCGTGGGCTGTGATCTCTGCGAAGCGGCTTGTCCCTCGCGGGTGATCCGCGTGATCAGCGCCGAAGTGCCGGGCGAGCCGACGAAACGCTACTCCAAAGAGTATTACATGGACATGACGCGTTGTCTGTTTTGCGGCATGTGTGTGGAAGCCTGCCCCGTGGACGCGTTGGGCATGACGAGAGAATTTGAATGGGCCGTGTACGACAAGCGGCAGCTCCATCTGAACAAGGAACAATTGCTCGCGATCGGCGATCGTTCGTTCCCGGTGCGCGAGAAGCGCCTCGAGTTGCAGCATCCGAATGTGGCGTTCTTCAACGTCCCCTATAAACACGTACCGCAAAAGCCAAGCTAAACGCAGGGAAGCATTGGGCAACCGCCGGACCGGTTCCGGCGCGTGGATAAGGGAGTGGACCGTGGGGCAGCTTTTTTTCGGGTACTTCGCCGCTATCATCGTGCTCACTGCCGTCTTGGTGGTGGCACTGAAAAACCCCGTCTATAGCGCGCTTTCTTTGCTCGTCATGTTTTTCCATGTGGCCGGTCTGTACGTGACCCTCCATGCGGAGTTCCTTGCGGCGGTCCAAATCATCGTGTATGCGGGCGCCATTCTGGTCTTATATCTCTTCGTCGTCATGCTGCTCAACGTCAAGCGCGATGACCGGTATCACAGCCAATGGCGGATCGCGGGCTTCGTCTGCGTCCCTCTGTTCATCGAATTCATGATCTTGCTGGCGGGCAGCGCCACGACCGGGCAACCGGACAGCGGCACCGTCCCGGCGGGAACCGGCGAGGCGCCCGCCGCAGAAAACACGTTGGCGATCGGGGAGGCCCTCTTCTCGACCTATCTCTTCCCGTTTGAAGTCGCCTCGCTCATTCTCTTGGTGGCGATGGTCGGCGCCATCATCCTGGCGAAGAGGGACGTCATGGAGTCTCCCAACCCATGACCGTGCCTGTCTCCTATTACCTCATCTTGAGCGCGATCGTGTTCCTCACGGGCGTGGCCGGCGTGCTGATCCGGCGCAACATCATCGCGATTCTCCTTTCAGTCGAGTTGATGCTGAACGCCACGAATATCAACTTCGTCGCGTTTTCGGAACACCTTCAAGATCTGGGCGGTCAGGTGTTCGTCTTCTTTGCG